>CAZBIR010000054.1:0-13977 GCA_964491035.1 uncultured Sulfuricurvum sp.
GCTCCTTCCAGCGCGAACCGTTTGAAAAACTTCTCCATCGGGTCCTCCCGGTTCCAGACCGGATCGGTCACTTTGGCCAGTTCGGCGACGGCCTGTTTTGCGTCGTGCTCGACGCCGATTGCATCCACGAGTCCCACTTTCTGCGCCTGTTCGGCCGTAAAGATGTGGGCGTCGGCGTAATCGCCGCTTTGATGCGGGTCGAGGCGGCGGGCCCGGGCGACGTCGCGGACGAACATGTCGTAGGTCCCCGTGATCACCTTGTCGAGTTCGGCTTTTTCATGCGGGGTCCACGCCCGGTCGAAGGTCCCTACCTGTTTGTAGCTCCCGGCGTGGACGACCTGCGTTTTGACCCCCACTTTTTCCATGAGCCCGGAGATGTCCGCCCCCTCGATGATCACCCCGATGGAGCCGATCATGCTGCCGGGGTTGGCGAGGATCCGGTTTCCCCAGATCCCGGCGTAATAGCCGCCGCTGGCCATCATCCCCGCCGCATACACGACGACCGGCTTGGATTCGCGCAGCCGTTTGATGGCGTAGGCGATCTCAACGGAAGGGGCGACCGCGCCGCCGGGAGAGTCGATCGTGAACAACACCCCCTTGACGTCGGGATTTTCGGCTGCTGCGTCGAGCTGTTCGACGATCGCTCCCGCTTCGAGAATCGGTCCGACGAGGGAGATTTTTTCGAGGTTGTGCGTGGCGATCCCCTCTTCGGCCGAGGGGATGAGCATCCAGGCGACGATCACGACCAGCAGCGTCGCTTTAAAATGTTCCTGAATAAATCTGAGTCCCGTTGCGAGGCAGCTTCCGATTTTTTTGATCCATTCCATGTTCATGATCCTTTGACGTTATGGCCCCCGACATAGACCGCTTCGATCGTGGGGCGGTGCAGCAGCATCTGGAGCGGGAGCTGGTCGTTGATCGGGTAGTCGACCCGTCCCACGACCAGGTCGGCATCGCGGCCTGGTGCGATTGTACCACAGTTCAGCCCCAACGCGGCCGCGGCCTCTTCGGTGACGCTTTGCCACAGCCGGCGGGCAAACGCCGCCAGATCGCGCGAGTGGTGGAGAAAGAGGGCGATTTTCATCTCTTCGAACAGATCAAGGGTGTAGTTCGAACTGAGCCCGTCGGTTCCGCAGACCCAGCGGACGGCGTGCGCGTCAAGCCGCTCCAGGTCGAGGGCCCCGTTGCCCAGCAGCCGGTTGGAGACCGGGCAGTGGACGATCGTGTGCCCCCCGTCCGCTATCCGGGAGAGTTCGGCTTCATCGGTCCAGACGGCATGAGTCAGGAGGGCATTCACCCCCTCGAACAGCGCTAAAAACCCCTCTGCGCTATTGGCCGCGCGGCTCTGGCGGAGAAAATTTTCGAAAAAGGGCTTGAACTCCCCTTCGCTGCGATCCAGCCACTCCCGCTCGGCACGGCTTTCCAGGAAATGGGTGCTGACGCGGAGACGGTGGTGACGGGCATAATCGAGTGCCTTGCGGATCAGCACCGGGTGGACCGAATAGGGCGAATGGATCGCCACCGCGGGGTAAAACCCCTCGCGGGAGTGTTCCTGCGAAGCGAAAAGGCGCTCCTGGAAATCGGTGTACAGGGCATCGGCCATAGCGGGATCCGATCCGATCAGTTCATTGAAATAAACGACTTTCTGGGGGGCTTTGGCACAGGCGTCCAGATCGAACCCGTACGAGCTGATCGCGCCGAATGCCGTGATGCCGTTGGCGAGCATCGTCTGGACCGCCCGCGCGATGCAGGCGTCGTCGCATTCGCTAATCAGCTCGTCGCGGTGGGCAATGACGCTGGAGAGCCAGGGCATGAAACCGCCGTAGTCGAGGGTGGAGCGGTTGGCGGAAAACTCCAGGTGGACGTGGGCATTGATGAGGCCGGGAAAAATCACCGATCCCTCCCCAAGCTCCGTACATCGCCCGCCGAATCGCTCGCGCAGTTCGTCGCCGGGCCGCACTTCAAGGATCGTTTTGTCAAAAACGACCCCGTGATCGCGGTAGAGGGTTCCGCCGGAATAGAGAGCATCGCAGAGTAAAATGTGCACGAAAAAACCTTTAAGTATCGCTATTGTATAATCGAAAGTATATCAAAGTTCGGATGCAACCATTTTGCGGTAAAATACGGACTCATTTCCATTCATAGCAAAAGAGCGAACGTGAAAATACTCGTAGTGGACGATTCGAAAATAGCGCGTATGTACCTGGTCAAGACCCTCAGGGAATTCGAACCCAATGCCGAATTCATCGAAGCCGAGAACGGTCTGATCGCACTGGAAAAATACAAAGCGGAAAAACCGATCGTCGTTTTCCTCGACCTGACGATGCCGGTGATGGACGGGTATGAAGCGCTCCGGGAGATCATGGCGATCAACCCCAAAGCCCAGGTTGTGATCGTGTCGGCCGACATCCAGACGCAGGCTCAGGCGATGGTGCTGGAAATGGGGGCGAAAATGATGGTCCCCAAGCCGATCACCAACGAAAAAATGGGACAGATTCTGCAACAGCTGGTCATCTGAAAAAAAGAGGAATTAATGGATCAGAACGAATTTTCCGGAGACCATCTCGACATCCTGCGCGAACTCATGAATATCGCGATGGGGAATGCGACGGCCAGTATCGCCGACCTGTTGCAGGCGTTCGGGAAAATGCACATCCCCGAAATCATCGTCAGCGATATGGAAGGGTTGCACGCGTTCATCCAGAAATCGATTCCCGAAGAACAGCACAGTTTCGTCACCAAGCAGCTGTTCGGGGGGATGTTCAGCGGCGAGTTCCTGTTCGTTATTTCCGAAGCCTCCGCCCAAAATCTGGGGCATCACCTCTACGACATCCAGACCCCTTCGGAAGGGGACATTTACGATGCGGTGATCGAACTGACCAATATCCTCAGCGCGACGATCATCAGCCGCCTGACCGAAGAGCTTAACACGAAGGTGCAGTTTTTCGTCCCCTCCACCGAGGTAATCCGGGGGAATGCCCTCATCAGCCCCCACGATCTGCTCAACTATCATCGGATCATCATCATCAGCACCCTGATGGAGTTTGAAAACCAGCACGTCAGCGGCCATATTTTCATCCTGACCAAAGACGAGATGATCGGGCGGCTCAAAGAGCTGATCGACCGGAAACTCGAGGAGTTGTACGCCTGATGGTGCAGATTCCCTATCCCAATATCCTTCTCGACGCCCTCGAAATCGGGGTGGTGATCCTCGATGAAGCGTACGAGGTTCGTTACTGGAACACCTGGCTGGAGATCAATACGACGATCCCCGCTTCCGAGATCATCGGCAAAAACCTCAAGGATTACTATCCCCAGATCGATTACAAGGTTTTTTCGCGCAAAATCCGCACCACGCTGCGACTGGAGTCCCCCACCTTTTACGACGCGTCGCTCCAGAACCGTTTCATCGAGATCCCCCGTACCAAAATCACGACGTCGCTGCTGCGGCACATGCAGCTGCAGGTGACGATTTCCCCCTATATCCCCGAAGAGGGGCTGGTGATGGTCTCCATTTACGACATCAGCGACCTGCATGAGCTCAAGCTGACCCAGCAGTCGCAGATGAAACGGATCGAATCGCTCAACGAAGAGCTGCACCGCGACCAGATGATCATCGACGCGAACCTGCTGATTGTCAAGATTGACGAAGAGTGCAACGTCCTGGAAGCGACGCGGGCATTTTCGGAGTTTTTCGGCTATCCCCGCGAGGAGATCGTGGGACGGTCGCTGAAATTCATGTTTGCCAACGGGGTGATCGAATTCGTCCCCGAACTGATGCGCAATGCGATCGCTTCGCAGCGCCGGTGGTCGGGGGAAGTGCAGGCAATCCTCTCCGGCGGCGAGAGCGTCTGGCTGGATGCGGTTATTACCCCGATCGTGGATGAAGAGACGGTCCGCTACACCGCCATTTTCCACGATATCACCGACAAAAAGCGGATCGAGCTCCTCTCCATCACCGACCCGCTGACCAAACTGTACAACCGGCACAAATTCAATGAAGTGTTTGAAATGATGCTCCAGCGGCGGTGCTGGGACGACAAACACACGTTTGCGCTGGTGATCGGCGACATCGACCATTTCAAGCGGATCAACGATACCTACGGCCACCAGGCGGGAGACCGGGTCCTCGTGGAGATTGCCCATATCCTCTCGGCCACCGTCCGGACGGGGGATATCCTGGCGCGGTGGGGGGGCGAAGAGTTTGTCTGCCTCCTCCCCGACGTGAACCGCGAAGAAGCGATGTTCGTTGCCGAAAAGCTTCGCGGTGCGGTCGAAGCCGCCGTGATCGAGGGGGTGGGAAAAGTCACCGGTTCGTTCGGGGTCGCAACCTATATCCCCGGACGCGATGACGGGGAATCGTTGCTCCAGCGGGCGGATGACACCCTGTACCGCGCCAAGGCGAACGGCCGTAACCGCGTCGAATACGGTCGCGGTTAGTGCGATTTAGTTGCTTATAAACAAGAACCCCTTATAATCTACTCCCTAAAAACAGAGAACAAGGGTCAGTGAATGAAAATAGTCGTAATACAGGGACCAAACCTCAATATGCTGGGAGTCCGGGAGCAGTCGGTTTACGGTCCGATGCGCCTGGAACAGATCCATGCGCAGATGAAAGAGGTCGCTTCCCAGAACGGTGTCGAGATCGAGTTTTACCAGAGCAACCTGGAAGGGGAGCTGGTAGACCGGATTCAGGAGTGTTACGGCGACGCGGACGGGATCATCATCAACCCCGCCGCCTACACCCACACGTCGATCGCGATTCGTGACGCGATCAGTGCGGTCAACCTGCCGACGATCGAAGTGCACATCAGCAACATTTACCGCCGCGAAGAGTTCCGCCAGAAAAGCATGACGGCACCGGTCTGCACCTCCTCGGTGATCGGTTTCGGACCGTTCGGATACCACCTGGCAATGGTAGGGATGCTCCAGATCCTCAGCGAGATCAACGCGATGCGTCAGGCGCACGTGCAGCAACAGCAGGTGAGTGAAGAAGCCTGAGAGATGTACCTTCGCCGAAAAACGGGCGAACGCCATTTCCTGTACAAAACCCCGAACTTCCCGAAGCGGTTCGCAGAGAAGTCCCCATACCGCTACCGGGTGGTCCTCGGGGTGGGGGGGAACGTCGGGGATACGCGCCGGAGGATGGAGCGGCTGCTGGTTTTCCTGCGCCGTACGCCGCGGCTGGCACTCCTTTCGACGGGAAGCATTTTGCGTAATCCGCCGTTTGGATACCTGGAACAAAACGATTTTGACAACACGGTGATCGCCATCGCCACGTCGCTCTCCCCCAGGCGGTTGCTGCGGGTCGTATGGAACATCGAAAAGCGGTTCGGGCGGAAACGCAGTTTCCCCAATGCCCCCCGGACGCTCGATCTGGATATCCTTTTTTTTGAGGATAGAGTGGTACAATACAAAGAATTGACGATCCCCCATCCCTGCTGGCGTGAACGGGTGAGTGTGACGGTTCCTTTGCAAAGCCTCGGTGCAGCGGGCAAAACTCTACGGAGACGATATGAAAATCCTGACATTTAGCGGCGCCACTCCCGCCGAAGCGCTCAAAAAAGCGCAGCTCGAAGTGGGCGAAGAGGCGATGCTGATCGAAACGCGTGAAATCCAGAAAAAATCGCTGGGGAAAAGTGCGCTCTACGAGATCGTCGTCGGCGTCGAAGAGGACCATATTCCCCCCGCCAAGCCGCGGATAAGCGAACCGCTGACGAAACAGCGCCCCCTGACGCAAAAAAGCAGCGACGTCCTCTACAACATTTCCGAAGCGGCCAAACAGATCTCGAAAATCGCCGAAGTGACCGAAGAGGAGCGCTCTGGCCGCCAGAGTGCCCCGATTGAGAGCGAAGACATCAAGCGGATCAAGGAAGAGATCGAAAAGCTCGGGGATAAGGTCAAGCTGATCCAGAACATGTTCTGGGACGAAAAAGCGCCGAAGCTCCAGTCCTCGATCCCCCCGGAATTTGCCGAGATTTACCGTCTCGCCCTCCAAAGCGGGATGGATCAGAATCATCTCGATCAGATCATGCAGCTGACCCTGGAGCATATGCCCTCCAAAATGCGGGAGAATTCCGAAACGGTGAAGCGCTATTTCCAGGTGCTGATGCGGAAAATGATCCCCGTGCGCCTCGAAACCCCGCCCAAAAACGGGGGGAAAAAAGTGGTCATGCTCGTCGGTCCCACGGGGGTCGGGAAAACGACGTCGATCGCCAAGCTGGCAGCGCGCTTTTCGTACCTGATGGAGAAAAAATACAAAGTGGGGCTGGTCGTTCTGGATACCTACCGGATCGGGGCGGTCGAGCAGCTGATGCAGTACGCCCGCATGATGAAACTGGGGATCGAAACGGTCGTCGATCCCCCCGAATTTTCAAGCGCCCTGAACGCGCTGCGCTACAGCGACTATATCCTGATCGATACGATGGGATCCTCCCCGTACGACAAGGGGAAAATCGACAAGATCTACGAATGCCTCCGTTCCAACGACACCGAGTATTCGGTGGACGTAGTGCTGGTATTGCCCAGTTCGATCAAATACGAAGACCTCCGGGCGACGTATGAGAATTTCGCCCCGCTGGGGATCGATACGGTCATGTTTACCAAACTGGACGAAACGCGGGGATTCGGGAACATCTTTTCGCTGGTGTACGAAACGAACGTCCCCGTCAGTTACTTTTCGGTGGGGCAGGAGGTTCCCGAAGATCTCGTCGTCGCGACCAGTGATTTCCTTGTCGATTGCCTCCTGCACGGATTCCGCAAAGGGCAGAACTCATGAACCACCAGGCCGCGAAACTCGAAGCCCTTGTGAACCAAAACCGCAAGGCGACGTCCAAAAAAACCCGTTTCATCGCGATTACCAGCGGCAAGGGGGGGGTTGGAAAAAGTACGATCAGCTCCAATCTCGCCTATCTGATGGCCAAATATGGCCTCAAAGTGGGGATTTTCGACGCCGACATCGGGCTGGCGAACCTGGACGTGATGTTCAACGTCAAAATCCAGAAGAATATCCTCCATGTGCTCAAAGGGGAAGCGCGGGTAGAGGAGATTCTCGTCCCGATCGAGAAAAACCTTGTTCTTATCCCCGGCGAGAGCGGTGAAGAGATTTTCAAATACGCGTCCGGCGGACTCTTCGAGCGGTTTATGGAAGAAGCGGGGGTGCTCGATGACCTCGACGTCATGATCATCGATACCGGGGCGGGGATCGGAGAACATATCCAGCTGTTTCTGCGGGCGTGCGACGATGTGATCGTCGTCACCGTCCCCGACCCGGCGGCCATTACCGACGCCTATGCGACGATCAAGGTCACCTCGCGCCTGCGCGACGAGATCAACGTCATCATGAACCAGGTCCGCAGTGCCAAAGAGGCCGAAGCACTTTTCGAGAAAATCAACAAAGTGGCCCGGGCCAATATCGGCGGGGCGCTGGTGCTGAACTATCTGGGGCAGGTCTCCAACGATCCGAAGATTTCGACCAGCGTCAAAAAACGGGCGCTGTTCGCTCGCGATTTTCCCGGAGCGACACCGACGCAGGAGCTGGAAATGATCGTCAAACGCCTTGCCAGGAAATTGGAACGAAACGTGCTAGTTGATCCCAAAGAGAGCGGTTTGAGCGGCCTGTTCAAGCGGCTGATGGAACATTTTTAATCACCTTACTCCCATCGGTCGGGAAGAGGGCTCTGGGCAAGATTACAAGCAAGGATAGACGAGGATGAGGGGTTCGAATTTTGTCTCATTTCTGACGGTGCAGGGTTTCTTCATCGGCATCGTTTTCGGGATACTCAAATCCGATACCCCTGAGGGCTTTTTGGGCTTCGTGGTCGCCGTTACCCTGTTTTTCTACCTCTTTGCCCACCTGTGCGTCGGATTCTACTTCCAGTCGCTGGGGGTGAAACCGCATGCCTTCCCGAAACACGCGCATGAGCACAATCTCGATTTCTTTGTACGGGAGATCAACAAGCGCGAGCAGTTTATCGATGCTTTTTACGCCCACAAAAGCGATCTGCTCGATGACACTCCGCGGAGCCAGTCATGAGCGGCGCGCAGGCGTACAGCGAACAGCTCAAGCACAAGGAAGACCAGCTCGCGCTGCAGTACCTTCCGGCGGTGAAAGCGATGTCGTTCCGGCTCAAAGAGCGCCTTCCCAGCTCCATCGACTACATGGACCTGTGTGCGATCGGGACCGAAGAGCTGGTCAAGCTGGCGCGCCGATACGACGATACGCAGAACGACTCGTTCTGGGGATACGCCAAGACCCGCGTGTACGGGGCGATGCTCGATTATCTACGCTCGCTGGACATGGTCAGCCGTTCCAGCCGACGGCTGATCAAGGAGATCGATAACGCGATCGAGCACTATCTGGCCGACCACGACGAGGAACCGACCAACGCCCAGCTGGCCGAGATACTGGGGGTCGAAGAGGAAAAGATCCATGAAGCCCGGATCGCGTCGGACATTTACGCGGTCATGCCGCTGGACGATCAGATGGGGAATTCCGAGCAGGAGGGGATCCTCGAACAGATCGAACACGACGATCTGATCGAGGCGATCCGTGAAGTTTTGATGACGTTTGATGAACGGGAGCAGATGATTATCCAACTCTATTATTTCGAGGAACTGACCCTCAAGGAGATCAGTGAAATCGTCAACATCACCGAATCGCGCATTTCGCAGATTCACAAATCGGTAATCCGCCGGATTAAAGACGCGGTGGAAGGGCGCTAATGGCTGATATTCTATCGCAAGAAGAGATCGACGCCCTTCTCGACGTCGTTGATGATGAGGGGGATGAGGCGCTAGACGCGGGGGTGGATGCCCTATCCCCGCAGCGCCAGATCACCCTGTACGATTTCAAGCGCCCCAACCGGGTCTCCAAAGAGCAGCTGCGCGCATTTCGGGGGATTCATGACAAGATGGCCCGCTCCATCGCGTCGCAGATTTCGGCGATCATGCGCTCGATCGTCGAGATTCAGCTCCACTCGGTCGACCAGATGACGTATGGGGAATTCCTGATGTCGCTGCCCAACCCGACGAGCTTCAACGTCTTTTCGATGAAGCCGCTGGAAGGAAACGGGGTTTTGGAGATCAATCCCTCGATCGCGTTTCCGATGCTGGACCGTATTCTGGGGGGGAAAGGGGAGCCGTTCGAGACGAACCGGGAATTTTCCGACATCGAGCTTTCCCTGTTTGAGACGATTTTACGGGTCATGATGGCGACGCTGCGCGAAGCGTGGGGCCCGGTGACCGATCTGTATCCTCAGGTGGAGTCCAAAGAGTCCAGCCCCAACGTCGTCCAGATCGTTGCCCAGAACGAGATCGTCGTCATGGTCGTCATGGAGATCATCATCGGCCACAGCTCGGGGATGATGAACATCTGCTATCCGGTCATCGCGCTGGAACCCATTTTGCCCAAACTCGCCAGCCGCGACCTGATGCTCAACGAAACGAGCTCGAAAAAAAGCCGCAACCAGGAGCTTCAGGTGCTACTGGGGGGCGCACACGTCAATGTGGACGTGAACCTCGGTTCGGCCGAACTGAGCCTCACCGAACTGCTCGATCTCAAAGAGGGGGACATCATCCGTCTGAACGTTCCGGCGGATGATACCGTGCACGTCAGCGTGGACGGGAAAGAGCGGTTTATCGGGCAGATGGGGCTGCGCCGTTTCCGTAAATCGGTCCAGATCACGTCGGTCATCGATACCGAAAAAGATGCCGTCAAACGGGCACTCAAAGAGTTTGAAATCAAGCGCAAAGCGCGTATCAGCGGGGCCAAGGAGATTATCCGCGGTCCATTAGACGATGAGGAGGAAGAAGATGAGTGATTTTGCCGGAATATTCGCCCAGGAAGCGGCGGCCACGATCGAGGGACTGACGGGACAGCGTCCGGGCATCGTGCTCAAAGAGGCCGAAGAGATCTCCATCGTCTCCAATGTCATCCCCCCCATCGCGCTCGTGCACGTAGGATTCAGCGGCGACGCTTCGGGCAAAGGGATCGTCATGATGCCTCCGCAGCTGGCGACGGCGCTGGGGGACATGATGCTCGGCGGCGAGGGAGAGGCGCAGGATACGATGTCGGATGAGGACATGGACGCCGCCAAGGAGATCGTCTCCAACATCGTCGGGGCGATGAGCACGACGCTCGCATCCCAAAAAGAGCTCCCCAAGCTCACGATCAAACCCGAAAAAGCCGAATTCGTCCCCGAAAACGGGGAGGTACACCTCGAACGGTACGCGAAAATGTACGTTTTCACCTTTTCGCTGGGATCGATCGATTCGCTGATGATGTTCGCGATCGACACCGCGATCGACGATGCTCTCAGCGGCCCCAAAAGTGCCCCTGTTTCCATGGGGATGAGCGGGGGCGGGACGATATTTGACAGCGCACCCGAGGAAAAAGCGGTCAAGCTCGATGAGGGGGAGATGAAAAACATCGCCCTGATCCTGGATGTCAAGCTCCCCGTCCGGGTCCGTATCGGGAAAAAGAAAATGTTGCTCAAAGACGTCCTCAGCATGGATATCGGATCGGTCATCGAGCTCAACCAGCTCGCCAATGATCCGCTCGATATCCTTGTCGATGACAACGTGATCGCCCGGGGGGAGGTTGTGATCGTCGACGGTAACTTCGGGGTGCAGGTGACCGAGATCGGAACCAAAAAAGACCGACTTAACAAGCTCAAAGGATAACAGTGCCACGCGGAAAAAAGAAAAAAGAGTACGAAAGCAGCCGATACGTCAAGGAGATCAAATCGGCCGACGTCTGGAGCGTCTTTCGGATTATCGCCGATTTCGTCCAGGGATTTGACGAACTGGGGGATCTGGGCCCTTCGGTGACGATTTTCGGCAGTGCGCGGCTGGATGAAAATCACCCCTACTACCAGCAGGCGATGAAGCTCTCCGGTATGCTTGGAGCGCGCGGTTACAACGTCATTACGGGGGGCGGTCCCGGCATCATGGAAGCGGCCAACCGGGGGGCGTACGAACACGACGAGGTCGAATCGATCGGGCTGAATATCGAACTCCCCGAGGAACAGCAGCCCAATCCCTATATCACCAAGGGGCAAAGTTTCGATTACTTTTTTTCCCGCAAGGTGATGCTGGTCAAATATTCGATGGCCTACGTCATTTTCCCGGGGGGATTCGGGACGCTCGATGAGATGTTCGAAGCCCTCACCCTGATCCAGACGCGCAAGGTATGGGGGGTTCGCCTATTCGTCGTGGGCACCGAGTTCTACGCCCCGCTGATGGCGTTCATCAAAGAAAAGATGCTGGCTGAGCGGATGATTGACGAAAGAGACGTGGAGCTGATCACCCTCACCGACGATCTGTGTTTCGTCGTTGATGAAATCGAAAAATCGCTTGTAAGACAGATGGCGACGATGGAAAAAGAGGGGCTGAGCGACACCAAATACTACAAAACCCTCTCGGCGCACGTCGCCGAGCGTCATAGCTGTCTGGAAGAGGGGAGTCTGTAGTGGCCAGAAAAGTGCTGATCGGGATGAGTGGCGGGGTCGATTCCACCGTCTCGACGCTGCTGCTGAAACAGCAGGGATACGAGGTGGAAGGGGTCTACATGAAACTCCATTCCAAGCCCGGCTACCACGAGATTCACCAGGCGCGCGCCCAGAAAGCGGCCGATTTTGCGGGGGTGAAGCTTCATATCCTCGATTTGCAGGAGAAGTTTAACGAGAAGGTTTTCCGGCCGTTCATCGAAACGTACCGCGAGGGGAAAACCCCCAACCCCTGCGCGCTGTGCAACCGTAACATCAAATTCGGCGCGATGGTCGCCTTCGCCGATGAGATCGGGGCCGATTACGTCGCGACGGGGCACTACATCCGTCATGACGGGCAATACCTGCTTCAGGCGCACGACGATACGAAAGACCAGAGCTATTTCCTGTTCTATATCGATCCGACGCTCGTTCCGCGGCTGCTGTTCCCCCTGGGAGAGCGGCACAAAAGCGATATCAAGGCGTTTGCCGCCTCGGTGCCGGGGCTCGAATCGTTTGCGTCGCAGGGGGAGTCGAGCGAAATCTGCTTCGTCGAGACGACCTACATGGACGTCCTCAAACCCTACGTCAGTGTCGACCGGGAGGGGGAGGTGCTCGATACGGCGGGGAACGTCGTCGGGACCCACAAGGGATACATGCACTACACGATCGGCAAGCGCAAGGGATTCACCGTCCGGGGCGCCCATGATCCCCATTTCGTCGTCGAGATCCGCCCCGAAACGAACCAGATCGTCGTCGGGAAGCGCGAGGACCTCGAATGCCGCCGGGTCGAACTCGAAAACGTCAACATGTTCGATGCGCGGCGTGAATTCGACTGCGAGGTGAAGCTCCGCTACCGGACAACGGCAGTGAAATGCCATGTCCAGATCGAGGGGAACCGCGCGAGGGTGGAGCTTGAAGAACCGGTACTCGGCGTTGCTTCCGGACAGGCCGGAGTTTTTTACGAGGGAGAAAAACTACTCGGCGGGGGCTGGATCGTCTAGCCCCGCGTCGGGGAGGGGGAGTGGTGCGTCGCTTTGTGATTCTTCGGCGGGGGGAGAGAGCTCCTCGGCGCTTTGCGTGACCGTCTCGAAGAGCTCACCGACCGATGCCGTATCGTTTGCGTCTCCCGACTCGGAGGGAGTCTCCTCGGCTTTGGGCGGCGCCATCACCTCTTTGTAGGCATTGATCACCACACTGCGCCGCTTCATGATCTTGTAGATGATTTTAGCGCGGTTCTTGACGTATTTCTGGTTTCCCGTCGGGTTGTATCGGATCGGGTTGGGGAGTACCGCCGCCAGACGCGCCGCCTCGCGGCCGCTGAGGTTTTTGGCGCTTTTGCCGTAGTAGTGGCGGGCCGCCGCCTCGATCCCGAAAATTCCGTCCCCCCATTCGGCGACGTTGAGGTAAATCTCCAGGATCCGCCGTTTGGAGAGGGTGTTTTCGATCCGCCACGTCAGGATCGCCTCTTTGAGTTTGCGGACGGGGTTTTTGCTGGGGGAGAGGTAGAGGTTCTTGGCCAGCTGCTGGCTGATCGTGCTTCCCCCGGCGAGGGTCCCTTTTTCGATACTCCGCTCGATCGCCTGTTCCATCCCTTTGACATCGAACCCTTCGTGTTTCCAGAAGCCGTCGTCTTCGGCGATCAGGACCGCCTTGACCACGTTGGGGGAGATCTGCGAGAAGCGGACCCATTTGTGCGTAATCTCTTTTTCCCGGTTCTCCTCCGCCCACTGCGCTTCACGGTATGTCATGAAGGCCGTCGGGACCGGACGCTCCTCTTTGAGCGCCGAGACGTCGGGATAGAGGGAGTAGCGCCCGATATCGATGATCCCTCCGAGCAGGAGGAGTATCAGTAGCAGTTTGAGTTTTTGTTTCATGGATGTTCCGTTTTGAGGGTGGGGAGATGCCATCCCTTGTAATACGCCAGCAGCCGAAGGGCGATCGCGATGGCGGCGACGAGGGCGACGATCGGCGTCGAGAGGCCGATAAAGAGATTCAAAGCCAGAAGGAGAATCGAGACGATCAGGGCGATCGAGCCGTAAAAATCGCTGATGAGGACGGCGGGGACCTGGTTGATCATCGTATCGCGCAGAACCCCTCCCCCCACGGCGGTCAAAAAGCTCAGGATGATAACGCCGAAAAAGTTGAAGCCCGCCGAAATGGCGAGCAACGCTCCCGTGATACTGAAGGCGACGAGGCCGATCGTATCGCTGATGACAAAGAGCCATTGCCGCTCGATCCGCTCGCGGCGGTAGAGGCGAAACGCGAACGCGGCGGCGATCGTCGCGATGACGGTGATGGCCGGATAGTATTCGTTGAACGCAAAGGGGGTCCGGTCGAGAATGACATCGCGCACAACCCCGCCCCCCAGCGCTGTTAACGATGCGGAGATGACGATTCCCAGCAGGTCGAGGTTATTGCGCACCCCGACGAGGAAGCCGCTGAGGGCAAACGCGACGATCCCCAGGATGTCGGCGGCGACGATGAGGTC
>CAZBIR010000055.1:0-13955 GCA_964491035.1 uncultured Sulfuricurvum sp.
TGCGCGGCTAGACTTTCAGGCTCAGCGCCTCGATGTGGGTGCTGTTGCCGATGAGGACGAGGATATCGTTTTTCTCCAGCACGTCGTCGTTTTCAAACGAGGTGTACCAGACCCCCCCGTGCTTGTAGGCGATCGGCTTGACCTCGTACTCCTCCTCGAACATCGGAGAGAGGATCGACGTCCCGATCCAGAAATCGGGGACGGTGAGCTTGGCGATCTTCATCGTGATCGAGAGGTCGATCGTCTCGTAGTGCATGTTTTTAACGATCTTCTTGACGATCTTTTTGGCCGATTCCATCTCGGGATAGATAACCCGCTCGGCCCCCAGTTTCGAGAGTATCTGCCCGTGGACCGTCGTGATCGCCTTGGCGAAAACCGTCTGGACCCCCAGCTCTTTGAGCGCCATCACGGTGAGGATGCTCGCCTCGATGTTTTCCCCGATGCTCACGACCGCCACGTCGACGCTCCCGATCCCCGCTTCACGCAGCGCCCGGATGTCGGTCGAATCGAGGACGATGGCGTCCTGCACAAACTCGTTGATCTCCCGCACCTGCTCCTCGTCCTGATCGAGCGCAATAACCCCCAGCCCCTGCTGGGCCAGCCCCTTGGCGACGTGAAACCCGAATTTTCCCAAGCCTATTACGGCAAAGCTGTTATTCATAGGACAACCTTTCCTTCTGCGTATTTGATGCGGCTCTGGACCGCTTTGCCGACGATGATGACGGTAAAGGCGAAAACGCCGACCCGACCCATGAACATCAGCACGATAATGTTGAGTTTTCCGGCGTCGCTGAACAGGGCGCTGTAGCTGAGCACCCCCCCGTTACCCGTCGAAAGCCCCACCGTCCCGAACGCCGAGCACGTCTCGAACAATGTGCGAAGAAAGGGGAGCCGCTCCACCTCGCTCAACAGGACCGTCGAGGCGACGACGTAAATCGAGGCGATGAAGATGATCGCGTAGGCCTTGTTGATCTGGTAGGGGCTGATAGAGCGGCGGAACACGTGGACGTGGGTATCGCCGCGCAGCGTGTACCACACCCCGACCAGCGCGAGGGCGACGGCGGTCACCTTGATCCCCCCGGCCGTCCCTCCCGGCGCCCCCCCGATCATCATGAAAAACGTCGAAAAAAAGAGGTTCGCGTCGCTGAGCGTCGAAAGATCGATCGTGTTGAACCCCGCGGTGCGGTAGTTGACCGAGGCAAACCACGCCGCCATGATCTTCTCATACGCCGCCATCCCCGCAAACGCCCTGTTCCATTCCAGCGACAGCAGCAGCGCCATCCCGATCACGATCAGAACGGCGCTCATCACAAGGACGATCTTGGTATGGGTCGAGAGACGGGTGATCTCTTTTTTGCGGTAGTGGTAAAGCTCGGTCAGAACGAGATATCCCACTCCTCCCAGGATTATCAGCAGCGGAATCGTCACGTTGATGACCAGATCGGTGCGGTATCCCATCATGTTGTCGCTAAAGAGCGAAAAACCGGCATTGTTGAACGCCGAAACGGCATGAAAAATCCCGAACCACGCCGCCCGCTCCAGCGGCATGTCGGCCCAGAACCGCAGGGTGAGGATCGCCATCCCGGCCACCTCGATGATAACGATGGAGGCAAAGACGATTTTGAGGAAACGGACCAGCCCGTCCAGCCCCGGATGGTTGAGCGATTCCTGGAGCACCAGCCGGTCGCGGTGGCCGATCTTCTGGCGCCGCATGATGGCCAGAAACGTCACCGCCGTCATGTACCCCAGCCCCCCGATCTGAATCAGGATCATGATGATGAGCTGCCCGATGGGGGTGAAATCGACGGGGGTGTCCTTGACGATGAGCCCCGTCACGCACACGGCGGAGGTGGAGGTGAACAGCGCGTCGATAAAACGGAGCTCCCCGTGGTGGGCAAAGGGCATCAGGAGCAAAAGGGTCCCGAACAGGATCACTCCGATGAAACTGTAGACGATCAGCTTGATTTCGCGGGTGTGCATCCGGTTTCCTCTATGAATTCGCGTTCTCGCCGACGAAGCGGTAGCCGATCCCCATCTCGGTCCGGATATACACGGGGCGGGCGGAATCGGTTTCGATCTTTTTGCGCAGCGAGTTGATATAGGTCCGCAGCGTCTGCATGTCGTTTTGATACCCCACCCCCCAGATCTCCCTGAGGATGCGGGCGTAGGGGAGAACCTGGTTGCGGCGGGCCATGAAATAGCGTAGCAGGTTAAACTCCGTCGGGGTGAGTCTGAGCACCTCTCCCCCCTTCGTCACGCGGTGTTCCTCCGCGTTCAGGACCAGATCGCCGCACGCCATCGTTTGCGAAGCGGGGTTCAGCCCCAGAAAACGGCGCTGGGCGGAGCGGATCCGGGCGAGGAGTTCATCGACCGAAAACGGCTTGACGACGTAATCGTCCGCCCCGCTATCGAGCGAGGCGATCACCTCTTTTTCCTCCTGCCGCGCCGAAATGACGATGATCGGGAGGGAGAGCTCGGAGCGTATTTTTTTGATCATCGTTTTGCCGTCTCCGTCGGGAAGCCCTAGATCAAGCACGATCAGATCGGGGGTGTTCGCGTGGAGGCTGCGCAGGGCGCCCCGGATATCCCCCGCTATCATCGTTTTGTAGCCGTGCTGTTCGAGCGAAAGGCTCAGCATCCTCGCGATCGATTCGTCGTCTTCGACAATCAAAATCCGTTCATGAACCTTCATAGTATCTCTTTGATCGGATTAAAGGGAGCTTTGTGCATCGGAAAAACGATTTCGAAACACACGCCCCCCTCGCAGTTGTACGCTTCGATCGTCCCGTTGTGCGCCGAGGCGATGTCGCGGCAGATGGAGAGGCCGATCCCGCTCCCGCCGATGTCGGCATCATCATCGATCCGGTAGTAGCGTTCAAACAGGTTTTTCAGGTCGGCTTTCTTGATCGGTTCGGACTCACTGAAAAAAAGGAGCCGGATCGATGAGCCCTCCGCCTCCACCGATATCCGTATCTTCCGGTCCTCTCCGGTGTATTTGAGGGCGTTGTCGATCAGGTTGACCAGCAGCCGGACCAGCAGCGCACCGTTCCCGAAAAACAGCGGCGTTTCGGGGGAAATCTTCACCTCGATGCCGTGCTGTCTGGGGTGATAGCGGAACTCCTGAAGGGCCACTCCGACGATATCCTCGAAATCGCACCATTCAAAACGAAGCGTTCCGGCATTTTCCCTGAGGCGGGCGCTATCGAGGAGATTGGAAGTGAGACGGTTGATCCGCTGCCCCGAATCGTTGATCTGCAACAGCACATCCCGCCGCGTCCGCAGATCCATCGGATGGTCTTTGAGCAAAAGGGAGACGTTCCCCAGTATCGAGGAGAGGGGCGTTTTGAGATCGTGCGAAAGGGTGTCGAGAAACATCGCCTTGATCATGTGGGAGCGTATCCGTCTGGCCTGGTACGTCACGGTATATCCCACCACGAAGAAGATGACGAAACTCCACGCGTATTTGAGATCCTGCACGTCGAAACTGTACTGCGGCGGGACGTTGAGCAGATCAAACGCCACGACCGTCACCGCCGTCACCGCCGTCGTCGCGCGCATGTCGCCCCGCAGGGCGATCACCAATACCGGCAGCAGGTAGATCAGCGCAATGTTGGTCAATCCCAGCGCCTCACCGAATGCCGTGCCGAGGACGCCGATCAGCAACAGCAGCGCCGATGCGAACAGATAGTGGCGGTACGGATAGAAGGAGGAGATCATTTATGAAGCGACTTGGCCAGTTTGACGAGAAAAACGATGATCAGTACAAACAAAAACAGCGATTCGAAAATCACTACCCAGACATTGTCGAGCAGCTGCATACGATGGCCTTTCCCTATAAAAATCAGCCAAATTATATCCCCCAAAAAATCAGTGAAATATCAAAATTTTGACGCGAAACCGTGGGCTTTTGCCACCGCTTCGTTGGTCACGTTCCCCGCGCGGGTGTTGAGCGCGCTGCGGTAGGGAGGATCGCGCAGCAGGTCACTCTCCGGAGTCGAAGCGATCGCGATGACGTGGGGGAGGGTCGCGGCACTCAGCGCGACCGTCGAGGTGCGGGGGTACATCCCCGGCATGTTGGCGACGCAGTAGTGGATGATCCCCTCTACTTCGAACGTCGGATCGGAGTGGGTCGTCGGGCGGGAGGTCTCGAAACACCCCCCCTGATCGATCGAGACGTCGACGAGGACCGTCCCCCGCTTCATCAGGCCCAGCATTTCGCGACTGATCAGTTTCGGGGCTTTCGCGCCGGGGACGAGGACCGTCCCGATGATCAGATCGGCCTCTTTGATATTATCCGATATTGCCTGCGCAGAGGAGAGGAGAAAGGTGATCCGTGGGCTCATCACGTCGCGCAGGTACGCCAGCCGCTCGCGGTCGATGTCCAAAACGACCACCCCGGCCCCCAGCGCGGCGGCCGCCTCGGCGGCGGCTTTGCCCGCATTCCCCGCCCCCAGCACGACGACACGCCCCGGTTCGCACCCCACGGCACCCCCCAGCAGCCTCCCGCTCCCGCCGTAATAGCGCCCCAGACGGGTCGCGCCGAACAGCGTCGCCATCCGCCCCGCGATCTCGCTCATCGGCTCGAGCAGCGGGAGCCGCCCCCCGATACGGAGCGTCTCGTAGGCGTAGGCGGTCACTTTTTTCGCGCAGAGCTCTTCGGTGAGGCGTCGGTCGGCGGCGAGGTGGAGGTAGGTAAAGAGGATCAGCCCTTCGCGCAGAAGGGGATATTCGGACACGATCGGCTCTTTGACCTTGAGGACAAGGTCGGCCTCTCCCCACACCTCCGCCGCCCCGGTCGCGATCCGCGCCCCGACGCGGCGGTACTCCCCGTCCGCAAATCCGCTCCCCTCCCCGGCCCCGGCCTCGACGCAGACAGAGTGCCCGAGCCTGATGAGTTCCGCCGCCCCCCACGGGGTGAGCGCTACGCGGTATTCGTCGGTTTTGATCTCTTTGGGGACGCCGATACGCATGGGACTCCTTTGATAAGGAAATGGGACCATGATAGCATATCTCTGTGCTATTAAGAGGGAGAGAACTCTGCGAAATCGAGTCCGATTGAAATCGAACGACATCGAGAAGTTTTTCGATGCAATGGAGGAGCAAATAAAAAGCTCTCCCGAAAGGGAGAAGTGACGAAAATCAATGAAGGTTCCCCCGAGGGGGATTTTTTAGCGGACGACGTCGAAGAAATAGTCGGTTTTACCCGTCTGTTTCGTCTCTTCGTCGAGCTGGTCAAGAACTTTGTTCGTGATCCAGGTGAGGAGGTTGAGCGCACCGTCGTAACCGCTGATGGAGTAGCGGTGGAGATGGTGGCGGTCGAAAATCGGGAAGCCGACGTAGATCAGCGGTGTCCCGGTGTCGCGCATCAGCTCTTTACCGTAGCTGTTTCCGATCATGAAATCGACCGGCTCGGTGAAGAGGAAGCTGCGCATGTGCCACAGGTCTTTGCCCGCCCAGACGTTCAGGCTCTCTTTGGCCGGAGAGGTGTCGAGCAGCGCGCGCATCTCTGCTTCCCAGCCGTTGGGGGCGTTGTGGCACAGGACGTGCGTCGGCTCGGCGCCCATCTCGAGGAGGAACGAAACGACCCCCAGCAGGAAGTCGGGATCGCCCCAGATCGCGAATTTCTTGCCGTGCATGTACGGATAGGAGTCCTGCATCGCATCGACGAGGCGGCCGCGCTCGATTCTGAGTTTTTCGGGGACCTCTTTGCCGCTCAGTTCGGCGAGTTTCATGACGAACTCATCGGTCCCTTTCAGGCCGATCGGGTTGGAGAATCCGCCCTCGTGCTTCCACCGTTTCTGAACCATTTTCATGGTTTTGGCGGTCGCGTATTTCTGGAGGCTGATCGTCGCGCTCGAGTTGATGCAGTCTTTGGCATCCTCGATCTTGGTTCCCCCCTGGAACATTTCGTAGCGTCCCGCGGGCATGTCCCACTGGTCGGAGTGATCGCCCAGCATGATGTAATCGGTGTCGAACGCTTCGACGATGTTTTTCACCGAGCGGAGGCTTCCGATGTAGGTCTCGAAACCGGGGATGATGTTGATCCGCTGTTTCGTCTCCCCTTTCTGCCCTTCGGTGAGCTGGCTCATGATCCCGTGCATCATGTTGTCATAGCCCGTGATGTGGCTGCCGACAAACGATGGGGTGTGGGCGAACGGTACCGGGTAATCGGAGGGGAGGAATTCTCCGCCGTCTTCTTCTTTGGCACTCGTGATGAAGGCCCCCAGGTCATCCCCGATGACTTCCGCCATACACGTCGTGGAGACGGCGATCATTTTGGGTTTGTAGATGGCGGCACAGTTTTTGAGCCCCTCTTTCATGTTGACCAGACCGCCGAATACCGCCGCGTCTTCCGTCATCGAGTCCGATACACACGGTGTAGGCTCTTTGAAGTGACGGGTAAAGTAGGAGCGAAAATAGGCGACGCACCCGTGTGAACCGTGCACGTAGGGCATTGTCCCCTCGAATCCGAGCGCCACCATGACGGCCCCCAGAGGCTGGCACGCTTTGGCCGGGTTGATCGTGATCGCTTCGCGGGCGAGGTTTTTCTCGCGGTATTCCCATGTTTTGGTCCACTCGGCGACTTCGTCCACTTTGGCCGGGTCGATCGCGAGCATGGCGGACTCGAACTGTTTTTTGTTGGCCAGGACATCCTGGTATTCGGGTTTTAGAAACAGGTCTTTCCCGTTTACGATTTTTTCTACTTCTTGCATAACTGACTCCTTATGTATGGAACGCCGACCGAACCAAGTCCGGCCGGCTACGCTAACGCTGAGTTTGCTTCGGCAGCAGGCCCGCGCGCCCTTGGCGCTTTGGGAGAGTCACCGAGGCAACTCTCACGTCACCCTTCCTTCTCCCATGGTGCTTTAGAATGTGCCCATACCGGAGAGTTGATCGCAAGATCCATATCCTGGGCGAAGATGGCGAACCCGTCGTATCCGTGGTAGGGCCCGCTGTAATCCCATGAGTGCATCTGGCGGTACGGCAGACCCATTTTCTGGAATACGTACTTCTCTTTGATCCCCGAAGCGACGAGGTCAGGCTGAAGTTTTTTGACGAACGCTTCGAGTTCGTACTCGTTGACGTCATCGTAGATGACCGTCGAGCGGAAAATCTCTTCTTTGGTCCGTTTGTAGTCGTCGTCGTGGGCAAACTCGTACCCCGTTCCGATGACTTCCATACCCAGGTCCTCGTAGGCACCGATAACGTGACGCGGGCGCAGACCGCCGACGAACAGCATGACCTGTTTCCCTTCGAGACGTGGTTTGTATTTCGCGATGACCGCATCGATCATCGGCTGGTATTTGGCGATAACCTCTTCGCATTTTTTCTGGATCGTCTCGTCGAAGAACGACGCGATCTTGCGAAGCGATTTGATCGTCTGGCTCGGTCCGAAGAAGTTGTACTCGACCCAGGGGATCCCGTACTCTTTCTCCATGTGGCGGCTGATGTAGTTCATCGAACGGTAGCAGTGCAGCAGGTTCAATTTAACTTTCGGTGTCAGCGCCATCTCTTTGAGGGTGGCATCGCCCGACCATTGCGCCACGACGCGAAGCCCCATCTCTTCGAGGAGGATCCGGCTCGACCACGCGTCGCCGCCGATGTTGTAGTCCCCGATGATCGCGACGTCGTACGGAGTCGCTTCGACATCGCTCGTATCGACGTTGACTTCCGCGTCAAAGATGTAGTCGCGGACCGTATCGTTGGCGATGTGGTGACCCAGCGACTGGGAGACCCCGCGGAAACCTTCACAGTTGACCGGGACGATTGTTTTGCCCAGCTCGGCCGCTTTGACTTTGGCAACGGCGTTGATGTCGTCCCCGATCAGACCGATCGGACACTCCGACTGAACGGAGATACCGTTGACGAGGGGGAAGAGTTCTTCGATCTCGTCGATACATTTGGCCAGTTTTTTGTCTCCGCCGAATACGATGCTGTTCTCCTGGAAATCGGAACTGAAGTTCATCGTTACAAACGTGTCTACGCCGGTGATCCCGATGTAGTAGTTACGGCGACCCGCACGGCTGTACTGACCGCATCCGATTGGTCCGTGAGAAATATGGATCATGTCTTTGACCGGACCCCATACGACCCCTTTGGACCCCGCATAGGCACATCCGCGCTGGCTCATGACGCCGGGAACGGTTTTTTTGTTGGAGCGGACGTTACCGCAGGTTTTCTGCGCCTCGTCGTTCGGTGATCCGACGCCGAGGTGTTTCTCGCGGTTTTTGGCCGCTTTTTCGGGATACGCGGCGAGGATCTCTTCGATCGCCGCCTGCTGTTTGGCTTCTAGTGTTTCTGGTCCCATGATGTACCTTCCTTACGCCACTTCGATGCGGAATTGTTCCATCGAATCGAGGTTTTTGCACAGTGCCATCGTCTCATCATCCCCCGCGTCGAGGCGTTTGGAGAGCTCGGACATCTGGTAGCGGTTCATGTAGATCATGTACTTCTGTTCTTTGGCAGGGTTCTCTTCCTTGAAGTAGTGGACGAGGGCTTTGAACAGGAACGTGTTTTTGTTCGTGTAGCTCAGCCACTGTTTGTCTTTGTCTTTGGTACCCATCAGCAATTTGATCTCGTTGACGTCGCTGGTATCGACGTCTTTCAGTTTTTCAACGACTTTTTCATCGGGGATTTTGTTTCCCATATCCGCGGGAAAGTGAAAACCTAAAATAAACATCTTGTCTCCTTTTTTCTGTTGTTTTCTTTTCATTTAAGATGTTATACGGCACGGGGGCGAAGCCACCGCACCTACGTTAACACTGGGTTTTACCCGCGAGGGGCACAATGACCTCGGCGGTAGGCCCAATGCCTTCGGCATTTTTACCCTACGGGGTTAAGGAATATTTCCCTACCCCTCTTTCATTACGCCTCGGCCGCTTTACCGACGATCGATTCGTCGACTTCCTCTTCGAGACCAAATTCGAGGAGGAGGTCTTCGAGCTCATCCATGCTGACCGGGGTCGGGATGATTTTCATATCGTTGTACACGATTTTGCGGGCAAGTTCTTTGTACTCTTTCGCCTGATCGGATGACGGGCTGTACTCGACAACCGTCATACGGCGCAATTCCGCATGCTGAACGATGTTGTTACGCGGCACGAAGTGGATCAGCTGCGTTCCGATACGGGTAGCCAGCTCGAGAGCCAGATCGTATTCGCGGTCGGTCATACGGGCGTTACAGATAAGACCTGCAAGACGTACTCCGCCGGTGTTGGCGTATTTCAAAATCCCTTTGGAGATGTTGTTCGCCGCGTACATCGCCATCATTTCACCGGACATGACGATGTAGATCTCCTGTGCTTTCCCCTCGCGGATCGGCATAGCGAATCCACCACAAACAACGTCACCGAGAACGTCGTAAGAGACGAAATCCAGACCCTCTTCATCGTAGGCACCCTCTTCTTCGAGGAAGTTGATCGCCGTGATAACCCCGCGACCCGCACAACCTACTCCCGGCTCTGGTCCGCCAGACTCGGTGCAGTTGATCCAGCCGCCCGGAGTTTCGGGAGCGAACAGCCCTTTACCCCAGAGGCGCGCTTCGTCCATCTCGACGTCCTCGATCGTGCCGTTGTCCGCCGCCAGCTGGAGAATCGTGTTCTGCGCTTTCTCGTGGAGAATCAAACGGGTTGAGTCCGCTTTAGGGTCACAACCGACGATCATGATGTTTTTGCCGAAATAGTGTGACATTGCTGCCAGTGTGTTTTGGGACGTGGTAGATTTACCGATCCCGCCTTTTCCGTAGAATGCGATTTGACGCAAGCTTTCGCTTCCAGCCATCTTAAACCCCTTGTGTTGAACTTCGCCGTACTTGTTGCAAAGGGCGTTCTACGGTTTTTCGCGACATTTTCCACGACGGAACGACAAAATGACGTTTTGGCGACAAATTTGTAGGAATAGGTTTTGCAGCAAATAAAATCAACATTATTGATTAAAAAATAATCCAAAAATTGCATTCGGAACCATCCCGGAGCGCTATACTGCCACCACTCGCAAGCGCATTGCGCCGCGCATCAATCCATATAAAGGGGAATCATGACACCCAAAGAGCACACCCTCCAGCGCCTCTACCAGGCCCGAACCGCCCACGTCCGGTGGGCCAACGCGATCAAGCTACTCGTCTCGGGCATCGACATCCCGGAGAGTTCGATCCCCCTCAGCCCCGCCGACGCCCCGTTCGGGAAATGGTACTACGACGAAGCGATCCGTTTTTCGCTGGGGGTGAGCCACATGGTCCTCGAAGAGATCGAAGCACTCCACCTTTCCCTCCACGACCGGTACACCAAGATCTACCCGATCTATTTCGGCTCCCGGAAAAAGAGTCTGCTGGGGGGACTGCTGGGGAACCGGCAAAAAGCCAGCGACGCCGAGATCGAATTCGCCCACCGCTATTACGAGGAGATCGTGGAGCTCTCCGACCGGCTCAAACACAAGCTCCGCGTTTTCGAAAGCCAGCTGCAAAGCCTGGGGGAAGAGCGGTTTTCGCACGTCACGCTCGACGAAGCGCCCCCCGTCGAAACAGCACCGCAGCTCGACGCTCCCGAAATCGCCGAAAGTGACCACACCTATTGTTACGGGGCACGCGGACGGTAAACGGAGCAATTTTTCGCTTCTTACGGTATCATAACGACCACCTATCATACCCGGAGCCTTTGCGTGATGAAACTGCGCCACATCGTGATCCCCGATCCCCTGTTCGTCGACGAAGACGAAAAGCTCTCCGCCGCCCTCGGCGCACTGACCCACAAGCGCCAGCGGGTCATGGGGGTACGCCGAAACGGTCGCCTGGAGCAGCTCATCACCGAACGCGACATCCTCGAGCATTACGATCCCTCGACGTTTGAAGAACTCAGCGTCGGGGATATCCCCGTCCCCAACCCGCCGGTTCTGGACCCCGAACATTCGCTCAGCGAAGCCTTCGTCCACATGTCCGCCGGACACAACCGATACCTTATCGTCCGGGACCAGGCGGGGTTCGAGGGGATCGTCGGCGAACACGAACTGATCGAAGCCCTCCGTAAACACAAGGAACTCAAACACAGCCACGTCAGTGCCATCATGAGCCTCAATATCTTCAACGTCGCGCGAAGCGAACCGTTCAGCAGCGTTCTGGAGATCATGAAGACACGCCGGATCAGCAGCATCGTCATCTCGGACGCCGAGCGCCCCGAGGGGATCTTTACCGAAGCCGACGCGCTGAGACTGCTGGGGAGCGGAGCGTATGACCCCCTCGAAGCGATCGAGCACTACATGCACTCCCCCGTCTACACGATCGGCGAAAACTGTGCGATCGACGAAGCCGAAGAGGCGATGGAGCGCTACGGCGTCCGCCACCTCGTCGTCACCGACCAGGGGGGACGAACCTGCGGCGTCATCACCCAGCACGACCTGTTCAAAGGGGTCTCGGCGATCTATCTGCAGATGCTCGAAAAAACGGTCCACGTCCAGGCCGAAACGATCAAATCCCAGCACCACGCCCTGGGAGAAAAAGCGGTACTGGATCATCTCCTTCACGCCCTTCCCGAGAGTTTCCTCATCGCCTTCGACCAAAAGGGCAAAGTTTTTTACCGTACCCCAAACCCCTTTCCCTATTCGGGCGAATGCGCCGAGGTCGGCGACAACATCTACGGTTTCAGCGAATGCAAACTGCTCGAAATCGTCCGCCGGTATCCCCTCGAATCGCTCCGCAAAGCCCCTCCGTCGTTCCACTACGTTGAACTGATGCGGATCGAACGGGGAGGGGGAGATTATCTGGTCCAGACCTCCCTCAGCCCCATCCGTGACAAGGACGGCCGCCCGAGGGGATATCTCTTTTTCGCCCAGGATCAGAGCGAAGCGATCAAGACCCGTGAACACCTGCAGTTCACCCAGTACTCGGTCGAGCACGCAACGATCGCGATTTTCTGGATCGCCCCCGAAGACGGTTCCATCGTCTATGCCAACAAGGCCGCGTGCGATTCGCTCGGATACACTTTTGACGAACTAAGTACCCTTGGCGTACTCGATTTCGATCCCGATTTCGATACAAAACGGTGGGAAAAACACTCCCGCGAGCTGGAAAGAAAACGTTCCCTGCGGTTCACGTCACGCCACCGGCGCAAAGACGGCACCCTTTTCCCGGTCGAAATCTACGCCAACCTCGTCTCCTACGGGGGCAAACAGTACAACATGGCGTTCGTGGCCGACCTGAGCGAGCGGCGCCAAACCCAGGAGGAACTCGAATTCGCCCGGCACTGCCTCGACGTCGCCTCGTTCGAAATCTTCTGGGTGGACCGGGAGGGGCGGATAGTCTACATGAACGATATTGCCCGAGCCAAGCTGGGATATACCCCCGAAGAGGCCAAAACCCTCACCCTCTACGACGTCGGCCCCAACGACGACCCCAAAACATGGAACGACCATTTCGACTACGTCAAATCGCTGGGGAAAACCCGTTTCGAGACGACCCACCGCACCAAAGACGGCGAGACATACCCCGCCGAAGTCTACGTCAACCATATGGAATACCACGATAAAGAGCTCATAGTCGGTTTTGCCCGCGACATCACCGAAATCAAGAAAACCCGCCAGGAGCTCGAATACCTCGGCCAGTACGACCCCCTCACCGGGCTCCCCAACCGCCTCCTCCTGACCGCCCGCCTCGAACACGCCCTCCAGTCGGCCAAACGGAGCCGGAAAAAAATCGCCGTCTGCTTCATCGACCTGGACAACTTCAAATACATCAACGACGCGTTCAGCCACGCGACGGGGGATCTGATCCTGAAAGAAACGGGTGAACGGATCCAGCAGCGCATCCGGCAGGAGGACACCGTCGCCCGATTCGGCAGCGACGAGTTCGTCGTGGTTCTCGACGGCATCGCCGACGGTCTCGACGCCAACCGCGTCATGCAAGAGATTATGGGGGCGATCGAGGAACCCTTCGTCATCGAGGGGGTCGCCCACGTGCTCAGCGCGAGCATCGGGATCAGTCTCTACCCCGACGACAGCGACGGAGCCTCCCACCTGATCCGCTACGCCGACACCGCCAAACACCGCGCCAAAGAGGAGGGAAAACACCGGGTATCGTTCTACACCGTCGACATGATGAACAAGATCCAGGAGAAGATCCTGATCGAACAGATGGTCGTGATCGCGATGCAGCAGCAGGAGTTCGAACTCTACTACCAGCCGCAGGTCGATCTGGCTTCCAACCGGGTGATCGGGCTCGAAGCGCTCATCCGCTGGAAACACCCCCTGATGGGGCTCATCGCCCCGGACAAATTCATCCCCACCGTCGAGGAGAACAAACAGATCATCCCGCTGGGGACGTGGGTCCTGCGCGAAGCGTGTACCCAGATGGTCGAGTGGCTGGAGAACGGGACGTTTTCGGGGACGATCGCAATCAACGTCTCGGCGGTCCAGCTCAACAACCCCGATTTCGTCGACGTGGTCAAAGAGGTCCTCGAAGCCACTTCCCTCCCCCCTCACCACCTCGAAATCGAGGTAACCGAATCGGCCCTGATGGACAACATCGAATACTGCATCGACGTCATGCGCCAGATCAACGAGCTGGGAATACGGTTCGCGATCGATGATTTCGGAACGGGCTACTCATCACTGAACTACCTGCGCCGGATGCCGCTGAGCGTCCTCAAAATCGACAAATCATTCGTCGACGACCTCCCCGCCGATTCCGGTTCGTGCGCCATCGCCAACACCGTCATAGGCCTCTCGGAAAACATGCGGATGACCTCGCTCGCCGAAGGGATCGAAACCCTCTCCCAGCTCGAATACCTCCGCAGCAGCGGGTGCGATATCGGTCAGGGATTCTATTTCAGCCGACCGCTGGACAAAAAGGCGATCGAGCTTTTCTTGCGGGAGTGGCAAAACCAAAACCCCTGAATACAGCGGCGCTCAGCTGCGGTACATCAGCCCCATATTCCCGGCGACGAATCCGTATTTTGCGTAAAACGCGA
>CAZBIR010000056.1:0-13848 GCA_964491035.1 uncultured Sulfuricurvum sp.
GTGATCGCCGTGGCGGATGAGGTCGGCTGTGACCCCGTAGAGGTTTTTAATCAGCTCCGGAGTGATCACCGCTTCGGGCGATCCGTCGCGGATGATTTTTCCCCCCTCCATTACGACGACGCGGCTGGAAACGAGGAGGGCGTGGTCGGGGTAATGGGTCGTTTTGAGAAACGTGTACCCCTGTCGTCCCAGATCGGAAATGAGTTCCAGGAGGCGGATCTGGTTGCCGTAATCGAGCCCCGTGACCGGCTCGTCCATGATGAAGGTGTCGACCTCCTGTGCCAGCGCCCGGGCGAGGAGGACGAGCTGCTTCTGCCCCCCGCTGAGCTGTCCGAAGGGGCGGGCGCAGAGGTGCGCGATCCCGACCCGCTCCAGCGATGCTTCGGCGATGCGGCGGTCGGCGGCGGAGGGGAGGGCGAAAAATCCGTTCTGGCTGAAGCGCCCCATCATCACCATCTCCTGCACCGTGTAGTTGAACGGTACGCTGTGGTACTGGGGGATGTAGGCGATACGGCGGGCGATCTCGCGGTGCGAATAGCGCTCGATCGGCCGGTTGTGCAGCCACACGTCGCCGCGACCTTTGAGCAGGCGCAGCATCAGCCGGATCAGGGTGCTTTTGCCGCATCCGTTGGGGCCTAGGAGGCTGAGTATTTCCCCTTGGTGCAGATCGAAATCGATTCCGCAGAGGACGTCGTGTTTGGGGTACGAAAAGTACAGATCCCGGGTCGAGATAATGGGTTTTAGTTCCATGCTGCCCTCGCGTTTTTAAGTACGATGATAAAGACCGGGATCCCGATCAGGGAGGTGAGGATCCCGATCGGGATCTCGACGCTCAGCGCCAGACGCGACACGCTGTCCGCCAGCAGCAGAAAAATCCCCCCGACGATGGCCGAGAGGGGGATGAGGAGACGGTGGGAGGGGCCTATCGCGAGGCGGACGATGTGGGGGATGATGAGGCCGACCCACCCGATGATCCCCGCCATGACGACCGAGAGGGAGCTGGCCAGCGTCGCGAGGAGGATCGCCCCCATCCGGACCATGGGGACGTTCACCCCCAGCGCCCTGGCCTCTTCGTCGCCGAGGCTGAGGAGGTCGAAGTATCTGGACATGAACACGAGCCCGGCGATGCTGAGGAGCATCGGAATGCTCACGAGCAGGACGCCGTCCAGATCGGCCATCGTGAGGCTCCCCATCAGCCAGTAGACGATGGCGGGGAGGGTGCTGTAGGGGTCGGCGACGTATTTGACGACCGAGAGGAGGGCGGTGAAGAGCGAGCCGCTGATGACGCCGCCCAGTACCAGCATGATCGTCGAGCGGGAGTTGGTCACCATCCCCCCGATGAGGACCGCGACCGCGACCGCGACGAAGCCGAACACGAAGGCCAGCAGCTGCACGACAAACCACTCCTCGCTGATCAGCATCCCGACCGCCGCCCCGAACGAGGCCCCCGCCAGGACCCCCAGAATCCCCGGCGAGACGAGGGGGTTGACGAACATCGCCTGAAACGCCGCCCCGGAGACGGCGAGAGAAGCACCGATGAGGATCGCCAGCAGGATGCGCGGAAGGCGGATCTGGAGGAGGATGTTATCGAGCAGGACGTAGGTCTCGCTCCCTGCGCCGCCGAAACATTTGTAGGCGACGTAGCCTTGAAAGGTGTCGAAGCTGATCGGGTACTGCCCCCACAGCAGCGAAATCACCGCCACCAGGAGCAAAACCGCAGAGGCGATGGTAAGAATGACCAGATTTTTCAATGCGCTGTCCTAAAACTTCAGGTTGAGGCTGCCGAAGATCGCCAAAGGGGCCCCCGTCTGGTAGGTGGTGGCGGTTCCCGTAGCGGCGAGGAAGTTATCGGCGGCGTTGATCGTCGAAATGTACTCTTCATCCAGCAGGTTGGTGGCACTCAGACGGAAGACGGCGTTGGATGACCCCATGAAAGAGCCGATGCGGTAAGCCGCGTCGAAATCGACGAGGGTGTAGGCGTCGACTTTCTGGGTATTCTGGACGTCTCCCCAGCGGCTGGAGGTGTAGCGGACGCTCGGGGTGAGTGTCCAGTCTCCGAGGGTGTAGGAGAGGGCCGCCTTGGCCATCACTTTGGGGGCGTCGGGGAGCTGTTTCCCGTCCGTTTCGACGCTCGTCGTCGCGCCGCTTTGGAAATTCTGGGTAAAGGCGTAGCGGTTGTAGGAGAGCGAGGCGATGAATTCGAGCGATTCGCTGATCGGTCCGTAGGCAGAGAATTCGGCCCCGTATCCCAGTGCGTCTCCGACGTTGGCCGGATAGTTGACGCCGAACTGCGGATCATAGATGTTGGCCTGCTTGTTCTGCACGAACGAGACGAACACGCCCGGATTGAGGGTAATCCCCCCCACGGTCGTTTTGACCCCCACGTCGATGTTGTCGGAGAGCTCCAGATCGAGCGTGTCCCACAGTTGCTGGAGGGTGACGTTTTTGGCGACGAAGTTGGCGCGGTTGGAGACGTAACTGGGGAAGAGGTTGACGTCAAACCCGTAGGTTCGCGAATAGCTGGCGTAAAGCGTCGTCGAGGGGGTAAACTCGTATCCCAGGTAGAGCGAGGGGATCAGGGTGTGAAACGTCTTCGCATCGACGCTGGCCCACGGATCGACGGCGGTTGTCGCAATGGCGGCATCGTAATCGGGATTGGCGGCACCGGTCTGGTTGCCGTTCGTGTGGCTTTTGAGCGCACCGAGCCGGAACGACTGGTACTGGAGCCCCGCGACGTAGGTCAGGCGGTCGATCGTACCGCTCAGCTGCGTGTAGGGGGCCTGCAGAACGTGGTAGTCATTGTCGGCGAGGACGGCGTAACCGTCATACACAAGGTTCCCGTTGACGACCCGGTATTTGACCTGGTCGCTGGGGGGGCCGGGGGGGAGCTGCTTGTGGTACCAGTAGCCGATTTTGGCTTTGAGCGCTTCGGAGAAGGTGTGCTCATACGCCGCCGTCGCCCCGTAGAGGTCGTGATCGATCCGCCAGTTCACGACGCGGTTTTTGGTCGGATCGGAGGCATTGGCGTTTGAATACCAGTAGGAGCCTTCGTCTTTTTTGTAGTAGGGCTTGAACGTGATGCGGTCACTGCCGCTCGGACGGTATTCGATCTCTCCCAGCACGGCGGTGGTGAGAAAATCCTGTCGGTTCCAGTCGTAGTAGTCGACGTCGTTGTTGGCGCTCGGGCGGGTCGTCGCGAACTCTTTGTCAAAATTGGACCCCAGATTCGACGCTTCGGCATAACTCATGTTGTAGTAGTTGTGGTGCTCGTCGGAGTTGCGGATTGCCGTGATCTTGGCTTTGAACGCATCGCTGGGGGTGTAGGTCAGGCCGAGGGTTCCGTTGAGCCGTTCCAGATCCCCCGCACCTTTAGTTTTTTCGCTGCCGAGGCGGGAGAAGGAACCGAACATCGCGACATCCCCGATTCTACCGCTGTCGAAACGGACGAACGTGCGCATGAAACTATCGCTTCCGAACGCCTGGGAAACTTCCGCTCCGGCTTTGGACGACGCTTGGCGCAGGTTCATGTCCACTTTCCCGATGAGGCTCGAAAAACCGAGATTTTTGTCCGCGCTCAGATACCCCTTGTGCAGGTCGATCGAAGCGACGTTCTCCATATCGACGAGCTGTTTCCCGCCGCCGGGGTTGCTTGAAATAGGCGTTCCGTCGATCATAAAAACCCCTCCGGGCCCCGACTGGCTTTTGCCGCGGATGCGGATCGGGTCGTGGTAGGAGGGCTCGTTCGATCCGGCCGCATCGACGGGGGTGAAGTTCACCGAGGGGGAGTACTGGATGATCGTGTAGGGGTTCATGTTGGCCTGGGTGCCGAGCGTCGCGATGCTTTTGGTTCCGAAGGTCTGTACGTTGCCTGTCCGGTTGGAATCGAGGATCATCGAACTTCCATCATCGGCAGAGCCTGAGACGACGATCCGTTCGATTCCGACGGGATCCGAGGCGAGGAGCGCACAGGCGGCGGCAGAGAGGATAAGGGCGGAATGTTTCATTGTTTGTCTCCTAAAATGGTTTTGGTTTGTGTATCGCTGATTTTGACCCGCAAAAAGAGGTCGAAGAACTCTCTGGTCCGTTTGGCGAGATCGGGTTTGTACACAGTGGGGTGAAGTTTGGACGCGGCCCACTGGATCCCCAGCACGCGCATGAAAGAGGGGGGACGGTCGACCCAGTTGAACGGCTGGGCAGGGACGAGGTGAATACGGCCGTTTTTCACGGCACGCAGATTCTTCCAAATCGGATCCTCCGTAAGATCGTTGAAGAGGGAGCGGCTCTGGACGAAAATGACGTCGGGATCGTAGGCGAGGACGGTCTCGAAGCTCACTTTTTCAAGCCCAAGCACCCCTTTTTGGCGGCATTGGTGGACGTTTTCCCCGCCGGAGAAATTGAGTGCTTCGACATGGAACGACTGGTCGCATTCGGTCGAGAGGCCATCGAGCCCCTCGGCGTAGTAGTAGCGCGTTTTCGGCGCTTTGCGGACACCGGTACGCACTTCGGAAATGATCTTTTCGGCGTAGCGGGCGAGTTTTTCTCCCCGCTCACTGACCCCCAGCGCGTCGCCTGAGAGCCGCAATGCGAGCGGCATATCGGTGATTTCACGGAACGGGATCATAACGTAGGGAATTTTGCTTTTATCCATTTCCCGGCGTACGTTCTGAACCATCATATCGTCCTGCCATACGAGGGCCATCTGGGGTTTTTTGGCTATCAGGGTCTCGAGGTTGATCCCCTGACCCCCGCCGTGAAACGACCCGATGACCGGAAGGGAGAGGAAAGTCTTGTCGAGCAGTTTCGGGTCTGCCCCGTTGTTGCCGTTGCGGGCATCGAAATTGAGACCGATCATCTTCGACGAATCGAGGGTATAGATGAGGTAGGTCATCGGCGGCGAGGAGCCGAAAACCCGATCGACCCGCTCGGGGAGATCGACTTTGCGCTTTTCGATGTCGGTGAGGGTTTTGGCGCCGGCCGATCCGCCGATCAGGGAGAACGCCAAAACGAAAGAGAGGAGTTTCATGGGTTGCCTTTAGGATTTTTTGAGGGTAAACGCGATCGGGATACTCAACTCAACGGTCTTGCCCACTGGAGGGTAATCACCGCTGAGGCCGAGGATCGTCTGGAGCGCTTTCTCATCGAGAAGGCGGCTTCCGCTGGACGAGGCGATGCGCGCCGTATCCACCGTACCGTCGGATTTGAGGACGAAAAAGACCGTCACCACCCCCTCCAGCCGCAGCTTGCGCGCGATCGTGGGGTAGGTGGCGGCCTGTTCGATCATAGCCCGGATATGCCCCAGTGCCGCACCGCCGATGTCGTCGCTCCTGATGGGGGCTTTGGGTAATTCGTGAACAGGAGGTGATGGGAAGCTTTGAGGAGAGTCAATGCTTTTGGATGGCGGTGATGAAGCCGGCACGGGATCATGGGCTAGAGGCGCGGACGCCTCAGGCAAGTGCGGTGCGGCGGGAACCGGACTGGCCTCAGACGTTTCGCGGACGGGCTCCGGGGTGATAGGGCGGATGGAATGGGACGCAGCGGGGGGCGTTTTTTTTGGGGTCTGCTCGGCCCTTTTGGCTGCGGTGGATGTTTCGAGGCGGCGGATGTTCCCATCGCTTTGGGTGTATTCGTTCAGCGAGATGACGACCCTCTCTTCGCTTGGACGGATGATGGGAGAGGATGCCGTGACATAGGCCGCGGCGGCTAAAACCGCGGCATGGACGCCGAACGATGCGGCAAACGATTTGGTTGTCGCTACGGAATTGTTTTGTTGTATCTTTTTGGATATAACGATCGGGTTTGAAAAATTCATCCTTTTCTCCAGATGGCGCTGTAGGGGCGGCGTTCGATCGGCGCGATCGTCGTGCGGCGGTTGATCATCCGGATCGAGAGGGGCTCGATCCAGTTCCAGAACTCTTCGATGCACTCATTGGGCATCCCAAGATCGTTGATCGTTTTTTTGTACATCATCAGCCAGATTTCCCGACCTTTCTCGTCGATCGTGACATGAAAATGGCGCATCCGTAGCGCCGGGTGGCCGTGGAGCGGAGTATAGCCTTTCTCTCCTCCCAGCGCCTCGACGAAAAAGTCGGCCGTCTTTTCGGTCGTAAAACGGAACATTTCATCATCAGCAGGGAAGAGATCGCCGATCGCGCTTTTGCGCAGCAGGTCGTGATGATAGCGCACCATCATACGGATGTTGTCGGCTCCCCACACACGGATGAGGCTGTCGGTCGGAAACGGCACTTCGGGATAGACGAAATCGATTTTCGCCTCGGCCGTATGGGGATTTGCCCCCGCCGGCTGGAACGGTTTGGTTCCGCAGGCGCTGAACGGTGAAACCGGCTTTCCATCGGAGGTGATGATACTCATGAGAGTCCTTTTTTATAGAGTTTGAACGCCGAGACGGCGAGGATGAGTGCGAGGAAAACTTTGAGTATCTCGCTGGAAACGATCCCCATCATCGCTTTACCCAATGCCGCCCCCGCAATAGACCCCAATGCCATCCAGAGGATGAAACGCAGATTCGGCTGCAGGATCGCGAAGGGCTCTTTGGTGCGGTAGCGGTAGAGCCCCACGAGGATCGTCGGCAGGCTGACCGCGAGGCTCAACGTCCCTGCGATTTTGATATCCAGACCGTAGAGGAGCATGACGGTGGGGATGATGAGCTCTCCCCCCGCGACGCCGAGCATACTGCTGAACAGCCCGATAATCAGACCGGAGAGGACCCCGGCCGCCATCAAAACGGTCGGATGCCACCCGATGTGCTGGGGGGTGAAGGAGGATTCCGCGACGATAACCACCGCCAGGATCCCCAGCAGCACCGCGACGATTTGATCGAGTTTTTTTTCATCGATCCGCGAAGCGATCCCCGCACCGATGAACGCTCCTGCCAATGATCCGGTAAGGAGGGTAAAGATGATGGGCAGATAGGGGACAAGCCAGCCGGCATTCTCAAGACGAAACGACAACGACGCGGCCACCGTCACCATCGATACGACGAGATTGATCATCACGGCGTGAATCGTCGCGAAATCGAAGACAAAGGTGAGAACAGGGAGGCGGAACTCTGCGCCGCCAAGCCCCATCAGTCCCCCCAGAATGCCGATCAGTGCACCGTAGAAAAAAGGTTTCAACTGTTTTCCTTTGACAAATTTGATAAATCATCAGGGTGACGACAGGCATTTGGATGAGCCGCATGCACATTCCGTCTGATACTCTCCCAAGAGTATCGGTTCGGCAGATTACTGCACGACAAAGCCGTATTTTTTCAGAATGTCGTTGGCCTCTTTGGTCTCAAAAAACGAGATAAAATCTTTCGCCTCCGGGTTATTACGGACAAGTACGTATCCCTGGACAAGTTCGGGATGGGATTCTTTTGGAATCAAAAAAGACGGGGTATCCCGCAGGGCCGGACTCGACGAAATGGAGAGGGCTAAAATCGCGATATCGGCGGCCTTGGTTTGGGCATATTGCGCGGTCTGATTGATGTTCTCGCCGTAGATCAGTTTTCCTTTGATTTTATCGTACAGGCCGTATGATTTGAGAGCGGCAACGGCGGCACGTCCGTAGGGGGCGTGTTCAGGGTTGGCGATCGCGATTTTTTTGATGGCGGGTGAGAGCAGCGTATTCATCCCTTTGGCGGTATCGATAGCATCGCTCCACAATACGATCCGGCCGATGGCGTAGGGTTTCACGTCGCCGACCACTTTGCCCGTAGCTTTGAGTTTTTTGGGATAATCGATGTCGGCACTGTAATAGATATCGTACGGCGCGCCGTTGCTGATCTGGGTGAACGCTTTGCCCGATGAGCCGAACATCGTATTGATTTTTGTCTGGGGATGACGTTTCATGTAGAGCCTGGCAATGTCGTCCAATGCGTATTTCATATCGGCGGCGGCTGCGATATTGACTTCTCCCGCGCTCAGAGCGGAGAAGCTCAGGGCCAAAGAGGCGATGGCAAGTTTTAATGCTTTCATGGGGAACTCCTTGATTTCATTTATGATATAACGATACATCCAAACATGCAAAAACGGTTCGTCAAGAACGATAACATTTTCGTTATGTTTTGTAAGATATAGCGAATTTTATGACAAAAAAGCTTAATTGTTACGCTGTAGGAAGCAAAAATTACAATCCGATGATGACGTGTCGCGGGGAGATGAGGGCATAGGCTTTTTCCCCAACAACAAGCGAAGAAGCCCCGGTATGGCTGAGTGATGCGATCAGTTCGACCGTATCGTTCAGTTCGAACGCGATTTCATCGTTTTCGGCAGCCGATTCGATGGAGCGTATGGTTCCGGCGAGGACGTTTGCCTCCGTGGCCGAGGGTTTTACGGCGGTGAGCATGATATCGCTCGATTTGATGATGGCGTAGAGGTCGCATCCGATGGAGAGCCCCATATTCTGTACCGATTTGAGGGTGATGATCGAGGTGAGTTCCCCCCCTCCGACGAGGGAGAGGGTGAGCAGGGCGTTGAGCCCTCTGGGTTCGATCGACTTGAGGGTCGCGGGGAGCTGGTTGCGCGCGCTGGTGGTAAGAAAGGTGCGCCCGAGGATCCGGGCAAGCCGTTCGGGGTCATCCCCCGCTTCGGAAAAACGGTCGATAAACTGGCGGTGGAGTTCGTTCAGCCGGTGAAACGTCGCAATCAGTTCGCGGGCGTAAGGGGTGAGCTTGGTCCCGCCGCCCCCCTTGCCCCCGGTGGTTCGCTCGATCAGGGGATGATCGGCGAGGTTGTTCATCCCGTTGATCCGTTCCCAGGCGGCTTTGTAACTCATTTTCATCGCTTTGGCGGCGGCATGGATCGACCCGGTCTGATCGATCCGCTCCAGCAGTTCGATCCGCCCCGATCCCAGAAAATTTTGATTCTCTTTGGTAAGCCAGAACCGTCCGTCGATTTTCATCTTATTCCTCTGCCACGGCTTCTTTGGGGGTAAAGTTGAGCAGTTTTTTTGCGACGTTGACGGGGCAGAAAAAGAAGATTTCGAAGACCGGGGTCGCGATTGTCGTCTCTTCGTCGATAATCTCGAACGCCCTGAAGCTGAACCCTTCTCCGTCGGCTTCACTGTTCATCGCGACGGTAAAGGTAAGCGGGGAGAGGGAACGGAGCATGTTCGTGACGTTTTTATGGTTTTTATCCTCGGGCGGGGCCATGAGGTTCGGGTTCCCCTCCTTGCGGGCGTTCAAACGGGTGCTTAGGAGGGAGAGGTTGTCGCGGTGGATGTTTTTGTTCCACTTGATGAGCCCTTTGGGAAAGCGCAGCAGGGGCGTTTTGGAGACAAGCGGATGCGGCGAGGTACGGCGAATCGTCTCCAGGAGTTTCAAAAAGGAATTTTTCCCGCCGACTGCGGCGGCGTAAGCGAGGAGTTGATCGCGGAGGGAAATTTTTTCAGCGTCACAGAGCTGATGGATAGGGCACATTACGGGCCTTTGCATTAAGATGGCTAATTATAGCGGTTTAATACAAAAAACTTTGACGCATGGCCGGTTCGATCTCCCCGGGAGCGTATTTACAGCGCAGGAAGAGGTGATTGGCCAGTACTCCCTGCTGCAAGAGCATGTCCGAACCGTCTTTATAGGGGAGGGCACGTCCTTTTACTTCCCGCAGAAACGGCGTCTCTTTGCCATAGATGACGTCGACGGCAGCCTGTGTGCGTTCGAGCAGCTGATCGAGTACGCCCGAGGGGATCGGGAGCTCGTTGTCGCAGAGTCCCGCCGAGGTGGTGTTGATGAGCATGTCGTAGGGGGAGGGGGAAAAATCATCCCAGGTGTAGGAATCGAATCCCTCGTTTCGGAAATGCTCCAATCGTCCTGCGGAGCGGTTCAGGACCGCGACCTCCATCCCTTTGGCGCGCAGGGCGACCGCAAGGGCGCGGGCCGTTCCCCCGGCGCCGAGGATCAGGGCCGAGCGTAGAGGGCCGAACGATTCGATGGCACGGACAAACCCTTCCGCGTCGGTATTGTAGCCGATCAGCCGCCCCTCTTCGAGAACGAGGGTATTGACGGCTCCCACGACCGAAGCGATGCCGCGCACTTCGTCACACTGCTCGTACGCCGCTTCCTTGTGGGGGACGGTGACGTTGGCGCCGCAGAGAGCTTTGGCGAAAAACACCTCGCGCAGTTTCGAACCATCACTTAGAGGGGTGCGGGTGTAGCAGGCATCGATTCCCAGCGTTTTGAAAACGTGGTTGTGCATCAGCGGGGAGCGCGAATGGCTCACCGGGTCGCCGAAGATGGTGAAAAGTTTCATCGGGGATCGAGGAGATCATCCAGGGTGCTGGTAAGCGCCCCGAGTTTATTGGTTACTTCGAGGTATTCGAGCTCGTGGACCGAATCGGCGACGACCCCGGCTCCCGCCTGGAGAATCACTTCGTCGGGTTTGACGAGGGCGGTACGGATCGTGATCGCGCTGTCCATGTTGCCGTCAAACCCGAAATAGCCAATCGTCCCGCTGTAATAGCCCCGCTTGACCCCTTCGAACTGGGCGATCAGCTCCATCGCGCGGATCTTGGGGGCTCCCGTCATCGTTCCGGCCGTGAAAACGGCGGCGAGGAGGTCAAACATGTCTTTATCCTCGCGGATCGTGGCGTGGACGTCGGAGACGATGTGCATAACGTGCGAATAGCGCTCGACGTGCATCATGTCTTCGACCCGGACACTCCCCGTTTTGGCGACGCGTCCGACGTCGTTGCGCCCCAGATCGATCAGCATCAGGTGCTCGGAGAGCTCTTTGGGATCGGAGAGGAGCTCTTCTTCGAGTTCCAGGTCGCGCGCACGGGTGCCGCCCCGTTTGCGGGTCCCGGCGATGGGACGGAGCAGGATATCGCCCTCGCTGAGGCGGACCATCACCTCCGGGGAACTTCCGACGATGCTGAACCCTTCGAATTCCATCAGGTACATGTAGGGGGAGGGGTTTTTGAGCCGCAGGATCCGGTAAAAACTGAACGGATCGACCTGCGCGTGTCGGATGTAGCGGTTGGTCATCAGAATCTGGAACACATCACCGCTTTTGATCATCTCTTTGGATTGGTCCACCATCTCAAAAAAACGCTCTTTGGAGTAGATGAATTCTCCTCCGCGGTCGTTGCGTATCGGCTGGAGCGGGGTATAGGTGTAGGGGGATTTGAGGGCGGTTTCGATCGCTTCGAAACGCCCGATGATCTCCTCGACGCAGCTGAGCATCGTGATCGTCGCGTTTTTGTGGGAGATGACGAACGCCAGCTTGGGGAGGACCAGCTCCATGTCGGGGATATGGGTCTGATCGAGGAGGTTTGACATCGATTCTTCGAGGACGGGTTCGAAAACCTGCACCATGTCGTAGCCGATATAGCCGATGAAGCCGTCGATGTAGCCGATCCCCAGTTCCCGGGCCTTTTCACGGTAGGCGTGAGGGTCGAGGGAAGCGTAATAAGTTTTGAGAAAGTCGAACGGGGAGACGTCAAGGAGCCGTTTTTGTCCCGAAGCGTCGGTGTAGGTTGCCCTCTTGTCGGCGTAGGTAAGGCGTTCGCGATCACCGATGATGATGATCGTGTAGTTCCCCTCGCTCCCTCCGGCACTTTCGAAGAGAAAACTGATCTCGCCGGGGAAAAGGGCTTTCGCCTTTTCATAGACGGCGATCGGGGCGAACTGGTCGAGTGAAAAGCGGCGCGAAGTGATCACATTATCCCTTTACGATGTAGGCGCCGGATTCGATGTTCTTGCGAACGGTTCCAAGTACGTCGCGAGCCGCTTTTTCACCCTGGAAGGGGCCGACGAGGACTTTGGTAGCCGCCCCGGAAGGGACGGTCGTATATTTGAGGCCGCTGGCGTTAAGGCGGTCAAAGAGGACTTTGTTCGGCTCTTTGGTGAACGAACCGACCTGGATGAAATACGTGCCCGTATCGGCGGCTTTAGGAGCCGGTTCCGCACTTTTCGTTGCGGGTGCCGGTTCTTTTTCCGCCGTTGCACTCGGCGTTGCGGGTTTGGGGGCGGCCGTCGCGGCCGTCTTTTTCACTTCGGTGCTCTTTTTCGTCTCTACACTCTTTTTGGGTTCGGCAGGCTTGACGCTTTTGATGGTCGGAGTGGCCACCGGGGCTGCCGCGGGTTTGGGAGCCGGCTTGGGCTCGGCTTTGGGAGCCGCGACCGGCGCGGCGGGTTTGGGCTGCACGGCAGGGGCGCTTTGACGGACCGGCGCCGCAGCAGCAGCGGGCTGGACCGGTGCGGGCTCGATCACGTTTTCCTGAACGGGGGTGTTTTCGAACGACTCCTGCTTGATTTTTTGGGCAATCTGACCGAGGTCTTCGGTCTGCGCGGTCGTATTGCTCCCCTCTTCGATTACCTCGACCGGCTCGAACAGCGGATCATCGATCACTTCGGTAGGCGCAGTGGGTTCGGGCGGAATCGCAACCTGCGGTGGCTGTTCATTCGTTTCGCTTTTGAGCGAGTTCATGATGACCAGAACTACAATCAGAACGAGAGTGAGGGTGGCAATCGCAAGCAGCAGCTTTTTGCTGTTCGAACCGGAACCGCCTTTGTTCAGGATAATGTCGTTGAGCTCGTTTTTTTCTTCCATTAAAGCTTTTCCTTCTGACGTGGTTACATGTGTTTCGACCATGAAGCGCCGCGCTCTTTGGCGTAGACTTCATAGGGAATGTTGAGAATATTGTACTCGGGAGGCAAATCCAGCGTCGGGAACATGCGCCATTGTTTGGGCTGCTTGGCCGCCAGTTTCATCGAGATCATTTTAGCGAGTTGGTTGGCTTCTTGTAAAGTCGTATGCCCTTTGTGGATATAGACGTGCAGGTGGCCGGGGGTCTTGGTTTCAAACGCGGTGAAATTGATGAATCCCTCTTCGCGAAGGAGCAGCTGGGTTTTATGATAAAAACGCTGCGGATCGGTTCCGTTGTAGTCGATGACGATGTTTTCGACCTTGTCGAACTTGTTGATGAGCGAATGGGCGATCGTAACCTGTTTTTTCAGGTGCTGGTCGATCAGCGCCTGCGTGAGGGTTTTATCGACCCGCTCGTACTTGTTGTAAAACGTCCGCCCCTTGAAATCGAGCTTATTGACGACACTGTCGTGCTTGAGCCAATAATGGTCCGTGATCATTTTGATCAGTTTCAAATCCATCGATGTCATGGGCGGCGTCCTTCTGCGGATTAATACGTTGGCTGGTTGTAAATGACGAAATTCTTCGCCAGCGCTTTGAGCTCTTCTTTGATGGCGGCCTGTTTATCGACGTTTTCAATATCATCGAGGACGTCCGCGATGCGGTTGGCGATCAGTTCGAACTCTTTTTCCTTCATCCCGCGTGAGGTCAACGCGGGGCTGCCGATACGGACGCCGCTGGTGACGAAGGGGGAGCGGGTTTCGCCGGGGACGGTGTTTTTGTTGACGGTGATTCCCGCCCGTCCGAGCGCCGCGTCGGCGTCTTTACCGCTGAACGGTTTGTTCAGGAACGATACGAGGACGAGGTGGTTGTCGGTGCCGCCGCTGACGATGTCGTATCCCCGTTCCATCAATACTTTTGCGAGGACTGCCGCATTGGCTTTGACCTGTTTGGCGTACGTTTTCCATTCCGGCGAAAGGTTGTATTTGAATCCGACTGCTTTGGCCGCGATGACGTGGACCAGCGGCCCCCCCTGCAATGCAGGGAAGATCGCCGAATTGATCTTTTTGGCGATCTCTTCGTCGTTGGTCATGATCATACCGCCGCGGGGACCTGCGAGAGTTTTGTGGGTGGTGGTGGTGACGACATCGGCATACGGGAACGGGCTGGGGTGCTCACCCGCGCAGACCAGACCCGCGATGTGGGCGATATCGGCGAACAGAATCGCTCCGACCGCATCGGCGATTTCACGGAATTTTTTGAA
>CAZBIR010000057.1:0-13352 GCA_964491035.1 uncultured Sulfuricurvum sp.
GCGGCCGATTTGGCCAGCGCCTCGGCCGCGCTTTCGCGGGTGCGGGAAGGGGCGGAAGATTTGGGTGGCGGCGGCGTATGGCGCGTGAGCTGTGCGCTCAGGAGCTCATAGGCCGATTCACGCTCCAGCGGGGTGTCGTAAGCCGTCCCGACGATCGAGGTTCGCATGAGTTCATGGCGGCGCGGTTCGGGGATGGGGCCGATGTGGGAAAACGGGGGGACGATGAGGACCCTTCGGGTAATGCCCGGGGTCCCTTTTTCGTCCAGGAACGAAACCAGTGCTTCCCCGACCCCCAGTTCAGAAAGGGCCGTTTTCTCATCGAGATCGGGGTTGTCCCGCATCGTTTCGGCCGCCGCGTGGAGCGCTTTTTGGTCTTTGGGGGTAAAGGCGCGCAGGGCATGGGCGACGCGGTTCCCCAGCTGGGCCGCGATTTTTTCGGGGATATCGCCGGGATGCTGGGTGATGAAATAGATCCCCACCCCTTTGGAGCGGATCAGCCGCACCACCTGCTCGATCTTCTCAACGAGGATGTCGGGAGCCCCATCAAAGAGGAGGTGGGCTTCGTCGAAGAAAAAGAGGAGCTTGGGGACTCTGAGATCCCCGGCCTCGGGGAGGGTTTCGAAAAGCTCGGACAACAGCCACAGCAGGAGCGAGGCGTAGAGCTTGGGGGTGTTCATCAGCTTCGTCGCGTCGAGGAGGTTGACGACCCCTTTGCCCTCCACCGTCTGGATCAGGTCGTGGATATCGAGCATCGGCTCGCCGAACAGCCGCTCCCCCCCCTGCGATTCGAGGGAGAGGAGGGCGCGCTGGATCGCCCCGATCGAGGCCGAAGAGATGTTGCCGTAACGGAGGGAAAGCTCTTTGGAACGTTCCCCGACGTTTTGGATCATCGCGCGGAGGTCTTTGAGATCGAGGAGCAGGAGTCCTTCGTCGTCGGCGACCTTGAAGGCGAGGTTCAACACCCCGCTTTGGGTTTCGTTCAGCCCCAGCAGACGTCCCAGAAGCAGCGGTCCCATGTCGCTGATCGTCGTACGCAGCGGATGCCCCCTCTCCCCCCATACGTCCCAGAAGGTGACGGGCGAGGCTTCGTAGGCTTCGTCGATCCCCAGCAGGCCGAGCCGTTCGGAGACTTTGGCGTTGTTCCCGCCCGCTTCGGCGATGCCGCTCAGATCCCCCTTGATATCGGAGACGACGCAGGGGACCCCCAGCGCCGAGAAGGTTTCCACCATTTTCTGGAGGGTGATCGTTTTGCCGGTTCCGGTGGCCCCGGTGATGAGACCGTGCCGGTTGGCCATCGAGGGGATCAGGGTGAAAAACGTTGCTTCGCCGTACGCGAGGGGGCGGGAGGAATCCATGGAACTCCTTATTTGCGGCGGTTGCGTTCGGCTTCGATCCGGTTACGGTTGTCCCGCATCATCGATTCGATTTCGGACGCATCCTTGTTGGGATACTGGAATTTGAAACTTTTGGCCTGACTCATCTGGACTTCACGGTAAAACTCTTCCAGGGTAGAGTGTTTGTTTGTTTTTTTTTCAACCAAAGGCCGATCGGAGCTTTTTACGACGGGAGCGTAACGTTCCAGAAGGGCTTCTCGTGCTTTATTTTTGCGCATGGGGTACATCTTTGACACATAGGATTGGAATTATCGGCAAAAGACAAGCAAAATACGTACCTAAACGGGGAGAAGAGCGGCTTAGAGCCCTTCGTTGATGATATACCAGAGCCGTTCGATTTCGGAATCGTCCAGAAAGAGGGTCGAAGCACGGGTATAGAGCCACTCCAGCCCTCCGGGATTGATGCCAAGCGTATGGGAACAGTGTTTGTGGGCGGGGAGAAATGCCCGGATCAGCGAGACGTCCCCCTCTATCGGTTCGTCGCAGAAAAAGCAGTGCATCTGCGTATGGAGCCGCCCTTCGTGCTCGAGGAGGCGGACGTAGCTCTCGATCGCGACCCGCTTGGGATTCTGATCCTTCCACCGCCCGGCCGCTTCGTCGAGCAGGGAGAAATAAAACCCCCCGATGGCTTCGGCATCTTTGAGGTGGGGATAAAAGAGGGAAATAAACTGCTGCCACGTGCGGATCCGTTCAAACTGCCCCAGCCACGGATACCCCAGATGGATGACGTCGCGCAGGCGGCCGATCGAGGACTTTAGCGAATGCTCTAACTCGAAATCGATTTTGTAGCCGATGTTGATCGGGCTGTGGCGCGCGCCGTAAAAACGATAAAGGGTCTGTAAGCTTTCCTCCGCTATGATGGTGACGATCATGTCTTCTTCCCGCGAACGGGTGAGCTTGATGATGAACCCCTGCATAAATGCTTCTTCCCTACACGTTTCTTTTTTTCGCTTTTAAATCGCCCGGCATTTTAAACTTTTTTAACCAAACAATCGATAAAATAAGGAAAATTTTGTCTCTATAAACAACTTATGTTTAAAAAGAGATTAAATAAATACAATTTGCCGAAAAAAATCGGTGAAAGGTGACGATTGAGTGGAATACAAAGACCTGTTACGATCATTTAAAGACAACTGCGGATTTGGCCTTATCGCCAATATCAAAAACCGTCCTTCGCACGAGAACCTTGAAAACGCGATCACGGCGCTGGAGCGGATGATGCACCGCGGGGCCGTCGCCGCAGACGGAAAGACGGGGGACGGAAGCGGACTGCTCCTCTCCCTGCCGCGCGAGTTCATGCGCGCCACGGCCGCGGAACTGGGAGTCGAACTCCCCAAACTCTACGCCGTCGCCGTCGTGTTTACCCGTAATCCCGAGCAGATCGAAACGATCCGTACCTTCTGTGCGCGCAACGATCTCAAAGTGGTTCTGGACCGTACCGTCCCGGTCGATACGAACGCACTCGGGGAACAGGCCCTTTCGACCCTTCCGCAAATCCACCATCTCTTTATTACCCCCAATTCGCTGATGGCATCCCAGCGTTTTGACGCCCTGCTGTACCTGAGTCGCAAAGAGATCGAACACGCCCTGGTCTCGGATCCCGATTTTTATATCGCGTCGATGTCGACGACCGTCGTGTCGTACAAAGGGCTCATCATGCCCACCCACATCAAGGAATTCTATCCCGACCTCCAGAACGAAAAATTCAAAATTTCGTTCGCGCTGTTCCACCAGCGGTTTTCGACGAACACCCTCCCCAAATGGCGTCTGGCCCAGCCGTTCCGCGCGGTCGCCCATAACGGTGAGATCAATTCGGTCGAAGCCAACCGTTTCAACGTGGCGGTCAAATCCGAATCGATCAAGAGCGAAGTGTTCACCCCCGAGGAGATCGAGCGGCTGTTGCCGATCCTCCAGAGCGGCGGTTCGGACAGTGCCAGCGCCGACAACTTCTTCGAGTTCCTGATCATCAACGGGATGGACTTTTTCAAGGCCGCCCGCGCCGTGATCCCTGCCCCGTGGCAGAACGCCCCCCACATGGACCCCGAACTCCGGGCATTCTACGAGTACCACTCGACCGTGTTCGAAGCGTGGGACGGCCCTGCGGCGTTCTCGCTCACCGACGGACGCTACATCGGGTGCGTTCTCGACCGTAACGGTCTGCGCCCCTCCAAATACATCATCACCGACGACGATACCCTCCTCATCGCGAGCGAATACGGCGTCATCGACATCCCCGAAGAGAAGATCCGCGAACGCGGCCGTCTACAGTCGGGGCAGATGATCGGACTGGATCTCAAATTCGGGAAAGTGCTCAAAGACAGCGACATCAACGATTATCTCAAAAGCTCCAACCCCTACATGAAGTGGCTCAACGACCACATGATCTACCTCCAGGAACACGTGGAAGAACAGTACGTTGCCCGCTGCGAATACGACAAGGAAAATCTCATCCACCGGCAGCGTTTTTTCAACATCACCCAGGAAGTGGTCGAGCAGGTGATCGAGCCGATGATACGCGATGGCAAGGAAGCGGTCGGGTCGATGGGGGATGACACCCCGCTCGCCGCATTCAGCTCCGTCCAGCGCAACTTCAGCGACTACTTCAAACAGCGTTTCGCGCAGGTGACCAACCCGCCGATCGACCCGATCCGCGAAAAAGTGGTCATGAGCCTTAACACCGGTTTCGGCGAGACCCACAATATCCTCGACGAGATCCCCAGCCACGCCCACCGGCTCAAAGCGACGTCGCCGATCATCACCCGCGAAAAACTCGAGGTGCTCAAATCGTTCGGAGACAAAAAATCGCCCCGTTTCGAGCCGTTTTACGCGAACCGCACCTTCTCGACGGCGTACAGGGGAGCCCTGAAGCCGGCGCTCGAAGCATTGGTGGAGCAAGTCATTAAAGCCGTTCGCGAAGAGGGGGTCCGCATCGTGATCCTCGACGACGCGGGATTCGACCGGGAGCACAAAACGATTCCGATGCTGATGGCGGTGGGACGGCTCAACCATGCCCTTCTCGCCGAAAAAATCCGCCACCTCGCCTCGCTCGTTGCCTGTACGAGTGAAGTGACCGATTCGCACGGAGCGGCAACCCTGATCGCTTACGGGGCGAGCGCCGTCTATCCCTCCTTGCTGTTTGCGACCGTCGCGGCCCATCTTGAAGAGCACAACAAGGATATCAGCTGTTCCGAGGCGTTCAAGGCAGTTCATCACGCCCTCAATTCGGGGCTGCTGAAAATCATGTCGAAAATGGGAATTGCGACGATCGCGTCGTACCGCAATTCGGGCCTTTTCGACGTCATGGGGCTTAGCCGCGAAATGGTCGAGGAGTGCTTTGGCGATTCGCACGTGATGATTCCGGGACTGACCTACGAAGACATCGACGCGAAACTGGACCGCAACCATAAAGAGGCGTTCGCGGTCGGCGGATTCAACACGATTTTCCCGCTGAAAATCGGGGGATTCTACAAATTCTACAACGGCCAGGAACACCACGATTTCAACCCCGACGTGATCCACGCGATCCATCGCGTCTCCAAAAGCGGTAAGCGGGAAGATTTCGACCGCCTCAGTGCTCTTGTCAACGCTCGGGGACAGAAGTTCATCCGCGATTTCTTCGAGTTCAAATCCGACAGGGCGCCGATCGACATCAGCGAAGTCGAGCCCAAAGAGGCCATTTTCAAACGGTTCGCCTCCGCGGCGATGTCACTGGGATCGATCTCTCCGGAAGCACACGAGTGCATGGCGGTTGCAATGAACACGATCGGCGCCCAGTCCAACTCCGGGGAAGGGGGAGAAGACGCGGCCCGTTTCGGAACCCTCAAAAACTCGAAAATCAAACAGGTCGCATCGGGACGTTTCGGGGTGACCCCGGCGTATCTGCGCAGTGCCGAAGAGATCCAGATCAAAGTCGCCCAGGGGGCCAAACCGGGTGAGGGGGGGCAGCTGCCGGGGCACAAAGTCAGCGGCCTCATCGCGCGGCTTCGCTACACGATGCCCGGCGTCACCCTGATCTCTCCGCCGCCGCACCACGACATCTATTCGATCGAGGATCTGGCGCAGCTGATTTTCGATATGAAACAGGTCAACCCCAACGCCACCGTCGCCGTCAAGCTCGTCTCCTCGGCTGGGGTCGGTACGATCGCGGCGGGTGTGGCCAAAGCGTACGCCGACAAGATCATCATCTCCGGAGGTGACGGCGGTACGGGGGCAGCGCCTCTGACGTCGATCAAATTCGCAGGGAACCCGTGGGAGCTGGGGCTCTCCGAAGCCCACAACGCCCTCAAGGTAAACAACCTCCGCGGGCTGGTCCACGTTCAGACCGACGGGGGGCTCAAAACGGGGCTTGATATCGTCAAAGCTGCCCTTCTGGGGGCCGAGAGCTATGCGTTCGGAACGGGAGCACTGACGATCATCGGATGTAAAATGCTCCGTATCTGCCACGTCAACAAATGTTCGGTCGGGGTTGCGACCCAGAACGAAAAACTCCGCAAAGAGTATTTCACCGGGACGGTCGAACAGCTGATCAACTACTTCACCTACCTCGCCGAAGACGTTCGCAAGATCATGGCGCAGCTGGGGTACAAGACGATGGAAGAGCTGATCGGCCGCAGCGACCTGCTCCGCGTTATCGACACCGATTTCGCCAAAAAATTCGATTTCAGTTCCGTGCTGCACCGTGAGGAGGGGGTGAACACCTGCCAGGCGGCGTCGAACGTTCCGTTCGACGACAACGCGTTCGAACGCCGTGTCCTTGCCGAAGTGATGGATACGATCAAAAATCCCGACACGCCGATTCGCATCGCGCGCGACATCTGCAACCTCAACCGAAGCTTCGGCGCGCGGATCAGCGGTGAAATCGCGCAGTACTACGGGGACGCGGGGCTCAAACCCGATTCGATCCGTATCGATCTCAAAGGGATCGCCGGGCAGGCTCTGGGGGCGTTTTTGATCAACGGCGTCTCGATCCGTCTGGAAGGGGTTGCCAACGACTACATCGGTAAAGGGATGCACGGCGGGAAAATCGTCATCAAGTCCCAAAATGAAGGGGAAGCCTTCAGTGCGGGCGGAAACACCTGTCTTTACGGCGCTACGGGAGGGAAACTCTTCATCGCCGGTTCGGTCGGGGAGCGTTTCGCCGTCCGTAACTCGGGGGCGCTGGCCGTCGTCGAGGGGACCGGGGACAATGCGTGCGAATACATGACCGGCGGTGTCGTCGTCATCCTCGGAAAAACGGGGATCAACTTCGGCGCCGGGATGACGGGCGGTTTTGCGTTTGTCTACGATCAGGATCACAGCTTCGTCGAAAACGTCAACCGCGAGCTGGTCGACGCCCTGCGCATCGATACCGATGACGGCGACGAAGCGCGCCATTACCTCAAACGGCTCCTTAAGGAGTACGTGGCCGAGACCGAAAGCGCCAAGGCCAAAGAACTGTTGAAAAATTTCCGTGTCGAGATCCGGAATTTCTGGCTCGTCCGTCCGAAAAACTTAACCAAATTGCCACTCAATCCGGATAAAGGGGACTAAGAAGTATGAGAGAATTTTTAACGATAGAGCGAATCGACCCCACCAAACGGCTCGCCGTCGAACGTCTCAAAGATTTCAGCGAAATTTACGAGCCGATGGGGGGCAACGACGCCTCGGCCCAAAGCGACCGCTGTATCCAGTGCGGTGACCCTTTTTGTCTGAACAAGTGTCCTTTGCACAACTACATCCCCCAATGGCTCAAATCGGTGGCGGAAAAAGACCTGAAGTTTGCGTTCAAGCTCTCAAACGAGCCCTCGCCGTTCCCCGAAGTGATGGGGCGTGTCTGCCCGCATGACCGTCTGTGCGAAGGGGATTGTACCCTCGGCGACGGCCACGGGGCGATCACGATCGGCTCGGTCGAGACGTTTATCAACGAAGAGGGGTTCCGGCAGGGGCTTAAACCCTATTTCCCCGGGATTACGACGGACAAAAAAGTTGCGATCATCGGTTCGGGACCTGCGGGGCTCTCCGCGGCAACCTACCTGCTTCGCTCCGGAATCTCCGTGACGATGTACGAGCGCTGCGACCGTGCGGGTGGATTGCTGACCTACGGCATCCCCAATTTCAAACTCGACAAAAAAATCGTCGAACGGCGGGTTAACCTCCTCAAAGAGGCGGGATTGAACCTGGTGAGCAATTGCGAAGTCGGGCGGGACATTGAGTTTGGAGAGATCGCCGCCAATCACGACGCCGTGTTCCTGGGAATCGGTGCGACCAAAGGGAAATCGGCGAAAATCGCCGGTGAAAACGCATCGAATGTTTACCTTGCAATGGAATACCTCACCGCGATCCAGCGGAAGAATTTCGGTCTCGCGTACGATAAAAAATTTGATTTCAAAGACCTCGACGTCGTCGTTATCGGGGGAGGGGACACGGCGATGGACTGCGTCCGTACCGCCCGCCGCGAGGGGGCGAAAAACGTCACCTGCCTTTACCGCCGTGACGCCCACAACATGCCCGGTTCGGTCAAAGAGTACAAAAACGCGATTGAAGAGGGGGTAGAATTCGTCTTCTGCGCTTCCCCCAAAGAGGTGATCCTCGGTGATGGGGGACGGGCGATCGGCGTTCAGATGGCCAAAACGGTTCTGGGGGCCAAAGACGAAAGCGGCCGTCAGAAGATGGAGGAGGTCAAGGGAGGCGATTTCAAAATCAACGCCGACGTCATCATCATGGCGCTCGGATTCGATCCTGCCGTTCCCGCTTTCCTCGCCGAAAACGGGATCAGCGTCAACAGCTGGGGCGGAATCATCGTCAACGAAACCTACGAAACCTCTACCCCCGGCATCTACGCCGGAGGCGACTGCCAGCGGGGCGCCGATCTCGTCGTTACGGCCGCGTATGACGGCCGGGAAGCGGCCAGAGCGATCGTCAAATCGCTGCTGGGCTGATGGCCCCCTTTATCGATTCGGCGATCGCCGCCTGTCTCGAAGTACGCCGTCTCATCCGCGAGGACGCGCAGGAACTCTTCGGGACGCACGAACGGGGATTCGGTGGGGATCTGAGCAGCGGGATCGACCTGCTGGCCGAATCGGTTTTTATCCGCTACCTTTCCTCCTACGGCTCGGTTTTTTCGGAGGAAAACGGCTGGATCACCCCCCCGGGCGTTACCAACGTCATCCTCGATCCCATTGACGGAAGCGACAACTTCGCCTCCCGTTTTCCCTATTACGGAGTTTCCATCGCCCTCGAAACCTCGGGGATTACGACCCATTCTCTGGTCTGCAACCTCGCCAACGGCGATCTGTTCGTCCGCACGCAAGAGGAGTATTACCGCACCAGCCTCGACACTCCCGGCCAACGTGCTCCGGTTATTTCCAACCCGTACGCCAAAATCGGCCTGTTCGAAAAGTCCCCCAACCATCCCCAACTCGCCCGGAAACTGATGGGGGAGGGGTTGAAATTCCGATCTCCCGGAGCGCTGGCGCTGTCGCTTGCGTATGCGCCTTATGTGAAATATGTGCTATTTTTGGGTACAATGCGCTCTTACGATATCCAGGCGGGGATGCATCTATGCCGCCACCTTCACACGTTCCAGAATGACCGGTTCTTGCTGATAGCGCAGGACCAAGAGGTGTATGAACGTATTTTAGCGATAGTACAAAAGGAGATTTTTTGAGTCTATTCAACCTGTTCGGCGACTCCGAAAAGAAAAAGCAGCCTACGAAAAGCGAGGCCCCTTCCCACTGGGTGAAATGCCCGTCCTGCCAGTCGCTTATGTACTACAAAGAGATCGAAAAACAAAACCACGTCTGCCCCAAATGTAACCACCACCTCCGTATCGGTGTCAAGGAACGCCTCGCCCTGATCGCGGACGAGGGGAGCTTCGTCGAGTACGATGCATCCCTCCGCCCGGTCGATCCGTTGGGATTCGTCGACAAAAAAAGCTACGTCGCCCGCGTCGAAGAGGGGTATGCGAAAAACGGGACCTACTCTTCCGTCGTCAGCGGCGAGTGTACGATCCACGGGACTCCCGCCCAGCTCGTTGTGTTCGATTTCAATTTCATGGGGGGATCGCTGGGATCGGTCGAGGGGGAGAAAATCGTCCGGGCCATCAACCGCGCGATCGAGAAGCGGATGGGGCTCATCATCGTCAGCGCCAGCGGCGGTGCACGGATGCAGGAGAGTACCTTCTCGCTGATGCAGATGTCCAAAACTTCCGCCGCCCTTGCCAGGCTCGCCGAAGCGAAACTCCCCTACATTTCGCTTCTCACCGATCCGACGATGGGAGGAGTGAGCGCCTCGTTCGCGACGCTGGGGGATATTATCATCGCCGAACCCGGTGCGCTCATCGGTTTTGCCGGGCAGCGGGTCATCAAACAGACGATCGGAAGCGACCTCCCCGAAGGGTTCCAGCGGGCGGAGTTCCTCCTCGAAAAAGGGTCTATCGATATGGTTGTCGCCCGTGACGAGCTCAAAGAGACCCTTGGCGACCTCCTCAAACTTCTCCTCCCCTGATGCGTCTCTACGCCCTTTGCGATGCCGATACTCTCGAACAGCGGGGGATTACCCTCGAAGCGTTCGTCCGCCGGGTCAATGCCCTGCGGGGCGAAGTGATCCAGTACCGTAACAAACGCGCCTCCATCGCCTCGATCAAAGCCGACCTGATTACCCTGCGCCGGCTGTGGGACGGATACCTGATCATCAACGACCATTACGAACTCGCCCCGTTTTGTGACGGTGTCCATATCGGGCAGGAAGATTTGTACGCCATCGACGCCGATCCCGCCAAAGCGCTGAAAATTCTCAAACTGACCATCGGGAACGACAAGATTGTCGGCCTCTCCACCCACGACGAATCGGAGATCCGTATCGCCAACGGACTCGACCTCAACTACGTGGGGCTGGGGGCTTACCGTACGACGTCGACGAAAAGCGACGCCCGGGTACTGGGGGAGCGGCTCGATTCGATCGCGGCCCTCTCCCGTCATCCCGTAGCGGCCATCGGGGGGGTGCGGCTTGAGGATACGTTTCAAAACGTCACCTACCACGTAATCGGGAGCGGCATCCTGTGACTATTTCCATCGTCTCGATCGCGAAAAAAGAGCGTTCTCTCTACGATCCGCTCTACCAGGAACAGATGAAAATGATCTCCCGCTTCGCCAGGGTCGAGGACATCGAGCTGTTTCCCAAAGAGATCGCCAAAGCCCACACAATCGGTCCCGAGGCGTCTCAGGCCGCCTATACGAAGCTTCTTTCCCCGATGCTGGGGAAAAGCTATTCGATCGCATTGCATCCCGAAGGGAAAAGGGTAGACAGTTTTGCATTTAGTAAGCTTATAAGTGATAAAATCGCCCTGCAATTTTTTATAGGCGGAGCCTACGGCTTTGAAAAAGGGTTCGTAGAACGGTGCGATGCGGCGATCAGCCTCTCGGAGCTGACGATGAGCCACAAAATCGCCAAGGCGGTTTTGCTCGAACAGCTTTACCGCGCCTATGCATTGGCGACAAACCATCCGTATCACAAATGAGGAGCATTGATGAGAGACCATGAGTTGCATTATTTCGAGGAAATACTGCTGACGCGTAAAGCCCAGATCATTAAAAACATCACGGGTGTTGAAAAAGAGATGGATCAGTTGCGTGAGCTTGAACTCAACGACGAAGGAGACTACGCGTCCGTCAGCAATGACAACATGGTCGAAAACGCGATCGGTGCCCAGCAGATGCAGGAATTGCAGGAGATTGAAGCCGCACTGGCGAAAATCAAAACCAAACAATACGGCATCTGCGAAATGTGTGAAGACGATATCGGATTCCAGCGGCTTAAAGTCAAACCCCATGCCAAGTACTGCATTGTCTGTCGCCCGATCGTCGAAAAAAATAAACACTAAAGAGGAAACAGGATGCAGCTCAAACGTTACACCTTTGCGTCGTTCGTCTTGATCGCACTCGTTGCGGCGGCGGCCTATTCGGTCAACACCGGTTCGGTCTCTTTCGACCTGCTCGGGATGCATTTCCCCAATCTCCCGATCGCGTTTTGGGTGGTGGTCCCCCTTTTCATCCTCTATCTGGCCAGCGTGATCCACATGGGCGTGTACGCTTTGGTGGGCAACTACAAGCTCCGCCGCCTGGCCAAAGACCACGACAAGATGGTCGATGCGCTGCATGACGCGCTGCTGGGGAGCGGCGAACGCAATTACGTTTATAAAAGCGACGCCTATAAACTGATGGGAAAACTGATCGACAACAGCCTCATTTTCCCCTATGAAACCCTCCGCAGTGTCGGCAACGAAAAACTCGACGAGGCCCTTGAACTACTCCGCGACGTCAAAGAGAAGAAAAAAGTCGAGATCAAAAAATTTCACCTTCCCGCTTCGGCATCGGTGGTGGTGCAGGATAATCTCAACCGTCTCGAACGGGGCGAAATGACGGCCGATTCGGTCCTCTCCCGTCCTGACAGTTACGGCGACATCGTGTGCGCCAAGGCGTTTGAAAGTTACGTCAAAACGGCATCCGCCGGCTCGATCCTCAAGTTCAAGCGTTTCTTTACCAAAACGTCGCTCCTCGATTTCGTCCAGCGGATCAATGCGGCTGAAAACGGGATCGAGATCACCAACGAGGAACTCGTAGCGCTGCTGAACGGTCTGAACCTGCAGGGGATGGACTGGATCGATCTCTCCGAGGCGATGGCGAAAAACATGCTTCCCGAGCAGCGGATCCGGCTGTTCGAGATGCTGAGCGAAAACAACGACGACGCGATGGAAGGGTACCTCTATACCCTCTATGATCTCCAGATGATCGACACCGCCAACGAGATTCTCAACAACACGGCCCACGACGAGTACCAGATTTTCAAAGCGTACCGCGATCTGAAAAAGGCCAATAAACACTACGATATCGCGATTTTCTTGCGCCGCAGCTGCGACTGAGCCAAACGCGTCACCCGCCCCTCGGGCATCCAAACTTCGCCCGGACGGGCGAGATCATCTGACAGGTTACACCATGACTCCCAAACTTGACTTTTCCAGCCCCGTTTACGCCCTTGCCCCGCTTGCCGGCTATACCGACCTGCCGTTTCGCAACGTCGTCAAAAAATTCGGCGCCGATCTCACCGTCAGCGAGATGATCAGCTCCAACGCACTCGCTTACGGTTCGGCCAAAACGATCAAGATGCTCGAACGAAGCCCCAACGAAGACCCCTATTCGGTCCAGATCGCCGGGGCGGACGAGGAGATCGTACGCCGTGCCGTAGAGTTTTTGAACACCCAGGAGGATATCGACATCATCGATCTCAACTGTGGCTGCCCCGTCCCCAAGATTGTCAGTCACGGCTCGGGGAGCTCGCTGCTCAAAGACCTCCCCAAGATGGCCCGGATCATCCGCACGATCAAGGAGACCTCGAACAAATCGACCCTCAGCGTCAAAATCCGCCTCGGATTCGAGTCGAAAAACCATCTCGAGATTGCCCGCCTCGTCGAGGAGTGCGGCGCCGATTTCCTCGCCGTCCACGGTCGCACCCGTGCGGGGAAATTCAAAGCTCCCGTCGACTACGACGCAATTGCCGAAATCAAGGAAGCGGTACGTATCCCCGTAATCGCAAACGGCGACATCGATTCGTTCGAAAAGGCACAATGGGTGCTTGAACACACGAAAGCCGACGGTGTCATGATCGGCCGGGGTGCGGTGGGTGCACCCTGGATCTTCCACCAGCTCAAAACGGGCAGCGCCACGGTCGATCCCCTGATCAAACACGCCATCATCATGGAACATCTTGACGGGATGGTGAACTTCTACGGCCCGCGCGGCGTCGTCACCTTTCGCAAACACGTCCACACCTATTCCAAAGGATACGAAGGAGCCTCGGCGATGCGCGATCTCGTCAACCGGATCGACGATCCCGCTCATTTCCGTGAAGTCGTCGACGAGTTCTTCCTGACCCACCGCCAGATCGGCGAGGGATTCAAAGCTTCGGATATGGCGTGCGAGTGCT
>CAZBIR010000058.1:0-12996 GCA_964491035.1 uncultured Sulfuricurvum sp.
CAAGGGTGTAGTTGCGCATCCGGGTGGAGGGGTGCTGCGAGTACTCGACCGCCAGCCCGCCCCCGATGTTGATGGCGCGGAGGTTGTCGGCCCCCATTTTCTTGAGCTCGGCGTAGATGTTCCCCGCTTCGCGCAGCACCCGCTTCAGCGTCGCGATCTCCTGCATCTGGCTGCCGACGTGGAAATGGATCATCGTGAAGTGTTCGAGCATGTTGCTCTCGCGCAGCATCGAGATCGCCTCGATCAGTTCGGTCGAGGTGAGGCCGAATTTGGCGCTCAGACCGCTGCTCTTGGCCCAGATACCGCTCCCCTCGCTCTGGAGCCGGACCCGGATCCCGACGTTGGGCACTTTGAGGTTGCACTGCTGCGCGACGTCGATGATCCACTCCAGTTCCCCCAGCCCCTCGATCGTGATCGTGATGTCATGCCCCATGTGGGCGGCCATGAATCCCAGCGTCACCATCTCCTCGTCTTTGAAGCCGTTGACGGTGATGGGGGAACCGATGGGGGTTTTGGCCATCGCGAGGGCGAGCTCGGCTTTGGAACCCGCTTCAAGGCCGTAGCTGTAGCGCTCCCCGTGTTCGACGATCGCATCGACCGCTTCGGGGAACTGGTTGACCTTGAGGGGGAATACGGCGTGAAACTTTCCGTTGTAGTCGTTTTCGAAGATGGCGCGGCGGAAGTTCGAATAGAGCATATCGATCTGTTTGCCGATCAGGTGGGGAAAGCGGAGAATCAGCGGCCCGCGCAGGTTGGTTTTACGCACCTTCTGGGTGATTTCGAGGAGGGAAGGGGAACTTTTGTAATTGACTTTGACCTTTCCCTGGTCGATGATAAAATTGTTTTCGCCCCAAATGTCGATACCGTACGTTTTCACCGCTGTTTCCTCCCCGCTGGATTTAGTTTTCAAATAATTTGGCCATCGGAATTTCGGATTCCGATTTTTCGTGCAGGTCTTTAACCCAGATCGTTTGGTTGTTCCGCTCGTTTTCGCCGATCACCGCGCAGTAGCGGGCGTTGATCCGGTCTGCCCCTTTGAGGTGGTTCTGGAGCTTTTTGGGCTCGTATTCGACGACCGCCTTGTTGCAGCGGCGGAGCGTTTCGGCCGCTTTGAGGATCAGCGGGAGCGATTCGGCATCCATCGCCCCCAGGTAGTACCCCTCGCGCTGCGGTTCGGGCATCACGATCAGCTCCAGCAGCCGCTCGATCCCGATTGCGAAACCGACCGCCGGGGTGGGTTTGCCCTCGAGAAATTCGACGAGGCGGTCGTAGCGTCCGCCGCCGGCGATGGCGCTCTGGCTTCCGATGTTGTCGCTGACGAACTCGAACGCCGTTTTGGAGTAGTAGTCCAGCCCCCGCACCAGGTTGGTGTCGATCTCGTAGGCGATAGCGTGCTGATCGAGGATCGATTTGAGGGTGTCGAAGTCGCTTTGGCAGCCGTCGCAGAGATTGTCGATCAGTTTGGGGGCATTGGTGTAAAGGCTCTGGCACTTTTCGTTTTTGCAATCAAGGACGCGGATCGGGTTGGTCGATTTGCGGCGGACGCAGTCTTCGCAGATTGCGTCGCCGCAGCCGTCGATGAACGTGACCAGTTTCTCGCGGTAGGGGGGCATGCAGTGCTGATCTCCCAGCGAGTTGAGTTTGAGGCGGTAGCCGATCCCCAGCGCCCCCAGAATATCGGCGATCATCATGATCATCAGGGCGTCCTCGTAGACGCTTGCGAGCCCGAAACTCTCGACGCCGAACTGGTGGAACTCTCTCAGACGCCCTTTTTGCGGGCGTTCGTAGCGGAACATCGGACCGTGGTAGTAGAAACGGTGGATCCCCCCTTTTTTGTCCAGTTTGTGCTGGATGAAGGCGCGGACCACCCCGGCGGTCCCTTCGGGACGGAGGCAGACGTCGTTGTCCCCTTTATCGGTGAACTGGTACATCTCCTTGCCGACGATGTCGCTGGATTCACCGACCGAGCGTTTGAAGAGGGCGGTCTCTTCGAGCAGGGGGGTTTCGATGTAGTGGAAACCGTAGCGTTTGGCGATGGCGGAGGCGGTGGAGAGGAAATACTCGAACCGTTCGTAATCGGGGCTGAGGATGTCGTTCATTCCGCGCAGTGATTGGATCATAAGGCTCCTTTGATGAGATCGGATATCTCGTGGGTAATGGTATCAATCGATTGTGTCGCATCGATTACATGGGTGGGGATCCCCAGCGCGTAGGCCGAGGAGATGAGGGCCTCCTGGATGGAGAGGAGGTAGTCGATGCCGCGTGTTTCGATCCGGTCGTGCTCTTTTTGTCCCAGGCGAGCGGTGAGCTCCTCGGGGGTGAGCCGGAGGATGAAGACGCAGGAAGGGAGGGTCCCCCCGGTGGCGAGGCGGTTGAGCATCACGAGGGTCGCTTCGTCGCACAGCTCCTGTACGGCGGCGTACGCCATCCCCGAGACGCACGAGCGGTCGCTGATGATGAGGCGGTTCATATTGGGTAATATTACTTCTTCGGTATGTTCGGCCCGGTCGGCGAGGAAGAGGAGCATCTCGGCGCTCTTGCTTCTGAGCTGGCCGTGCAGCACCATGTTGCGGATTTCGGCCCCCGCCGCCGTACCGCCGGGTTCTTTGGTGATCAGCGCATCGGGGAAAAGGGAGCGCAGCCGTTCGATCTGGGTGCTTTTTCCGGCGGTATCGATCCCCTCGATCGCGACGTACATCAGGGAGCCTCCGGCAACGTGCACGATTTCATCCCCCGGATCACGTCCTGCACCGGGGCGGGGAGGAGGTGCTCCGTTTTGCCGTTGAATTTGAGGAGGTTGCGGACGATGGAGGAGCTGACGAACGCGTGCTGGAGTTTGGGCATCAGGTAGACCGTTTCGATTTTCGGGTCGAGCGATTTGTTCAGATACCCCAGCTGGAGCTCGAATTCGAAATCGCTTACCGCCCGCAGTCCCCGGATGAGGACGGTCGCCCCCAGCGAATTGGCCAGCTCGACGGTGAGGTTGTCAAAGCCCACGACCCGGACGCGTCCCAGGTGCGCCGTAGAGAGGCGGGCCATCTCGACCCGCTCCTCCAGCGAAAACATCGGCTTTTTGTCCCGCGATTCGGCGACGGCGACGATCACTTCGTCAAACAGCCGCAGCGCCCGCTCGATGATGTCGTAATGGCCGTTGGTGATCGGGTCGAACGTGCCGGGATAGAGGGCGATTTTATGCACGGTCGTCCCACCTTTTGTAGAGATTGTTGTCGATGCCCAGGAGGTCGAACCACTTGCCGATCATGAAATTTTCCATCTCTTCGAGGGTGTTTTGTTCGGCGTAGTAGGCCAGAACGGGAGGGGCGATGATCACCCCCATCATGGAGAGCTTGTGCATGTTCTCCAGTGCGATGGGGGAAAAAGGGATCTCCCGCGGGGCGAGCACGAGGGTGCGCCGCTCCTTGATCATGACGGCTGCTGCGCGGGTAATGAGGTTGTCGGCGATGCCGCAGGCAATTTTGGCCAGCGTGTTCATGCTGCAGGGGGTGATGAGCATCGCGTCGGCCCCGTAGGAACCCGAGGCGACGGAGGCCCATATCTCGTCGTTTTTATGGACGGTGAGGTTCTCCTCTTTTTCCAGGACGATTTGCGCGTGTTCGGAGACGATCAGGTGTTTTTGAACCGTGTCGGGAAGGGCGCGCAGCGTCTTGAGACCGAGCGCCGCGCCGCTGGCGCCGCTGATGCCGATCACGATTTTCATTGCAGTTCCACCCGTTTCTCTCCGATCACTTTGGCCCGCGAACGCTTGCCGTCTCTTTTTTGGACCGTAATGATATCATAGAGTGATCCTTCTTGCGTTGCGGTGGCGATCAATTCGAGGACGACGGTACCGTTTCGGACGACGAGGACGACGTTGTCGTTTTTCCGGACGAGAGGCATTCTCTCGATGTGGCGCGCGGTGATCGCGGTTCCCGGCCGCAGCGTGGAGCGGAACCGGTGGGGGAGATCGGGGAGGGCGAAGAGGGGGACGTCCCGGAACGATTCGAATGGGATCTCTTTGGCGATGGCGTTCATCGCGGTGAGGTTTTCTCTGCGCTCGGCCTTGCGGGAGGTGTGGAGGACCGGGAGGGTGGCGTCGATGACGTAGTCGAAATAGCGCCGTACCCCGTGCGCGTCGGGAACGTAGAAGGTCCCCTCGCCGTTGAGGTAGAAGGTTTCGTCCAGCACGGCGGACGCCTCGGGAGGGAGCGATTCGATGTAGCCGCGGGGGTGGATGTGGACGGCGCGGATCGCAATGGGGGGATAGCGCTCCTGCAGCAGCCGGACCAGCTGGATCTTCAGCGATGTCAGATCGATCGGGCTTTTTTTGATGAAGCTGACGAACCGGGTTTTCCCCGGATCGACGCCGACGCCCCCCAGTTCGAACGTTTTGGCCAGAACCTGGGCGTTGACGCGGTAGACGATTTTGCCCGGCGGGATGCGGAGCAGTTCGAACTTTTTGACCCCCGGGAACAGATCGGTCGAATAGACCGTGTCACGGGTGTAGAAGTACTCTTTTTCGAGTTCGTAGGCACAAAGGTTGAGGGCCAGAAGGCTAAACAGTATCCATCGTATCATCGGGCAATTGTAGCATATCCCTCGGAAAGAACGTTTTTTCAACCGGATTTTGCTATTATCGGCGAAACAAACACGGCGGCATTGGGAAAATGGCTTTTAAACATCAGGCACACAAGGCGGTGAGCGAACCGCACGACCGGGAACGGATCCGCAGCGAACAGCTGGCGATCGCCTATCGGCAGGCGAGGGCGTCGATCCTCCCTTTGCTGTTCGGTGCGATGATCATCCTGTATCTTTTTGCAAATACCTCCGCGGCCGGGTATGCCGCGACGTGGTTCGGGGTCGTGATGGGGACGCTTGTATGGCGGCTGCTGGTGTTCCGGTACACGAAAAACGGTTCGAACGATGCCAAGGAACACCATTTTTCCGTGATGATGTACGTTTCGGCACTGGCGTGGGGAAGCGCGGCGCTGTTTATCCACCAGGCCGCCAGCCAGCCCCAGCAGCTGTTCATTATTTTCATGATCTCGGGGATCGCCGCCGTCGCCGCGGGGACCCTCGCATCGGTACTGAGGGTGGCGGTCATTTTCCTCTCGCTGCTGCTGTTGCCGCTGGCGATCGTTTTGTTCGGGGAGGGGACACCGGAATTCCAGGTTATGGGGCTTTTCGTCGTTTTATTTCTGGTCCTGATGGGCGGAGTGGCACGGAGAATCTACGAGAACATCCGCTCGACGATCGAGACGAAACTCCTCCATCAGAAAGCCAAGGAAGCGCTGGCCCTCTCCGAGGAGCAGTTCGAAGCGATTTTCAAGGAGGCCCCCGCCGGTATTTTTTACTACGATATGGAGGGAATCGTCCTGGAATCGAACGAGGAGATGCTCCAGATTCTCCGGATCAGCCGGGAGCAGATGATCGGGCTGGACATGAAAACACTTCCCGACAAGAGCCTCGAGGAAGCCCTTCAGGCCCCGGCCAAAGGGGAAAAAGGGTATTACGAGGGGCCCTACACGACGATGATCCGGCAGCATCAGCTGTGGGTCACGCTGCGTACTTCCCCGATCTATGACGCGCAGCGTTCCATCGTCGGGGGCGTCGCCATCGTCACCGACATCTCCGAACGGGTACGGGTGGAAGAACAGATGAAACACCAGGCCTATCACGACGTTCTGACCGGCCTGCCCAACCGTATCCTCCTCAAAGACCGGATCGAGCAGGCGCTGGCCCATTATCACCGTTCCGGGAACCGGATCGCCGTCATGTTTCTGGATCTGGACCATTTCAAGAGCGTCAACGATTCGCTGGGGCACCAGGTCGGCGACGCGCTGCTGATCGAAACGGCCGAGCGGCTCAAAAGCGTCTGCCGCGAAGAGGATACCGTCGCACGGCTGGGGGGAGACGAATTCGTCATCCTCCTCTCCCACCTGGGAAAAGATCCCCAAAAAGCGGCGGAACGGGCCGAAGCGGTGGCCGAAAAAATCCATCTGGCCCTCTCGGTACCGTTTGCAGTGGGGGAGAGCGAGAGCCTCTCGAGCGCGTCGAGTATCGGGATCGCCGTCATCAGTTCCGAAGAACACACGGCCGATGATCTTCTCAAACATGCCGATACCGCGATGTACCAGGCCAAAAAAGAGGGACGGGGAACCACCCGGTTTTATCTCGAGCAGATGGAGCAGTGGATCAAAAAACGGCTCTTTCTCGAAAACGGCCTGCGCAGCGCGGTCCCAAACGGTGAACTGGAGCTGAATTATCAGCCCGTTATCGATATTGCGACGAAAAAAATCATCGGGGCCGAGGCGCTGCTGCGCTGGAACCATCCGGAACTGGGGCGGGTGATGCCCGATGAGATGATTACGATCGCCGAAGAGAGCGGTCTGATCGTCCCCATCGGGGAGTGGGTACTTCGGCGTGCCTGCGCGGATTTCGTCCGGTGGCGCTCCAGCGGCCGCTCAGGAAGCCTGCAGCTGGAACGGATCGCCATCAACGTCAGTGCGGTACAGTTTCGGCAGAACGATTTTGTCGAAAAAGTGATCCGGATCGTCGCCGAAACGGGGATCCTGCCCTCAATGCTCGAACTGGAACTGACCGAGTCGATGATTATCGATAAAATCGATACCGTCGTCGAAAAAATGGAGCGGCTGCGCAAAGCGGGGATCAACCTCTCGATGGACGATTTCGGGACCGGGTATTCGTCGCTGGCCTACCTCAAGCGGCTTCCGTTTACGACCCTCAAAATCGACCGCAGTTTCATCCGCGACATCATGAGTGACCGTGACGATGCGGCACTGGTCGAGACGATCCTCTCGATGGCTTCCATTTTCAAACTGGATGTCATCGCCGAAGGGGTGGAAACCATCGATCAGTTCAAATTCCTCGAAACCCACGGATGCCAGTATTTTCAGGGATACCTGTGCAGCCGGCCGGTCCATGCGCCGACCTTTGAAGCGCTCCTTGATACCGACGTGCAGCATTGCAGCGCGCCGTAATTTCCTTTATTTCAGTATATCCTCAGCCCTGCGGAGTGCTTTGTCGATGTGATCGACGATATTCTCCTCCCCCATTTTGCCATCCAGGCCGCCTGAAGCGATAAAGCGGCGTACCTGCGGGTTGACCCCCGAGAGGATCAGCACGGTGCCGCCCGCTTCGAGACGTTCGCGGACCACCTCGAGGGCGTGGAGCCCCGCCGCGTCGATGAGGGGGACGTAGCGCATCCGGAGGATAAAGACGCGGGGCGGTTTTTCCATCAGCGAGAGGGTATCGACGAGTTTTTCGGCGACGCCGAAGAACAGCGGCCCCTGGATCTCGTAGACCTCGACCCCCTCGGGGATCGATTTGTTACGGATCGAATCGGGATCGTCCTCTTCGCGTCCGACGGGCTGGATACGGGTTGCTTTCATCATCGAATCGATAAAGAGGATCGAAGCGAGCGCGATCCCCGCCTGGATCGCGAAGTTCAGATCCACGAGGACGGTGAGGAGAAACGTGACGATGAGGACGACCCGGTCGGTTTTGGGGGCCTTCATGATTTCCCGGACGTGTTTGATCTCCGACATGTTCCACGCGACGACCATCAAGATGGCCGCGAGGGCGGCGAGGGGGACCTTGATGATGAGCGGGGCGAGGAGGAGCATGAACACAAAGAGCCATACCGCATGCATCATCCCCGCCACCGGGGTGCGGGCACCGGCCTTGACGTTGGTGGCGGTGCGGGCGATCGCCCCGGTGGCGGGGAGGCCGCCGAAGAGGCCCGAGGCGACGTTGGCGATCCCCTGGCCGAGAAGTTCGGCGTTGGGCTTGTGGCGGCTGCCGGCCATCCCGTCGGCGACAACGGCCGAGAGGAGCGACTCGATCGCGGCGAGGGTCGCGATCGTGATCGCGTCGGGGAGGAGGAGGCGGAGCTTTTCGAACGTGATTTCGGGCCACACGGGGGTGGGCAGCATGGCGGGAATGGCGCCGAAGCGGCTCTCGATCGTCTCTACCGGGAGGTTTAAGCCCCAGACGGCGAGGGCGGAGAGGATGACGACGATGATGGGGCCGGGAACGCGGGGGATGTGTTTTTTGGCCAGGACGATGACGCCGATCGAACAGAGGGCGAGGAGGACGGCAGCGGCGTTCGTCTCATGCAGGTGGGCGAGGTAAACCCCCAGTTTGTCGAGGAAATCGGGGGGGATCGTCTCGACGTGCAGTCCGAAGAAATCGCGGATCTGGGAAAAGGCGATCAGCAGCGCGATCCCGGAGGTGAAGCCGACAATGACGGGGTAGGGGATGAATTTGATCAGTTCCCCGGCCCGGACGAACGCCAGGAGGGCGAGGATCCCCCCCGCCATGATCGTGGCAAGCACCAGCCCCTCATAGCCGTGTTTCATCGCGACGGTGGCGACGGTGACGATGAAAGCGGCGGTAGGGCCGCCGATCTGGTAGCGGCTGCCGCCGTGAGCCGAGATCAGGAATCCCGCGACGATCGCGGTGAAGAGCCCCCGCTCGGGGGGGAGGTTGGAAGCGATCGCGATCGCCATGGCCAGGGGGAGGGCGACGATGGCCACGGCGAGCCCGGCGATCGCGTCGGCGATAAAATCGGCGCGGCTGTAGCCGTGGCGCCGGATGTGGGTGATGAGTTTTGGCTCCAGGGAGTCGTGGATAGAGCGCAACATGAAAAAGTGGTCCTTGGGAAAATCAATGAGCGTAGTGTAGCACTTTTTTCGCGATAAAGCGTTATTGACAGAGCTGACGCACCTTCTTTTTGAGAAGTGCAAAAAGGGCAGTTTTTCTCCCGTATCCGGAAGATACGGGAAGCTTTAGGGGGGTGCAGGGGACACGCGTGTCCCTGCCACTTTGCGGGCTTTGCCCGAAAAGTGCGTAACATCAGTCATTTCGAAATAACCGCCGTGATCGAATAGCCCGTTTGCGCTACGGCGCTTTGCATCGCCCCGAGAGTGACCCTTTCGTCGGCGTCGACGAGGGCCGTTTCGTTTTTGAAATTGACCTTCGCCTCCCGGATCCCCGGGACCCCCAGCAGCGCTTTTTTGACCGCGAGGGTGCACGCGATGCAGTGCATTCCCCCGATCCGGAGCGTCCAGGTTTTTCCCCACGCAAAGGTGCTGCACATGAGCAGCAACAGGATCACTCTTCCCATAAGAACCCCTCGTAGTACGGGTAGAGGAGGGCGGCGAGGCTGAAGAGAAAAAGGGCCCAGAACGCCGCGACGAGAAGGCGGGAGGTGAGGCTGGGCTCGCAGTCGCATTCGATCTGTTTTTTGATCACCATCTTGTAAAAACCGATCCCCAGCATCGCCACCGCCAAAACGGTGAAAAACCACCGGTAGGATTCGAGGGCGGCGACGTTGATGATTCCGGCGAACGAGATGCCAAACACCATAAACAGCGTCGGTACCAGGCAGCACGAGGCCGAGAGGAGCGCCGTGGCGAAAGCGCCTGATAGGACCCAGACCGCGCTGCGCCGCTCCTGGACGATCATTGCGTCCACCGGGTTCTCCTCATCCGGCTTTTCGACGTAGCCTCTCCCCTTGACGATGACGAGGCGGGTCGTCCCGTCGCTCAGCTCCTCCTCGCTAAACGTGCAGCGCTGCGAGAGGGCGAAGCGCTTGCAGTTCTCGCGCCCCGAGAGGGTATTGACCTCGACGGTCAGGATCGCGTCGGCGGGAAGGGAGTCGAGCGCTTTTTTGGTCTCCAGCACCGGCCGGGGGCACTCCATGTCGCGGCAGTCGAGGATCACAGGACCCCTTTGGCTGAACGGATCGTGTAGCCGTACGATGCAGGACCGAACGGATCGAGGTATTCCCCCCCGACCTCGCCGTAGGGGTAACCGAAGGTATCGAGGAGCCCCTGCGCGTTGGCGGGGTAGAGGTCGAAATCGCGGGCGTGGTTGAGGGCCATCCAGTTGTTCTCCCAGAAGCCGAAAAATTTCCCGGCGAGTTCGCGGGCGCGGGGGGAGGTTTTCTCGATCCCCTCCTTGAGGACGAGTTTGGTGATGTCGGCGGGGTCGCAGGGGATCCAGCCGTGCTGCGGGGTGAAAAATTCTACCTTGCAGTGCTGCGCTTTCGTGATCGTCTCCCCGGTGCCGAATGCGGCCGAGAGGCGCGAGGGGCCGACGCGGATTCCGTTTACCTCGCGGGCGGGGATCCCCGATGCGCGCATCAGCGCGACGCACAGCGCCGACATGTCGAGGCACTTGCCCCCCATGCGACCGTTTTTTTCGAGCTCGGCTAGCATCGCGTTGGGGCTCCCGATGCCGCATCCCATGACGCTCTCGTCACGGTAGCTGTTGGCGACGACCCAGTCGTAGATGCGGCGCGCTTTTTTGAGTGGTTCTTTTTCGCGCCCGACGATGGCGGCAGCGACCCGGGCGACGGCCCCGTCGGTCGGGAGGTGGGCGGAGGGGGCCAGAAAGGCTTTGGACGCCTCGATCGTCTCGGGGCAGATCCGCCGGGGGCGGAAGTCACAGTGGCGGTCGCGCAGCGCGACCGTGAGGCGCAGTTCGAGCGTTTTGGAGGGGGCTGTTTTGTCCCAGCGGGCATAGAGGGTGCGGGCTCTATCGCGGTTGCGGGAAGTTTCGAAACTCTCCGCCGCGTCGGTGCGCCATCCCGTTTTCACGACGTTCTGGAATCCGGCGACGTCGGAGGGGAGGGGAACCCAGAGGGAGGTTTCACCGAGGTGGTGCGAGAGGTCGAAGTTCCAGAGGATGTCGTAGAGGGCGTATCCTGCAGGTGCTGCGGAGGTTTCCCCACCGAAGGAGGGGGTGAGGCACAGGGTGGCGGCTGCGGCCGCATGGGTCATAAAGGTGCGTCGGGTCATGGCGGTTATCCTACGATGAGATCGGTGTCGGCTTTGGAAACGACCTGCGCGACGATGGCGGCGCCGATCCCTTCGTCGCGGCACCGCTGCGCGATGGCACGGGCGTTTTCGGGGGTCGCCGCGATGAGCAGCCCCCCGGAAGTCTGGGCGTCAAAGAGGAGCATCTCCATGTCCGAGCCGATGTCGCGCGTAAAGTGCACTTTGGAGGAGAGGTACTCCCGGTTCGCGTAGCTTCCTGCCGGGATGATCCCCATAGAAGCCATCGGGAGCGCTTCGGGGAAGCAGGGGACGGCGGAGCTCTCCACCTCGATCGAGGTGGAGGGGGAACACATCTCGTGCAGGTGTCCCAGAAATCCGAACCCCGTCACGTCGGTGCAGGCGCGGGCGCCGTATTCGCGCGCGATCAGGGAGGCCTTGTAGTTGAGGGTCCGCATCGATTCGGCGACCCGTATCGCCGTAGCCTCATCCAGCAGGTCGGCCTTGATCGCGGTGACGAGGATCCCCACCCCCAGCGGTTTGGTCAGGATGATCAGGTCTCCCTCCCGGGCGGCATTGTTGCGCAGTATCCGCTCCGGGTGGACGAATCCCGTGCACGAGAGGCCGTAGATCATTTCGGGGGTTTCGATCGTGTGCCCCCCGACGATCACCGCGCCGCATTCGGCGACCTTGCTCTGGCCGCCCCGGAGGATCTCGCTCAGGATCTCGGTCGTGTGGTTTTTGCCGTCGAACCCGACGATGTTGAGGGCCGTTTTGGGATCGCCTCCCATCGCGAAGACGTCGCTGAGCGAATTGGCCGCCGCGATCTGGCCGTAGACGAACGGGTCGTCGACGACGGGGGTGATGAAATCGAGGGTCTGCACCATCGCCGTCGATTCGTTGATCCGGAACACCCCGGCGTCCTCGTTCCCCTCGAATCCCACCAGGAGATCCTTGTGAAACGAGACGAGGTGGCAGGTGACGTCGCCGAGCGATCCGGGGGAGAGCTTGGCGGCGCACCCCGAGGCGCGGACGTATTTGGTGAGTTTGGCGGAGTTGTTCAGCATGTTTTCCCCTCTCCCGCTGTGCTGAGTTCTGCTTGCAGTTCCCGGAGTGTCTCGGCCGTTTTGGCGGGGTCGTCGTTGCAGAGGCTCATGTCGGGGCGTTGCGTGCTTTTGTAAACCTTGTCGTAGTACTGCACGAGGAGGATCTCGGCGACGCGGGAGAGATCGCCGCTCTCGAAAGCCCCAATCGCGGCGGCTTTGTCATCGCGGCTGAGGTAGGGGGAGATCCGCTCCATCCGCTCCCGGAAAAACGGCTCTTCCATCGTGTCGTACATCCGGCGGATCCGCCCGATCCGCTGTTCGAGGGGGGCGGTGATTTCGACGCGGAACCCCTGCGCTATCTGGCGGTTGAGGAGGGCGGGGAGGGTGATCTTGCCGATCCGTTTGCTCTCCGATTCGACAAACGACCGGCGGGAGGGATCCAGCGACCGGTAGGCGTGGACGAGACGGTTCTGAAACTCTTTCTGCGTCGGCTGTGCGCCGTTGACGTCGCCGAAAACCGAGCCGTAATGGTTGGCCATTTTTTCGAGGTCGAGGACGTTTTCCAGGCTTTGGAGGAGGTCGCTTTTGCCGCACCCCGTGTTTCCGGCAAGGGTGATGAATCCGGCCTGAGGGAGATTTTCCAGATAGTCGAGGACGAATTTGCGGTACGATTTGTATCCTCCCGCGATTCGGTCGATCCGGTAGCCGATGCTGCCGAAAATGGTCGCGAGCGACGAGGAGCGCATCCCCCCGCGGGCGCAGTAGATCGCGATTTTCGCGTTGGGGGTGAAGGAGGGATAGAGCTCCTTGATGTGGCGCGAAGCGTTGACGCAGACGTACGAGGCCCCCTGCACCCGCGCCTCGAAAGGTGAGACCTGTTTGTAGAGGGTTCCGACGATCCGGTGCTCCTCGTCGTTCAGCGCGTAGAAATTGCGGGCTCCGGGGAGATGGGATTCGCCGTATTCGTGCGGACTGCGGGCGTCGATGATGAGATCGTAGCTCCCCATCGCGTCTAAAAAGGTTTCAATCGGTATCGTTGGTGTCATGAGGGAATTTTATCATGTGCCCCCTGAGGGGGGGATGAGTGTATCTGGGAGTTAACCGGGATTTAACCGCCCCCGGGGTACAATTCGCGATATTTTTTCCGCAAA
>CAZBIR010000059.1:0-12052 GCA_964491035.1 uncultured Sulfuricurvum sp.
CGTACTTCATCGACGCGTTCGATTTGACCGAACCGTCTTTGATCTCGGTAATCGTGCGGAAACCCTCACCTACGAAAACGCGCTCAAAATCGGTGTTGGCCAAAGCCGCGACTTTGGCGTCGAAATCGGCCAGTTCTTTGCCGAAAACGGCCGTCTGCTGGCGGTTGATCTGCATCGCTACGTCTTTGTTGCCGTTAGGCTCATACACTTTGTCGGTCGCTTTTTGGAGATGTACCAGGACAGGACGCCCTTCCGAACCCATTCCGATGTAGGGAAGCGGCTGGGCTTTTTTGGTCGCGCCGGCGAACTGCAGGGCAAATCCGTCACTGTAGGTGTCGGTGCATTTGATCCCCTGCACGTTTTTGGTGCCATCGGCCCATTTGACGAGGATAGCGATCTCTTTGCCGTTGTGAACTGCGGCAACCTGGGCTTTTTTCCCTTTGGTTCCCTTGTTTGCTTCGATCGCCTCTTTATCGTTGAACTCGATCGAAGTCTGCGGATAAAGGGCGACGGTAGCAAATTTTGCTTTGCTCCATACCGCCGAATCGGCGGTCACTTTATCGAGACTCTCGCTAACTTTTGAAGCGGTCAGGCTCAGATCGCCCGCCAGTGCCGCAGAAGCGGCAACACCCAATGAAAGGATAGATGTAAGCAGCTTTTTCATTAGTGGTGTCCTCCTGCTGTGTGTCCGCCGAACAGAGTCTGCGTGTGACCTTTGGTCGTGAATTTCCCGGCAATGTAGCGGGTATCAACCGGTGCCAGAGGATTGCGTTTATTCTCTTTGGCAACCTGCTGGTAATAGTTGTTGTCCAGACGGAACATATCGGAGTGCTGATACGCGATCAGCAGATCCATTAGTTCGCTGACACCCGTCTCTTTACGCTTCTGCATCTCGGCTTTGAGTGTTTTGATCGCATCGTGTACTTCAGGACCGAACAATTTTTCGAGCTCCTCGATCGGAAGACGGGTTGATCCCTCGATGATTTTACCTTCGGCATCGAATTTCGCCGGAGATTCGGTCGGAGGGATGTAGTAGACATTTGGCTGTGTGCCGTAATCGGAGCGCAGACCCAAAGCTACTTTGTATTTGTGAACCAGCTTGTGGACCTGTGATTCTTCATCGTCCAGGAACCCTACGAAACGGATACGTCCGACACACTGCTGCGCACATGCCGGCGGCAAGCCCTGCTCAACCCGTGGGAAACAGAGGATACATTTCTCTGATTTGCTAATTTTCGGGTTGAAATAGATTTTTTTGTAAGGACATCCCGCGATACAGTAGCGGTACCCCTGACAGCGGTCGAGGTCAACCAGAACAACTCCGTCTTCTTCCCGTTTGAAGATCGCATCACGCGGACACGCGCTCAGACAACCCGGGTTCGTACAGTGATTACAGATACGGGGCAGGTAGAAGAAATAGTTGTCCTGAGGAAACATTCCCGCACCTTCGTCCTCATCCCAGTTCGGTCCCCAGGTTGGAGAAACATGGGGTTTGAAAGTGTTGAAATCTTCTCCGCTGCCCATCAACGATTCGTAGTTGTAATCCCAGGGTACCCCGTAATCGGCTTCGAGGTTGGGGATCACACCCGGCTGGAGGTCGCCGGCCGCGTCGAATCCGCCGCCCAGCTCCATCCAGTTTTTGGGATAACCCGTACCCGGATAGGTTTCGACGTTATTCCAATACATATATTCACGACCGTTACGGTTCGTCCATTGCGTTTTACATGCTACGGTACATGTCTGGCACCCGATACATTTGTTCAGGTCCATTACCATTGCTAATTGTCTTTTAGACATTACTACCCCTTAATACTGTACGTCTTTAGCTTTTTCGAAGTTCACGGCCCCGTCGTATGCGTACTGGTTACCGTCCCAGAGACCACCGAATTTCAGGTGCCCCCAACCGTCAGCCATTTCAAGAAGGTTCAATGCCGTTGGAACAACCTCATTGTGCCCTTTGTTTTTCAGATACATATACGGTTCCCATCCGTGTTCGAGAACCAGTCCGTCTGCCGGAGCGGACGAAGAGAGTTTCGCCATCGCGTAGAATTCACCGAGGGCGTTGTAGATACGGATGGTATCACCGTCTTTGATCCCTTTGGCTTCCGCAACGACACGGTTGACCTGGATCGCAGGTACACCGCGCTGAAGGCGCAGAAGAGTACGGGACGTTTTGTAGTTCGAGTGGATCGACCAGCGCGCGTGCGGCGTCATGAATACGTACGGATACTCTTTGGTATCCGGGCGGATCCCTTCCATACCGGTATTGGCGGCGGCGCCCATTTTGATAAAGATGTCATGGTCGACGTAGAACGTCTGACGACCGGAAATCGTATGGAGCGGTTCGAATTTGTACAGGTGATGTTCGTTCGAGTTGAACGGACGGTCGGAATACAACGGTGAAGAGTTCGCCGCTTTTTCATTGATCAGCAGGAATCCACCCACTTTATACATTTTCTCCATTGTCCACGGCTCATACTGCTCACATTTCTCCAGTGCCGCCTGAACCGCCATTTTGTCGGTTCCGAGATACACTTCACCGGCCCCTTCGGACTCTTCGTCGGTGTTGGTGAACTCTTTGTGGAAGATCGTCAAGTCATGGAAACCGGGTTTCGCAAACTTCGGATGGTCTTTGACTTTTGCTTTGCTTACATTTTCAGGGCGGTTAGCCATTTCTTCGAGTTTTTTGGCCAGCAACGTGAACATACTCCACTCGTCCATCGCCTCACCGATGTTTTTGATGTTCGCAACCGGCTGGGCCAGGTTGGTGAAACGGTGATAACCCGGAGAGGTACGGAGGTCATATACCTCGTAGTGCGATTTCGCCGGCAACAGAATATCGGCGAACTGCGCCGCTTCAGACATGCGGTAATCGACATACGCGTAGAACTTCGTTTTGTTCAGGAATGCTTTACGGTAGTCGCTTCCCTTGTTACGGCGGAATTTCGAGTCGGCTACGATCAGCGCGCAGTCAGGCTGCCACCAGGGCTTCACAACGTTACCGTGTTTGGACGCCTGGTTTTTCTTGTCGTTTTCACCGTCTTTAAGAAGCTCGGACAATACGGCCATGTACTCTTTTTTGCTCATGCCGTTTTGCGCACGTTTAACGTCCGCATCGCTAAAGTATTTGTCGAAGGTTTCGAGACCGTCACCGAACACAAACTCGCCGACAAACCCCGAACCGAAGCGGGGATTGTACTTCCCGCTAAAGCCTGAAAGCTCACCCAGACCGGAAAGCTGGAACTCATTCTCGGTGTTAATCCCGCCATAGGGTCCCATACGCCCGGTAAGTCCGCAGATCGATGCAATGTTCCAGATCGTCATGACGCCGTTGAAATATTTGTTCAGTGAGAATCCACAGGTGATCTCTACTACTTTGGGGATCGCGATATCGCGCGCCAGCTGGCGAACGGTGTCAGGGTGAACCCCGGTAATCTCTTTGGTTGCTTCGGGAGCGAATTTGGCTGCCGATTTTTTCAGCATTTCGAAAACCGTTGTCACTTCGCGGGTGTGGCCGTGCATGTCTTTGATGGTCCACTGTCCCTCAAGAGCAGGAGTAATGCCGAACTCGTCGAGACGAAGCGTACGCGTGGAGCTTCCTTCGGTACCCGGCATCAGAGCAATACCGTTTTTCGCCGTGTTCCAGCAGTAGAACTCTTCGATGTACTTATGGTGGTCTTCTTCATTTTTCGCGTGTTCCATGTCGGAGCGACGGAGAAATTTTTGCGTTTTGACATCGACCAGGAATGGCAGGTCGGTCAATGTTTTCATAAACTCGGGTTTGTAGAGTTTTTCGTTCAGGATAACGTTGATAACGCTCATCGCGAGGATGTTATCGGATCCGGCTTTGATCGGGATCCACAGGTCGGATGATTTTGCCGTCGCATTGAACTCCGGAGTAATCGTGATGATTTTCGCCCCGTTGTATTTCCCTTCCCATACGAAGTGCGCATCAGGAATACGGGAAACCGACGGGTTTCCGCCCCACATGACAGCCGTGTCGACGGTGTACATGAAATCCCACGTACAACCGAGGTTACCTTCGCCGTACGCGATCGCCGCACCCGAGAACATGTCCCCAAGATATGATGAGGGATAGATACGGATCGCCCCGAGCTGTGTCGAGAAGCGCAGAGGAGCACCGCGGCGCCCTTCGGTCAAAAGTCCCGTACCGGCGTGGACCATCAGCTTGTCCGGTCCGCGCTGCGGATCGGTCAGACAGTCGAAAATCTGCTGGCATACCTCTTCGGCCGCCTCATCCCAGCTGATCCGTTTCCATTTCCCTTCGCCGCGCTCACCGACCCGTTTCATCGGGTAGAGGATACGGTCTTTTTGGTACATCACCTGTGAGTGCTGAACCCCTTTGTTACATCCGCGCGGATTGAAGTCCGGGATTTTCGCATTGATGACGGGATAGCGAGCCGACTGGTTTTCACGCGTGATAACGCCGTTGTGCGACCATACTTCCCAGGCACAGTTCCCCTGGCAGTTGACACAGTGGTACGCAAACCCGTGTTCTTCTTTTTTTCCGTAGGTAAACGCAAACTCGTTGCGGTACATGTTCTCGGTGTAGTTGGTGTTGGGATAATTCTCTTTCCCGTTTTCCACCGACATAACGTTTGTTTTCGCGAAGAGCGACCCCTGAGAGGCCACCAGCGCTGCCGTCATACCCGATACTTTCAGGAAGTCACGGCGGTTATTGTTCATTACTTTTGTCATTGTTCAGGCCTTATCGTTTAATCGGAAGGTTCATATCGTTACCCCAAACGTCCCAGCTTCCGGTGAAGACTTTGACGTTTTTGTAACCGAGCAGTTGAAGCGCCGTGATGTGCTCCGAGCTTCGTCCCGCACCGACGTGGCAGTACGCGTAGATGGTTTTGTCTTTGGTGATGCCGTAGTTGTCATAAACTTTCTGAAGCTCTTCCGCCGACCGGAACGAGAGTTTCTTGTCGGCATCGGAGATCTGGCTCCACTCGATAAACGTTGCCCCCGGAATATGGCCTCCGCGCGCGACGTTGTCCATCTTGCGTTCACCCATGATTTCGGTCATACCGCGTGAATCGATGATGACGTACTTGGAGTTTTTCCCGTTTTTCTTGATATCTTCCATCGCGTGCTTGACTTCGTCTTTGCCCGCGATGACGCTCCAGTTGATTTTTTTCGGATCGATTTTGTATTTTTTCGGCTTGACGACCTCATCCCCTTTAACGACCAGGAGACGTTTTTCGACCTGGGCCATTTTCGCTTCGAGGGCTTTAATCTCATCAGACGCTTTTTTGATCGTCGCTTCCAGGGCTGCTTTGTCCGCCCCCTCTTTTTTCAGGGCGTCTTTCGCATCTTTTTCCGCTTTTTTCGCCGCTCTGAGGTCTTTGTTCAGCGCATCGTACTCTTTTTGAGCCGGATCAATTGCCATCATTGCCGCACGTCCGCCGTTGAGGACTTTGACGTTTTTGTGGCCGTAGCTGTCAAAAAACGAATAGACGCCTGTCGCATTCGGCCCTTTGAAGTCATCGTACGCGATGACCATCATGTCATTGCTGATCCCTTTTTTGCCGATCATCTGCTCGGCATCATCGATACAGCGATAAAGCGGCTCACAATGCATGCTACCGTCAATTTCAGAATGGTGAAGGTGGTGAGCGTACATCTCAACCGAACCTTTAATGTGACCGAGTTTATAAATATCTTCGTTATCACCCGATACGAACATCACTTTTGGATTACCGATCAGCTTGACCGCTTCTTCGGCAGAAATCAGGATATTTTTGTTAGCATATCCATCAGCCGCCATTGCAGCTGCTGCCGACAGTGATGCCGCAACACAAAGTGTTTTTAGCAATCTGTTCATCCGTGCTCCTTGTTTTTAGTATGCACACAAGCGGTGCGATTATTACGGAATTACCGCATTGATTATAGGGACGAGACTCTTAATAAACGGTAAATATCCGCTTTCTGGCGTACACGGTATTACAATATGTTACAGTTTTATCACAATTCAGACACCATCCGATGACTCCGTGTTGTTTTACGTTTTCTTATACAGCCCACCCTGTTCCCAGTCTTACGTAATAATATTAATACTTATCATTTAATCACTTTTTGATAGTATGGCGATTAATTTTCTGTGTACATTTATAGAAGGAGACGATGATGAACAACAGTGCTATCCACACTGCCATCGCAGAGTCCGATACATCCAGACTGATCGAATTTCTCGAAGACAAAACACGTCCGATAGATGATGTGGCGGCCATTTACCATGCATTCCGGGATAACAAGGAAATCGTAGGGCAGGTTGCCATGAACCTCTCCCTGCGTACCTCGGTTTACGAGAGGGAAAAAGAATACAGTTCAACGATGGTTGAGCTTCTGATCGATATCGCTTCCAATCCCGTCGATATGGGAGCGCGCTGGGCCGTCGCCAAAAACCCTCACACCCCGGTCGAAGTGCTGCGCCATCTCGCCAATGACCCCATCAACCTCGTCCGCGCCCTCGTCGCGACCAATCCTTCCACCCCCGCCGATGTGCTGGAAAAATTTTTCAGCGACGAAAAAATCGTCCGCGACGGCCTCTCGGGCAATCCCAATACCCCAGCCAAACTTCTCAGGGTACTGGCCGACGATAACGACAAGATGGTCCGGATGCGCCTCGCCGAAAACCGTGCCGCCCCCAAAGAGGTGCTCTCTCTCCTGCTCAAAGACAGCGATTGCGACGTTGCCAAAGCGGCCGAAGCGAATCTGGGAGAACGCGCATGAAACGCGATACGTTCGAACCGCGCAATAAATTCCTCACCCTGGAAAACCATTTTCTCAACACCTTTTTCTCCGGCCTTTACCTCAGCGCCGCCGATTTCATCGCCATCGCTAACGAGAATGGCCTTAGCCTGAAAATGGCTTCCCGCGAGATGCTGATCAAGGAGCTTCTCAATCAATCCGATGAAAACGGCACGCTTGAGGGCGTCATTGCCTCGCTGAACCGCCTGATCGACGCGCGAATCGAGCAGTGCCATCGCCTCAGCCTCGACTATCCGCAAGCCCGCGGCCCGCTGGCCAAACTGGCCCAGAAAGCGACCGGAACCAAGGCACTGCTGGCCCGCGAAGCACGGGGGAATCCGTATGAACACTAAAGAGCTGAACGACCTTCTCCTCACCCTCCCCTATCCGGGTCTCTCCCGCACCCTCGGAGAGCTCAAACTGATCTCGGACGTCAAGGTGCAGGGAGATGAAGCCCGCATCGAGCTGCTGACACTCAGCGACGATTCCTACCTGAGCGTCAAAACGGCCATCGAAGCAGCCATCGGGGAGCGGTTCAGAACCCTTTCGATCACCAAAAAGCAGACCGTTACCAAAGACATCCACTACGGCAACAGCGTTTCCCCCAACAACCGTGCCCCCTACGCTGCAAACGTCATCGCGGTTACCAGCGGCAAGGGTGGGGTGGGAAAAAGCACCGTCTGCGTCAACCTCGCCATCGCCCTTGCCCAGAAAGGGTACAAAGTCGGGATTCTGGATGCCGACGTCTACGGCCCGAATATCCCCCGCCTGACCAATACCGATCTGGAAAAAATTCGGTGGAATGACGATAATCAAATCGTCCCCAGCGAAAATTACGGCCTTAAGATCATGAGCGTCGCCCTCACGACTCCGACCAGCGATACGCCCCTTGTATGGCGCTCCTCCGTCGCCGTCTCGGCCCTGATCCAGTTTCTCGAAGACGTGGCGTGGGGGGAACTCGATTTTCTCGTGATCGACATGCCTCCGGGGACCGGCGACATCCAGCTCACCATGGCCCAGGAGCTTCCCATTACGGCGGGAGTCATCGTGACAACGCCCCAGCTCGTCGCTTCCGACGACGTCAGCCGTGCCATCCGGATGTTTCAGGACATCCGTGTCCCTATCGGCGGACTGGTCGAAAACATGAGCTATTTTATCGCCCCCGATACCCTCAAACGCTACGATATTTTCGGTACCGGCGGAGGTCAGCGACTCGCCGAACGCTATGACATCCCCCTTTTGGGGCAGATCCCGCTGGATATCGACATTCGCGAAGGCTCCGACAACGGCGAGCCGCCGGTTGCCCTGGGCGACGATCTGCAAAAAGGGTATTATCAGGCTATCGCCGAAAAGCTTCTCGCCACGGTCCCTTTTCGCCTTTAACGCTCCGCCTCCCGGAGCTTTGCATACACTTTTTCGATTGCTTCTACCTCGGAGCGCGAGGGTTTGGTCCGTATCGAAAGATAGGTTATCCGCCCCTCTTGCCCCACCCTTCGCAATGCGGTCGCATACACCCAGTAATAGCCGTTGTCTTTTCGGCGGTTTTTGACCAGTCCCGTCCAGAACCCCTTGCTTCGCAGATCCTCCCATAACCCTTTGAATGCGGCTCTGGGCATGTCGGGGTGTCGGACGATGCTGTGCGGCTGCCCTACCAGCTCCGATGCGTCATATCCGGCCACTTCGCAAAAAAGCTCGTTGGCATACAGGATAATCCCGTTTTCATCGGTTTCACTCAGAATATACCCCTCTTCGGGATAAAACCACTCTTCGCTGGCGGAATCTTTATGCACGTGAGCCATTGCTCTCCCCGGGATAAAAGAAAATAGGATTGAAAGGAAGACAGTATAACGAAGATTTATAAAAAAGAGGCGAGAAAGCCGGAGCCGGAGTTCCGGTCCGGTTAAGCTTATCTTATTTGAAAATTCTTTTCAGATCGTTTTCGATTGCGCCGGGAACGGTCGCAATCGTCATAAACTCGGTCATCGTCAGCAGAGGATAGCTGATGGCGATATGATATTTAGCACTGAGTGCTTTGGCTTTCCCCTCTTCGATCAATACCGCCCAGGGGAGTACCTGCGCGTTTTGTGTACCAATTTTTTTAACAAACCCGTTGGTACGGCGATCTAGCTCCACAAACGCGACATAGCGGTCTTCGGACAGTTTGACCAGTCCGACAAACCCTTTCGATTTCTGCGCTTTGGCCACCAGATCGGCCGTCGAACCTTCTCCCACAACACTCATGTCCTGGTAATAAGGCATTCCAATCATGAAATTGTAGTTTCCGAGTTTGGCAAATTCCCATTTGTCGGCCGAATCTTTAAAAGGACCGAATGCTTTTTCGAGCGACGTATAGATCGCCGATGCCGCCGCATGGTTGTATTCGGACTGATAGTATGCAGCGTTAAAGTAAACGGGATTGGCCACGCTGATTTGTTTGCGCTCGTCATCTACCAGTAAACGGCCTACCGATGCAAGCGCACGAAGTGGCTTGTTAGCTTCGCCTTTCATCGCGTCATTGGTAAACAGAACCGTAGTCCCGGCATCGTTTTTGTACGTCCCGACTACTTCGAAACCTGCCGCGGAAAGTTTTGCTTTCGTTTCGTCTACCGTCGCGTAAGCGCCGTATTTATAGGCGGCAACCTCTTTGTCGACGGCGACTCCGCCCGACACGCTCGGAGCAGCCGTCGAACACCCGCTGAATGCAGCCGCAAAAGCGGCGAGAATTAAAGCATAGATCTTTTTCATAGCTCTTTCGCTCCCAGACCCGTCATGATTTTGGTAATTTCCACATCGAGTGCATTGATCGAATCAACCATTTTCTGGTCTTTGATCCCCATTACCGCCGTCCACGTTGCCAGACGCGGCATACCGATCACGATCTTGTTCGATCCCTTCTCGATGTACATGTACATGGAACACGGAGCGAAAGCACCCGCATCCGGCCGCCCCTGGTTGAAAATTCCCTCGGAAAATTTGAAATGGCACAGCGAATAGACCCAGTAGGCATCAAAACGTCCGAATTCGATGTTGGCATCCGTCATTGCGGCCTTGATATCTTTGTACCCCGCGATGATATACTGGTTCTCCTCGAAAACCTCCTCGAATTTCCCCTGGAAATCGGCAATTGCCGTCTCCAGGCTCGCCCCGCGCTCGATCGGAAGCTCGTACGTCATCATCGGTTTGGCCGGAAGCGTAGCGTACTCGACCGTTTCAACCTTGCTCCCGATCTCTTTTTCGATCATGGCATCGAGTGCCGGAAACGTCGCGATGAATTTGGCGCGGACATCGGCGTCTTTTACCCCCGTGATATCGAGCATCGTTTCGGGCGTAACATGCCCCACATAGGTTTTGTTTTCGGCCTGTTTTTTGTATACGTGCAGGTTAAACGGGCTGAATCCCCCAAGTGATGGCTCTTTGAGCAGCAAAGGCCCCACGTCGGCATCTTTCATGACCGAAAAGAACCCGAGGTTGTCGAGGTTGGTTCCGCCGTATTTGGTTTTGTACGCGTCGTTGATCCGCTCATGCGGATCGGAGAGGACGAAACCGATAGAGCCGATCTTTTCGTTGACCATGCTCATGTATTCTTTTTCCTTGTCCCCGTCCCCGACATAGAACTTCACACCCTGGGCGCCGAACGCCATCGAGGCAGCCAACGAAAGCGCCGCAGCGCCGATCAAAAGTCTGTTTAGCATTATTTTCTCCTTCTTTGTATCGCTTTGAGGTTGTAACCGCCTGCTTTGGGGCTATTGTATCACAAATCCATCAAAAAAACGATAATGACAATCCCACATTTTCTGACATTCTCATTATCGCATTGAAAGGTGAACCAATTGTGAATCCCCCCAGCCGGGGGAAAAATTTAGAAGTTGAAGTTGAGCTGGAAGCTGACCGCGTCTTGGCTGTGTTTGGTTTCTGTTTCACTGGTAGTTGCCAAGGCCAGTCCAATATTACCTGTATTAGCATAAACCATTGCCTGAGACATGGCCGATGTATCGTATGTTTCTGTGACCTCGGGAACGTAAACGTACGCTACGTCAAGTGAAACCATCTTGCTGAACGCATAGGTAGCACCGATCGTATAGTGCTTCTCGACAATCGCCGGGAATCCGAGAAGATTCATCATATTCAACACGGCACCGTCATAATCTGTAGCCATACTAGCTGCTTTGTGTTCTTTGATCGGGTTCTTGGCATAGTTGTAACCGGCACGGACGGCCCAGTTGTCCTGCGCGTACTGGTATCCCAGCATGTAGACGTTCTGGTCTTCCCAGCCAAAATCTTTATACCCTTTGGCACTGCCCCATTTGATTTTTTTGTAATCCAGCGCGATGGTATGCCCACCCAGTTTATAAGAGGCACCGATACCCATTTCAGCCGGTTGTTCGAGGTCGTCAGACAACCCGTTGCCTCCATTAAGCCCAAATTGCTTTGTCGCTTCTGAAAGCTGTCCATCATAGGTCATATCGATTGCCGACTTGTACGATGCCCCTACAGTCAAACCATTTGTCTCATACGCCAATCCGATGTTATATCCCCAACCAAAATCTTGTGCTACACCTTGTGTCGAGCCTTCATTCAATCCACCCATCCCGTGAGCATCATAATTAATATCCAGTGAACCATATTGCAGGATCGGCGCAACCCCGAAGCTGAAGCCGTTTACTTTCATAGCCAAAGGAACACCAAACTGCATCAACTGAAGATTGGTAACCATCTCCATATGCGATCCATGGTCACGGTAATCGGTACCCATTCCGGCCGTACCCCACATACCCACGCCCCACCAGAACATGTCAGTGCCCTGGCTGGCCAAAGAGACCTCAGGAATCACCGAAAGGTCGGCATCGCTTTTTTCTGAACCTGTTCCGAGGTCGGCTTCTACATCCGGCATAAAAACCGTACCGCCGAAAGAGACTTCCGTCCCTTTGACCGATGTGATCAACGCCGGGTTGGAAAGCGCCGATTCCGCGCCGTGGCTCATACCGATACCGATACCCCCCATTCCGCGCGCTTTCGCACCCAGACCGATCAGGTGGTCTCCGTTTGTGGCGAATGCCGATGTAGTGCTCAGCGCTACTGCGGCAGCAACCGCAAGCTTGATAGATCTTTTCATTCATCTCTCCTCGATAAAGTATAGATTGAGCTTATATCAGCTCGTTCCTTCGGTCATTATAGGAGTGAAAAAATTAAACGAAGCTAACACAAAAATGTCACGTATAAATTTTAGCGATCAGAAAATTAAGATAGGAGAATTATGACGTTTTATTATATCTGCATT
>CAZBIR010000060.1:0-11829 GCA_964491035.1 uncultured Sulfuricurvum sp.
TACGAACGCGGCGAGCTGATCGGGGAGAACGCCCTTGTTCTGTGCCCGCCGGACGAAAACGACCTCTACTACGAATCGATCTGGAAGGCGATCGACGAGGAGAACATCTGGCAGGGTGTTTTGCGCAACGCCGACAAAAACGACAACATCCATTATTTCGACACCACGGTGGTCCCCGTCCGCGACCGATCGGGCGACATCATCGAGTACCTCTCGATCCGGCACGAGATCACCGCAACGGTCAAAGCCCGCACCGAAGCGATCCAGAACCTCGAATCGAAAACCAAATTTTTCGACCAGATTTCGCACGAGCTGCGCACCCCGCTCAACGCCGTAGTCAACTTTACCGACCAGGCGCTGGAAAATTTCGACGAGATGTTCGGGGACGAATCGACCCGGGAGCTGGTGCGCCGTTATCTGGAACGCGCCCACAAAAATTCCGAACACCTGCTGTTACTGATCAACTCACTCCTTGACCTGGCCAAACTTAAATCGGGAAAAGAGACGTTCGCGATGTGCCCGTGCGAAGCGGTTTCTCTCGTGCGGGAGGTGTATGAGAACTGCTCAAGCCTGAACCATGAAATAAAAATAAATTATGCATTTAAGAACACTGTTAGGTCGGTATGGATAAATTCTGATCCGGTGAAATTGCGACAGATAATCACCAACCTGATTTCAAACGCTTTCAAATTCACTTCCGAAGGTTTCGTCGATGTGTGCGTCGAGGAAGAGGGGGATGAATGTCGGATCGAGATTTCCGACAGCGGAGTCGGGATCGCGGAGGATAAACTCGCTATGATTTTCGAACCGTTTGAGCAGGCGCGAGTCCAGGACCCGGGGACGGGGCTTGGATTGAGTATCGTCAAAGAGTACGCGCAGTCGATGGGGATCTCCCTCGAGGTTCGGTCGGTGGAAGGGGTGGGGAGCCGTTTCACTCTTAAAGCGCAAAAAATTCCCCCAAAAGGTGAAGAATGGACCATATAAAGCTTCTGATAGTCGACGACGTCGAAGACAACCGGCTCGTCCTCAACGCTATATCGCGTAAAGTGGAAGGATTCGAGATCAAAGAGGCCGGTGACGGGATCGAGGCCCTCGAGATTGTCGACGCCTGGCATCCGCATATCGTCATGATGGATGTGATGATGCCGAGGATGGACGGCCTGGAAGCCTCCCGGCTGATCAAGGCCCGCTACCCCGAAACGATCATCATGGTCGTCACCGCGGTGATCGATCCGCAGATGGAAGAGCATATGGCCGCGATCGGGATCGCGGCGTATATCCATAAGCCCATCGACAAGGAACTGATACGGTTCAAGCTGCAAAATTTTGTTTCGTTTCTGAATTCCAAAAAGGGGAAATTCAAACCGCTCTCCGAAAAGGAGGCCCTCAACCCCTTCAGCTCCGATATTCGCCACTGCAAAACCCTTTTCGACGTTGCCGATTCGGAGGCGATGATGGATTTCGGGATGTGGGTTCTTTCCCGCTGCGAAAACGGGTATCCCTCTTCGTGCACCAAGGTGGACGTTGCGCTGGAGTTTTTCTACGAGCTGATGCGATTCGGTACGCGTGATGGGAAAACGCTCAGCATCATCGTCGAAGAGAGTTTCGAAGAGATTTTCGTGACGATGAAATTCGACGTACCGATCGTACTGCAACCCAAAGCCTCGGCATTGCTGGTCGACATGGGGGAAGACTGTATCTGCCGCGGCAACATCGCCTGCGTGCGGCTGCGGATCTACAACCCCGCCGCGTCACGGAAAAAAGAACCGCTTCCCCTGAGTGCGCCGATCCCGTCTGAGAAAAAGGCTTTTGAACCTGCCGCTACACTTCCCGAACCTGCGGCAGCTCCGGTGAGCCCTCCGCCACAGGCTGCGGTAAGCGTCGAAGCCCCCGCACCCGCCAAAGAAGTGCGTGTCATCGATTCGGAAGAAAAAGTGCTGCTGCGCCAGAGTTTCGTCAACAAAACCTCGGCGGTCGATTACGTCCGCGAGATCGGCGGGGACGTTCTTGATGAGATCCGCGACCTCGAAAGCCTCGACGTCGAATGGGGCGAAAAGCTCCGCATGATCGAAGACGACGGCGATGCGCAGAGCATCCGTGTTTTTGCCGACAACGTGCTGGGGGTTTACGTCCGGGCGATCAACAACCTGTTCGAATTCACCGCGCTGGCCTATGCCCTCTCGTCGCTGGGGGCGTTTTTAAAAGAGAATGCCGACGCGATCATCGCCGATCCCAAAAAGCTCAAAACGCTCACCATGCTGCTCGAACACCTAGGCAGCGATCTGAGTTCATGGCGGGAGCATATCTTTTCATTGCAGGATACCGCCGATATCCACTATCTCGACAGCTCGTTTTTCAGTTCGTGCATGCAGATCGAGGGAATTATCGCCGAGAAGGAGGTTGCCGCGGATGACGACAACGACATCGAATTTTTTTAACCCATACCATCAAGGAGGAAACAGATAAATGGCAAAGAGAGTAATCATCGTAGACGATTCCAGGGCCGTCGTGGCAACGGCGGAACTGGCACTGGAGGGGCTCATCGGCAGCGGCGCGATCGAGTTCAAATCGTATCTCAACCCGGCCGAGCTGCTGGCGAACCTGCAGGGGGGAAGCGAAAATTTCGATCTCCTCATCAGCGACGTCAACATGCCCGAGATGAACGGGCTCGATCTGGCCCGCGCCATCAAATCCGACGACCGGTACAAAACCAAGCCGATCATCGTCCTCACCACCGAAAGCTCCGACCAGATGAAAATGGCCGGCAAAGAGATCGGGGTGACGGGGTGGATGGTCAAACCGTTCAGCGAAGACAAGCTGGTCAAATCGATCAAAATGGTGCTGGGGGTATAGCCATGGAATCCAATACGGCGCAATCCAGACGGGAGCGTTACCTGACGTTTTTCCTGGGGGAGGAACAATACGGCATCGCGATTGACCGGATCAAGGAGATCATCGCGATGATGAAGGTCACCAACGTCCCCAAAACCCCCGAGTACATGCGCGGGGTTATCAACCTGCGCGGATCGATCATCCCGGTGGTCGATACGCGGCTGCGTTTCGGAATGGAAGGGCGCGAGGCCGACATGCACACGGCGATCATCATCGTCGAAGTCGAAAAGGTGAACATCGGCTTTATCGTCGACAGGGTCGAAGAGGTCGCGTCGATCGATGCCGCGCATCTGAGCGAACCGCCGAAATTCGGCAGCCATATCGACACCGATTTTATCTGTGCGATGGCGCAGATCGATGAAAACGTCGTGATGATCCTCGACGTGCTCAAACTGTTCGAAGCCGAAGAACTGGTCAGTCTCGAACAACTGCAAAAACAAACCACTGAAGGAGAGTAAGGATGAATTGGTTGGAAAACATGGTCTTGCAGACCAAGCTGATGTTGTTGACGGGGGTCTTGATGGTAGCCCTCGCGATCTTGGGTTACGTAGGGTACAACTCGACGCAAAAATGGGAAGAGAGCATTACCGAGGTGGGGACCGTCCGTCTCCCTTCTATTGTCGGCTTGTTGGACATGAGGACGGGGATGAACCAGGTCGCGATTCAGCAAAACCGTGTGCGAGCCCTTAAAGACGATCCGCGTTCGAAAGAGAAACTCCAAGATGCCCTTGAAAAACTGATCAAAGGGTTCGAACGCTACGACCGGGGGTACAGAATCTATGCACCGCTGCCCCAAACGCCCGAAGAGGCCGAAGAGTGGAAAAAATTCGAAGAAAATTTCGGCAAATGGAAAGAGCTGAGCCTTCAGTTCCGCGCGAACACCCTCATCCCGCTGATCAACAACACCGATCCGGCGATGGTTGACGTCTATTACGGCCAGATGGCGGCGTTTATCGAAAAGAGCCGCGAGCCCAGACAGGCGGCACTGGACAGCATCGAAAAAATCACGCAGATCAACGTCGAGATAGGAGACGAAACGGTTAAAAAAGCCAAAGAAGATTCGGCTGCGGCGGTGCAGCTGACGATGGTGATCGTACTGGCGGCGTTTGCGGCGGCGATTATCCTGGCCGTCCTTATCATCCGTTCGATTACCCGCTCCATTACCCAAAGCGTCACCTCGATCCGTGACGGGGCGATGCAGATCACGTCGGCTTCCGAGCAGGTTGCATCGTCGTCTTCGTCGCTGGCGCAGGGAGCTAGCGAGCAGGCGAGCAGCGTCGAGGAGGTGAGCGCGACTCTCGAAGAGTCCACCGCGATCAACGCCCAAAACACCGATAATGCCCGTCAGGCCGATATTCTGGCGAAAAACGCGAACGATTCGGCCCGCGCCGGATACGAAAAAGGGGAACAGCTCTCCTCGTCGATGCATGCGATCACCGAATCGGCCGCGAAAATTTCGGGCATCATCAAAGCGATCGACCAGATCGCTTTCCAGACCAACCTCCTCGCCCTCAACGCCGCCGTCGAAGCGGCCCGCGCGGGTGAACACGGCCTCGGATTCGCCGTTGTCGCCGATGAGGTACGCAACCTGGCGCAGCGTGCCGCATCGGCCGCCAAAGAGACCTCCGACATCATCGAAGAGGTCGTCGAGCAGATCAAGGAAGGGAACCAGATCGCACTTGCGACCCATACGGCGTTCCAGGAGATCGTCGAGCAGTCCAAAAAAGTCTCCGATTTGATCGGCGAGATCAGCATCGCCGGAAAAGAGCAGTCTGAGGGGATGGCGCAGATCAACCAGGCGATGGGACAGGTCGACCAGGTCACCCAGCAGGTGGCGGCAAACTCCGAAGAGGCGGCGGCCGCGGCTGAAGAGCTCAACGCGCAGGCGGCCTCGATGCTCGAAACGGTAGGGATCCTGGCCAAAATGGTCGGCATGCAGACCGACGCCCCGGCGGTTCAGGTAAAGAAAAAAACGCTCCATACGCTGGAAGTAAAAGCGCCCGCCGCGCCGCGTAAAGTGCAGAGCGCCGCGGCGCCGCGCCCGACACCTGCCAAGGCGGACGAGATTTTCCCTCTGAGCGAGGACGATCTCAAAGAGTTCTGACATGCAGTTCGACGGAGACGTGCTGACCATCGGGCTGGAAATGACGATGGAGGAGATTCGGGAGTTCGAACAGTTTATCCGCCCGCGCATCGAGTATATCGAGCGTATCGAGGCGGAGGCGGGGAGCGTGCTTAAAAGCAGCGCTCTCCTGGCTCTTTTGGCGAGCCTAAAGCGCACGCGCCCTCAACTGGCTATCCCTTTTCTGGAAAAAGGATCGGTAACGGCGCCGGCGCACGGAACAGTGCATTGGATGTGTTATGACTAAACAAGAACAAGTCAAAGCGATATTTATCGAAGAAGCGGGCGAGATCATCGAAAAGCTCGACATCGACATCCTGCGGTTCGAAGAGAACCCGGGTGATTACGATCTGCTCAATGCTATTTTCCGCGGCGTTCATACTCTTAAGGGGAATGCCAACGCGTTCGGTTTTACGCGGCTGGGAGAGTTCGTTCACCACTTCGAAGACGTGCTTGACCACTACCGCAACACGAAAGAAGCGATCGAGGTGCATCACCTCGAACTCTTCGTCGGAAGCGTCGACGTCATCAAAGAGGTGATGGAATGCGAACTCGACGCCCTCCCCGAGCTTCCCGCCGATTACGGCGAGTGCCTCGGGAAAATCAAGGAACTGATCGCTTCAAAAACGCTCAGAGCCCCCGAAACGGCCGATCCGGAGCCGCAGGGGGTACTGAGCGACCTGGCGAGCGAATTCGGTTTCGGATGCGATGAGCGGATGGAGGAATCCCTCAGACAGAGCATTGAACGCCATCAGGGGATGCGTGCGGAGGGACAGAACCTGCTGCGCATCGATTTGACGCTTGATGAAGACTGCTATAAGCGTGGATTCGATCATCTCGTGTTTTTAAATCTCCTCGCCGAGGGTTCCGTTTCGCTGGAGAGTTTCGCCGACATTGAAAACGTACCGGCGTTGGAGGGGTTTGCTCCCGACGTCAACGCGATCAAACGGGTGTGCTGCGTCCTTCTGACGCCCAAAAGCGTTGAGGAAGTGAGCGAAAATTTCGAATTTTTGTTTGACCACGAATACCGTGTAACGCCGATCGAACCTAATGTGACGGCAGAACCGCTCTCCGAACCGGTCGCGGTTGTCTCCGAGGTCTTGGAATCCCCCAAACCGGCTTCCAGACCCGCCGCCGCAGAGAGTGTCTCGGCCTCTTCAGTGCAAGGGGCGCCCAAATCGACGATCCGAATCGATACGTTCAAGCTTGATGAGCTGTTCGATTCGGTCGGGGAACTGGTGATCGCGCAGAATTTCATCGCACAGAACGAAAAAATCCGGGTGATCGAAGACGAATCGATCACCCGTACGATCGAAACCCTCTCCAAGATCACCAAGCGGATACAGGACCGGGTGATGAGTCTGCGGATGGTCGCAATCCGCGATACGTTCGACAAGATGAAACGGGTGGTCCGCGATACCTCCAAAAAAACGGGTAAAGAGCTTCATCTGATCGTTCAGGGGGAGGAGACCGAAATCGACAAAACGATGATCGACAGCCTTTCCGATCCGCTGATCCACATTATCCGAAACGCGATCGACCACGGTCTTGAAGCCTCTGCGGCCGAACGGATCGCGGCGGGGAAAAAAGGGGAGGGGACGATTACCCTCAAAGCCTACCACAAAAGCGGCAGCATCGTCATCAGCGTCAGCGACGACGGGCGGGGGATCAACAAGGACAAGGTGTTCCAAAAGGCGATCGACCGCGGGATTATCACGGGGGACGAGAACCTCAGCGAGTCGCAGATTTTCGGCCTGATCATGCAGCCGGGATTTTCGACCGCCGAGACGATCAGCGACCTTTCGGGGCGCGGAGTCGGTCTCGATGTGGTCAAAACCTCGATCGAAAAGCTGCGCGGCAAGATCGAAATCGATTCGAAAGAGGGGGAAGGGACCACCTTTTCGATGGTGCTGCCCCTGACGCTGGCGATCATCGACGGAATGCTCGTGCGCGCGGCGGGAGAAATCTACATCATCCCGACGCTGAGCGTCGTCGAATCGTTCCGTCCGGAGCAGGAGATCGTCCATTCGCTCAAAGACAAGGGGGAGTTCGTTAGCCTGCGCGGCCAGCACATCCCCGTTATCCGTCTCAGCGACGTGTTCAGCCTTCCGACAGAGCGGATCGAGCCGTGGGAAGGGATTCTGGTCTGCGTCGAAACCGAAGCGGGACGGATCGCCGTCATGGTCGATGAGCTGGTGGGACGGCAGCAGGTTGTCATCAAAACGCTGGGCAAATCGCTCGCGCGGCTTAAAGAGATCTCCGGGGGCGCGATTTTGGGGAACGGCGATATCGCGCTGATCCTCAACGTCGACGAGCTCCGTCCGCTGATCGAGGCACCGCATGGTGGAAATTGAGCTCAAAAGCGAGGAATTCGCCCTTTTTCGACGCTACATTTACGAAAAAGTGGGGATATCCCTTTCGGAGCAGAAAAGTACCCTCGTCAAGGGGCGATTGAACAAACGGCTCAACCAGCTCCGGCTGGGGTCTTTCCGGGCCTATTACGATTACCTTGTCGGGGATGAAAGCGGCGAGGAGCTGGCGTTTTTCGTCAGCGCCATCTCGACGAACGTCACCTCGTTTTTCCGCGAAGGGGCGCAGTGGAAATGGATGGAAACGCATGTGCGCAACCTGGTCCAGGAGAAGCGGGAGAAAAAAATCCGTATCTGGTCGGCGGGGTGTTCGAGCGGGGAGGAACCCTATACGATTTTGATGTTCCTCCAGCACCATCTGAGCGATTTCGAGGAGTGGGACATCAAGATCCTCGCCACCGATATTTCGCCGAAAGTGCTCGCGCACGCGATCGAGGGGGTTTACGACGCCAAATCGGTCGAACCCCTCGCCAAAGAGATCGTCCTCAAATCGTTCGAGAAGATGCGGACGGAGAGCGGGGTGAAATACCGGATTCGCGAGGGTTTGCGCGAGAAGGTGGTGTTTCGACTTTACAACCTCGTCACGGATCCGTTTTTTTTCAAAAACCGCTTCGACATGATTTTTTGCCGAAACGTCATGATCTATTTCGACGACGTAACGCGTCAGGAACTGATCGGAAAGTTCGCAACGCTCCTTCCCAAGGGTTCTCCCCTTTTGCTGGGGAGTTCCGAATCGCTGACGACCCACCGCGACACGTTCAGGCTGCTGGGTTCGTCGATTTACCAACGATTGTAAAGGAATCGCGTGAAAACCGATCTTTCCGCACAGGAAGCGAAATTCGAAAACGACGAACTGTTTTTTTCGATCACGGAACCGGACAGTACGATCCTCTCGGGCAACGACGTTTTTGTCCGGATCAGCGGCTACGATGAAACGGAGCTGGTGGGGAGTTTTCACAACATCATCCGCCACCCCGACATGCCGCGCATCATTTTCAAAACCCTCTGGGATGCCATCGGGTCGGGGAAACCTCTCGTCGCGTACGTCAAAAACCGGACCAAAACGGGGGAATATTACTGGGTACTTGCCGCCGTTTTCCCGCTGGGCGAACGCTACCTCTCGATCCGGATAAAACCCTCGACGCCGCTGTTCGCCCGGGCGCGGGAGATCTATTTCAAGCTCCTGATGGCGGAAAGCAAGGGGGGGATGGAAGAGAGCGCGGCGCTGCTGGGGCGGCTGTTGGCTGAACTGGGGTATCAATGCTACGAGCAGTTCATGAGCGAAGCGTTGCTGCAGGAACTGCACGCCCGCAAAGCGAATCTGGGTGACGGCTGCCTGAGCGAGAAAAGGTTTGAATCCTCATCGCAGTCGCTTCTGCGGCTCAAGATGCTCTACGATACCTGCCAGAGCGTGATGCGTGAATACGAAGATTGGTACGCCAAAATCGGTCTGTTCGAAGAGGTACGTTCCGGATTCGAGGAAAAAGGGGAGTTGCTGCGACACCTGGCGCGTGACGTCGTCTTTTTGTCGCTGAACGCATCGGTCTCCTCGCACCGTGCGCACGCGGGGGGAGAAACGTTCGGGGTCCTTGCCCGCGACATCCGGATCAATGCCAAAGAAAACGATGAGCTGATCGCGCGGATCCGTACGGTTATCGACAATGTTTCGAGGGGGTTGAACGATCTGATTTTCACCGTCTCGGCCATATCGCTGCAGATTGAGACGATCCTCTATTTCATCGAGGAAGTGCTCTGCAGGGACAGCGAAGAGAAAATGGACCAGGTGCAGGCAAATGTTTCTGACCTGATTGCCCTCGTGTGCGAATATGCGGCCCGCTGCCAGAATATTCAGGCGGCGTTACTGGGGGGGATGACGACGGTGCTCAGGCATCTGGATAGACTGGAACGGCAGATGCTCTATCTGGGGTACATCCAGGTATACGGGATCATCGAAGCCGCGGGTGAGAGCGACGAAGCAGCCCGTTTTAACGTGATCTTTTCCGAGCTCAAGGCACTGCTGCAAAAAACGTCCGGGGAGATCGAAGCGATGCAGAGGATGGGGGAACGTTTCGCGAACGAAAACCGTTTTCTGATCGGTAAATCCGAAGCGATGGAGGGGACGCTTGCGCGTCTGAAAAACGAAAACGACTCCATGTCGCCGCATAAGGAAAGGGAATAAAATGCAAAATGTCGGGATGTTTAGCGCGGTGAAGTGCCAGGACGGATGCGACGAGGTCGCGTTTCTGAGCCGAAAAATACTCGATCTGAACAAAAAACTGATCGAAAGTGAAAAAGCCAAATCACGGTTTTTGTCGCTGGTGGCGAACGCGTTGAACAACCCGATGACGGCGCTGTTGGGGATGATCCCCCATCTGGCGCCGCAAGAGGGGGGAGAACGCCGTCAGATTTATGACCTGATCGAGGAAGAAGTGCTGATTCTCGATTTTCGGATCCAGAATCTTGTGGCTGCCGCGGAGATCGAAAGCGGGATCAACGACCTGAGCCACGCGCTCGTCAATGTCGCTTCACTTGCGAAAGAAGCGATTGAATCGCTTAAATACCCGATCCGTGCCAAAAACATGGACGTCCGGCTTGACGACAACCTGGGCCGTAACATCGTTTCAGACCCCCGCAAGCTCTACCTGATCCTTAAAAACCTGCTTGCCAACGCGTGCTGTTACGGGGAAGCCGGAACGCCGATTGACGTGACGCTGTCCGCACAGGCCGAACGGGTCGAAGTGACTGTTACCAACCGGGGTGAAGGTCCCGACGTCGAGTACAAGCCGCAGGTATTTACCCGGTTCGCACAAGGCCCGGGCGGAGCGCACGGCCTTGGGATCGGGCTGAGCATCGTCCGCGATTACAGCGAACGGATGGGGGGAAGCACCGATTATTCGGTTCGAGAGGGTGCGGTGACGTTTCGGGTCGATCTGCCGCTTCAAATGACGCTTCCCGATTCGGAAGCGTGCGGTTCGAACGAGTTTTTTTTCGAATCGTTCGACGATGCCATCGAAATCTGAATGATTCAGGGTGTCTCTACGTTCATCCACGTCGGGCAGATCCACGTGGACAGTGCCCCATCGGCCATTTCGACCGTGTTGGGCTCGTGTGTCTCGGTGTGTTTGTACGATCCGCATCTGCGGATCGGAGGGATGAACCATTATCTTTTGCCGTTTTGGAACGCGAATGGCTTGCAAACACCCAAATTCGGCAACATTGCAATTCCCAAACTGATCGAGGCGATGATCAGCCGCGGGGCGAAGCCCAAAACGATGGAAGCGAAAATCTTCGGCGGCGCTTCGATGAACATCGGGGGGTCTGAGGCGATGCTGATCGGCCAGAAAAACATCCTCGTGGCCAGGGAGATTCTCGGCGAATACCGGATCGGGATCATTGCCGAAGACGTCGGGGGGGAAAACGGGAGAAAAATCCAGTTCGACCTCGAACGGGGCAAGGTTTTGCTCAAATACGCTTCTCGCAGCGAATTGACGTGTAAAAAAGGATAGGGATGGCGATACGGGTATTGATAGTCGATGACAGCGCGACGGCACGGGCGGTTCTGCGCGACATCCTCGAAAACGACCCCGACATCGAGGTGGTCGGGAGTGCCTCGGATGCGTACGTCGCCCGCGACAAGATCGTCGAACTCCGCCCCGACGTCATCTGTCTGGACGTCGAGATGCCCCGTATGGACGGAATTACGTTTCTGCGCCGGCTCATGCATTACGTCCCGATCCCGGTGGTGATGGTCTCATCCTTGACCCAAAACGGGGCGAAAACGACCCTCGAAGCACTTGAAGCGGGGGCGGTCGATTTCGTTCCCAAACCCCACTCGCACATCTATGACGGCAAAGACGAGATGCGCGATGAGCTTCTAACAAAAATCAAAATGGCTTCCCGGGTGCGGGTCCATCAGCGCGCCTTGCAGAGTATCCGGCAGGCCAACACGACCTCGCTGGCCGAAACGACGAACAAGATTCTGGCGATCGGAGCTTCCACCGGCGGGACCGAAGCGCTCAAAGAGGTGCTGATGGGGCTGCCGCGCAACGCCCCCGGAACGGTAATCGTGCAGCACATGCCCGCTAATTTCACCGCTCCGTTTGCCGATCGGCTGAACGCATTGTGCGCGATGGAGGTGCGCGAAGCCCGCAACGGCGATTCGATCACGCCGGGAGTGGTACTGATCGCACCGGGGGATTACCACATGGTCGTGCGCCGTTCGGGAGCGCGGTATTACGTCGAGATCGGCAGCGGGGACAAGGTCTCGGGGCACCGTCCCTCGGCGGACGTACTGCTCAATTCCGTCGCCAAGATCGCGGGGGCCAACGCGATCGGCGTCATCCTCACCGGGATGGGAGGCGACGGCGCCAGGGGCCTGCTTGCGATGCGCAACGCGGGGGCGAGGACGATCGGCCAGGACGAAGCGAGCTGCATCGTGTACGGGAT
>CAZBIR010000061.1:0-11769 GCA_964491035.1 uncultured Sulfuricurvum sp.
TGGCGCTTCTCCTCGCTTTGTCGGGGGAGAAACGGTACGAGCCGATCATCAAGGCTCTGGAGAGCGGAGCGATCGGTTTAAGCGAAGCGAAAAAGAAACTGGATAAACTCACATCTGAAAACGAGGATAAAGTATGAATGCAATGATTGACAAGATACGTTCCGAAGTCGCCAAGGTCGTCGTAGGACAGGAGAAAATGATCGACGCTCTGCTGATCGGGTTGCTCTGCGAAGGGCATATCCTGATCGAGGGGATTCCGGGGCTGGCCAAGACGACGACGGTCAAGGCCCTCTCGGGGGCGCTGGGGCTGGGATTCAAACGGGTGCAGTTCACCCCCGATCTCCTCCCCAGCGATATTTTGGGGGCGGAGGTGTACGATCCCAAAAGCAACACGTTCCGGATCAAGCACGGCCCGATTTTTACGAATCTTCTCCTCGCCGACGAGATCAACCGGGCTCCTGCGAAGGTGCAGTCGGCGCTGCTGGAGGTGATGGCGGAGCGACAGGTGACACTGGGGGATGAGAGTTTTCGCCTCGATCCGCCGTTTCTGGTTATGGCGACCCAGAACCCGATCGAGCAGGAAGGGGTTTACCCCCTCCCCGAAGCGCAGCTGGACCGTTTCATGCTCAAAATCAAGGTGGGGTACAACACCCCCGACGAGGAACTCTCCATCGCGCGGCGGATCGCTTCGGGGGTGAGCGAGGCGATTGAGGCGGTGATGGACGCGCAAAAACTGATCGAGCTCAAGGAAGAGGTCAAAAAAGTCTATATCGACGAGCCGGTCGAGCGGTATATGATCGACCTGATCACCGCCAGCCGGGAGGGGGAGAAATACGGCCTTCCCGAACTCTCGCGCTACCTCCAGTTCGGGGCCAGCCCGCGGGTGAGCATCGATATGTTCAAAGCGTCGCGCGCGGTGGCGTTTTTGCGGGGGAAAACCTTTGTAACCCCCAGCGACGTCGCCACGATCCTCAAAGAGCTGATGCGCCATCGCCTCGTGCTCAGTTACGAGGCCGAAGCGGAAGGGATCACGACCGACGAGCTGATCGAAAAAATCGTCAAAGCCGTAGCTATTCCGTAAGGTTTGGAACGCCGAAGGAATAAAATCCCTTCAGCTACGCTCGCCGCTATGGCACATGCAGCTTGCGGAAAGCTTAGCCGCAGGCGACAGCAAAAGCTTGCCTCTGTCGAGGCAGAAAATAAGGTTTATGAATGGAAAAAAGCCGCCATATCCTCCTTAAAGCCCGACGCCAGATCATCGGGGACCGGATCGGGAACAACCCTTCCATGTTCCGGGGAGAGGGGTTTGATTTTATCGAGCTGCGCGAGTACGTCCCCGGGGACGACACCCGCCACATCGACTGGAACATCACCGCAAAGATGCAGCGCCCCTTTGTCAAGGTGTTCCGGGAAGAACGGGAACTTTCGGTCGTCACCGTCGCGATGCTGGGGGGGAGTCTTTATTTCGGAAGCGAACGGCTCAAGCACGATGTCGTCGCCGAAGCGGTCGCCCTGGTGGGGTACTCGGCGATCGCGAACGGGGATCTGTTCACCCACATCGGTTTTGGTGAAAATCTCGTCGATGAGGTCCGTTCCAGCAAGAAAAATTTTGCCGTCGCCCAGAGTGTCGAGAAGGTGATGGGAACCGATCTGATCGGGAAACATGCCGATTACGACGCCATGGCCCGCACCCTCTACCGGCGGCTCAAGCGGCGAAGCCTCATTGTCGTGATCGGCGATTTTTTCGAGATTCCCGACCTGCGGCTGCTGGCCAAAAAACACGAGGTTGTGGCGGTGGTGGTACGCGACCGCGCCGAGGAGAACCCGGAGCCGATGGGTTTTACCGCCCTGATCGATCCCGAAAGCGCTGCGGTGCTGGAGGGGGATTTCAACGAGCGGAGCGTGAAGCGTTACCGCGAGCGGGTCCGCGCGCATGACGCGGCGCTGTTCGAGCGTTTTCGCAAAGACGGTGTACGCGCGACGAAACTCTATACCGACGCCTCCGCCTCCGTGGCGCTGCGGCGGCTGTTCGAGGGGAGACTATGAACGCGTCGCCTGATATTCCCGTCCACGACATCGCCCCGCTGGTCGAAATCGTCGATTATTCCCTCTACTATTTCCTCGCGCTGTGCGTGCTGGGGGCGGTGCTGGCGGCATCGGCCCTGCTATGGGGGATCGGCCGGATAAAAAAACGGCGTGCCGATCCGCGTAAAACGGCGCTGGAGCAACTCCGCGCGATCGACCTGGACCGTCCCAAGGAGGCCGCCTACGCCATCAGCGCCATCGGGCGGGTATTCGCGCAGGACAACGAGCGGACGCTGCGGGCCTACCAGAACCTTTTCGAGCGGCTGGAGAAGTACAAATACGCCCCTGCCGTCGATGCGATCGATACCGAGACGATAGGGTATTACCGCCTCTACCTCGAGATCATCGATGTTTGAGGGGATTTTTTTCCAGTTCCCAAAGCTCGGCTTTCTCCTCTTTTTCTTCCTCGCCTGTGAGGCGCTCTGCCCCCTGCGGAGCGCTCCGATTTATTTTTCCAAACCCCGGTTTTTTGATGAAGCGGAGGTCAGAAGCCCGTTGTGGCTGTGGATTTCCAAATGGGCGATGATCACGTCGCTCATTATTGCGCTGATGTCCCCGGTCCGGGAGATCGAGCGAACCAGCGATGCGGGGTACGACATCCTGCTGGTTCTCGATCCCGCTTCGGCCCTTCCCGAAACGCTCACGGAGGCGGCCGCATTTCTTGACCGCCGCGAGGGGGAGCGGATCGCGCTGTGGGTTCCGGGCCAGGAGGAGAAGATCGTCCCCCTGACCCGCGATCATGAGGCTTTGAAATCGATTCTCTCCCGCACGGATGTGGAACCGGCTACGGCCCAGGTGAGCACGAGCCTCAGCCGCTTTTTCGCGACGAGCTCGCAGGGATCGGGGTGGGCGATCATCCTTTCAAACGATCCGGAGCGTTTCGTCCACGCCCTTCCCGTCGGGATAGAGACGTCGGTCATCGTCCCGCGCGACGATCCGCACTGGGGCGAGCGGGTTGAGCGCTCCTTTCCCCCCACCGTCGTGCTGCCCGAACGCCGTTTTTTTGAGTATTACTACGTTTATCCGCTGTTTGCCGGGTTTATCGCGATGCTGGTCTACCTCTACGGCCGAAACCAGAAGGGGCTGAAGTGACGTTTGCTTTTCTGCACCCCGAGTTTTTTGTCTGGATGGTTCCCCCCGTTGCCGTACTGTTTTATTTCTGGCAGACGCAGCGGCCGTATGAAACGCGGTGGATCGGAGAGAAAATGCTTGAAAAGCTCCGTGCCCCGCTGAATACGATGGGGCTCAGGGGACGAAATGCCCTGTTTCTGGCGGCCGCACTGCTGCTGATCGGCGCGATGGCGCAGCCGGTGCTGGTCGAAGAGGATGCGCTGATGACGACGCCTGCTGCGCTGCTGGTTGCGGTGGAGATCGCAAACCCCGATCCCGCGGCGGCGAGGGAGACGCTGCGGCGTGCCGAGGGGCTGCTGGGCGTTCTGGCCGGGGAGGAGATCGAACTTTGGGCGTTTGATGAGCGGGTGTACCGGGTGGCCCCCGCCACGACCGATACCTTTTTGCTCTCCCATCTCGTCCGCCATCTCCCCCTCGCTTCCCGTGACGGCGATACCGAAACGGTGCGGCTTAAGGCCCGGGCCAAACACTTCGATGCGGTATTCGTCGTCTCCGAAGGGTTTGGCGATCCGGAGGAAAACGTACGGCATCTGGGAAGTGAAAAGGATCTCGTCGCGGCGCGCGAAATGATGGCGGAAATCCGGGAAGCGCATGAACTCAAACACCATGTTCCGCTCTTCTATTACCCGTTGGGGCTGGCGATGGTGCTGATCGGGATCGCCCTCTCTTCGATGAGCCCCCGTCGCAGCGTGAGCGTGGGGATGGCGCTGCTCCTCGTTTCCTTCGCCACGCCGCAGGCGCGCGCGGGGCTGTTTGATTTCGAACTCCTCGGCGAAGCCAAAGCGGCGTACGAAGCGGGGCACTACGCCAAAAGCGCCGAACTGTTTGCCCGCTACCAGCGCCTGCACGACTCCCCCGAAGTGCGCTACAACCGGGCCAACGCCCTCTACCTGGCGGGATATTACGCGCAGGCGCAATTCTGGTACACGCGGGTGCATACCCGCGATCCGATCCTCGAAGAACGGCGCCGTTTCAACCTCGAACAGACCCGGAAACGGCTCGGGGGAGGAGAGACAAAGCGCGAATCAAAAGGTCCGGACGTTCAGGGAAAGAGCAGCGGGGCGGATCGCGCTATGGCAAAACCCTCTCCCTTCCGGACGCCGCTTTATCCGTTGTGAATCCGGATCAGGAGAAAATTTCGTAGAGCTTGTTGGCCCCTTTCATTTCGCGGCGGAGCGTTTCGTAGTCTTCGTTTTTGAGAGCTTTTTTGAGCGTCGTCAATTCCGTTTCGAAGAGCTCGACGGCCGCAAGGACGTTTTCGCGGTTCTGGCGGAAAATGTCCTCCCACATCGCGGGGGAGCTTTTCGCCAGTCGGCTCATGGAACGAAATCCCCCCGCCGCGAGGGCGAGGATGTTCTCTTTTTCCTCCTGCGCCAGGACCGTGTTGGCCAGCGCGTAGGAGATGACGTGGGGCATGTGGCTGATGAACGCGGCGTGGCGGTCGTGCTGCGCGGCCCCCATCGTGTGAACCTGCATCCCGATGGCGCGGAAGATTCGCAGCGCCGTATCGCGCTGGACATCACCGCTGTGTTCGAGGTCGCACAGCACGACGACTTTCTCGGCGTAGAGCCCCTCCAGCGCGGCGCTGGGGCCGAACTGTTCGGTTCCCGTCATCGGGTGGGCGGCGACGACGTTGGCCCGGATCGCTTCGGGGATCGCTTCGACGATGAGCGCTTTCGTACTTCCCAGATCGATCAGGGTTTTGTCGCTCGCGGCCAGATCGGTCGCTTCTTGCAGCAAGGCGATGACCCCGTCCACCGGGACGGCGAGGAAAATGACGTCGCATTCGCGCTTGAGTTCCTCAAACGAGACGAAGCGATCCACCAGAGCCCGCTGCAGGGCGATCCGCTGGTGTTCGTAATTGTGGTCGGTTCCGATGATGGAGGAGACGAAGGAGAGGTGTTTGAGGGCCAGCGCCATCGATCCCCCCATCAGTCCCAGACCCACAATCCCTATTTTCATCGTTTTCCTTTTTGCTATTGGTGACGTCATCATACAATTACCTTGGTTAGGAACCGTTTAATTTACCCCATATTAATTTATCGGGTGATACAATCAGGGACTTATCTTAAACAAAACGGATTTTGGCTTGAAAACACTACCCCTCTCTTTGATCGTCGCGAGCGCTCTTTTGCAGGCTGCGACGCAAAACGTCCAATCGATCCAGTACGACGGCATGGTCCATATTTCCGAAACGGTCGCCAAACGGCTCAACGAAGTAAAAATCGGCGAACCCCTCGATCCCGCGGCGGTCGATAAAACGATCAAAAACTTCTACGACCAGGGTTATTTCGAAGATGTCTGGGCCGAAGAGGATGAGGGCAAGGTGACGTTTCACTTCAAAGAAAAGCCGATCATCTCCAAAATCGAGCTCAAAGGGTACAAGGAGAACGACGAAGCGGCCCAGAAAGAGCTGCTGCAGATCGACAAGGGGGCCCTGTACGATCCCAAACGGCTCGAAAGCGCCAAAAAACGGATCATCGATGCGCTCAGCGGCGAGGGGAAGATCGATTCGGTCGTCGAGATCGACAGCGAAAAGCTTGAAAACGGCAGCATGCACGTGACGTTCATCGTCAACGAAGGGGAAGAGATCATCATCAAAAAGGTCCGCTATTCCGGCGTCGTCGGAGTGGACAGCGATGATTTCGACAGCATGATCGCCAACAAGGAAGAGCAGTTTATGGGATGGCTGTGGGGGCGCAACGACGGGAAGATGAAGCTGGCCGAACTCCAGTACGATCCCCTGCGGATCCGCGATTACTACATGCAGCACGGTTACCTGGATGCCAAGGTGGACGAGCCGTTCGTGCAGGTCGATTTCGACCACTACACCGCGCAGATGGATTACAATATTTTCGAAGGGGACGTCTACCGCGTCAGCGATATCCTGATTTTCCAGGACAGCGCCGTCATCGACGACCAGGAACTTCTCGACGTGATCAAACTGGCTAAAAACAAGCCTTTCAACATCAAGACCTTCCGTGAAGACGCCGAGCAGATCAAGACCAAAATCGCCGACCTGGGGTACGCTTACGTGCAGGTACAGCCCGATCTGAAAAAAGACAAGGAGAACAAAAGCGTCGACGTCGTTTACCGGATCAACCCCGGCAAAAAAGTCAAAATCCGCAACGTCATTCTCTCGGGGAACAACCGTACCCTGGATCGCGTCGTACGCCGCGAGCTCTTCCTCGCCCCCGGAGACACCTACAGCCTCACCAATCTCAAAGATTCGCGCAACGCGATCGGCCGGACGGGGTATTTCGAGAGCAACACGATCGAGGAGAAACGGATCGACGACGAGACGATGGATCTGATCGTCCAGACCAAGGAAGCGCCGACGGGGAATATCCAGCTGGGCGGCGGATATGGAAGCTTCGGCGGTATCCTCCTCAGTGTCGCGGTCAGCGACCGGAACATCTTCGGATCGGGGATCAACGTCGCCTTGAACCTCGAACGCTCCGAGCGGACCAGCAACTACTCGTTCAGTATCGCCAACCCCCGTCTCAACGACAGCGACTTCAGCGGGAACTTCTCGGTTTACGACAGCTCGACGGAGTATGACAGCTATTCGGTCGCTTCGACGGGGCTGAGCATCGGGACGGGGCACCGGTTCAACCGTTACATTACGGGATATATGGGATACAACTACTCGAAAAACGAGTACGACGACATCGATACGACGATTTCGACCCTCGACCCGCGCTATTACGAAAACTACGCCAAAAGCTCGTTTATCGTTTCGGCGACGTTCGATAATACCGACGATTACTACGTCCCCCGCGAAGGGTTTACCCTTTCGCAAAGCTTTGAATATGCCGGGGTCGGCGGGGATGCGGATTTCCTCAAAAGCCGTACCAGCTTCGGCGCTTACATGGGGCTGCAGAAGCTGACCGACTTCGACCTGATCCTCCGCTATAAAGCGCGGTTCAACTACATCGACGACGGCGGGTACGTGCCGCTGGGCGAAAAGTTCTATATGGGGGGGATCGGATCGGTCCGGGGCTTCCAGGGATACTCCCTCTCACCGACCGACGGTGTCGACAGCGACGGCGATCCGTTCAAAATCGGGGGGACCCAGACCTTCTCGAACAGTCTGGAATTCAGCTTCCCGCTGGTGCCCGAAGCGCGGATGCGGGCGACGGCATTCGTCGATTACGGGATGATCGGGGAGAACAGCCTGAGCGAAATCAAGCGGGGGGGCTACGGTGTGGCGCTCGAGTGGTTCAGCCCCGTCGGGCCGTTGCAGCTCGTGTTCGCCAACCCGATCGGCGACGAATCAGGCGACGACGTCACCCACTTCGAATTCACCATCGGGCAACGGTTTTAAGAGAGCTCCCGCTCTCTTGGCCTTCCTGACCAAGACCCGTAAGCGGGGCCTTATTCCCCTTTCTTAAACAATCCAACGATTTTAGAGACGACACTTACCCCCGCGAGGACGATGCCCCCCGCGATGACCCCGAAAAGACCATCAAGGAGTACCGGGGTCATCCAACCCAGCGCCCCGCCGATGGCCGGAATGCCCTGGACCGCATGAACGGCTCCCTCAACGACGTGATGGGCGTCCGGGATGCCGTGCAGCAGGATACTTCCCCCCACGAGGAACATCGCGGCGGTCCCCACGACAGTCAAAAATTTCATCAGTTTTGGGGCAAAACTGAGCAGCCCCCGTCCGAGTGCGCGGTTGAGTGCCCCCGCTTTTCCTTCCGGAGCATTCTGGAGGAGGTGAAGCCCCGCATCATCCATTTTGACGATGGCGGCGACGAGCCCGTAGACCCCGACCGTCATGGCGATCGCGATCCCGCTCACGACCATCGTCTGGGTCAGGATATCCTTGTCGGCGACGGTTCCCAGCGCGATGACGATGATCTCGGCCGAGAGGATGAAGTCGGTCCGGATCGCCCCCTGGATTTTCTCTTTTTCGAACGCTTCCAGATCGACCTCGGGGTTATGAAACGCTTCGATCAGCTCGCGGTTGTGCTCTTCGTCTTCTTTGGCGTGAAGGAAGGGGTGGGCAATTTTTTCGAATCCCTCATAGCACAGGTAGGCTCCCCCGATCATCAGGATGGGGGTGATCGACCAGGGGGCGAAAGCGCTCAGTGCAAGCGCGGCGGGGACGAGGATCACTTTGTTTTTGAACGAGCCTTTGGCGACCCCCCAGACGACGGGGAGTTCCCGCTCGGCCCGGATCCCGGAGACCTGCTGGGCGTTGAGGGCCAGGTCGTCGCCCAGCACCCCGGCCGTTTTTTTGGCGGCGACTTTGCTCATCGCCGCGACGTCGTCGAGAAGGAGGGTAATATCGTCGATCAGAATCAGTAGGCTGGTGCCTGCCATGGTGTGTTTCCTTTAGGGATTGATGTGGAGTGCCAGATTTTTGGGCAAAATGATGTTTTTGAGCTGCTCGCCCGCCAGGTAGGGACGCGATGTGCGGATCAGCAGTGTTCCCTCCTCGTAAGAGGCTTCGAGCGCTTCGGCGTTCGAGCGTCCGGCGAGGAGGACGTGCGAAAGCCACAGGATTGCGTAGAGGGCGTTAAGCACTGCGGACTCGGGGAGGAGCGCTTCGTAACCGTTTTTGGGGAGAAGTTCTGATGCGGTGTACCCTTTTTTAAACAGCAGGAGATGCGAAATGAGGGCGATCTGCGCGTGGCTGAGGCCGTAGTCGAGGGCATTGAGGGCCAGGTAGTGGGTGTGGCGCTGATAAGCGTAGTAGCGCACCCCGATCCCGATCGGGATCAGTTTGGCGGCCATGACGAGTTCGGTGCGATACGCCCCCCCCAGTTGCAGCGGTGCGTCGAGAAGGTCGTAAAGACGCCCGGCGAGCCGGGCGCACTGGTTGCCGTGGTCACTGTGGGTCGCGTAGGTATCAAGGAGGTATCGCACGCTCGGGTTGTAGTTGGCGGGGAACATCCCTGCGCTGTTGCGGAGGAGATCACTCAGAAATACCCCCTCCCGTACTCCGACCCCGCTGCACACAAGACGCTCGGACCCCAGATGGCGGATAATCCGCTGCAGTATCAGGGTGCCGGGTTTGATCGTATCGAAACGATCGGGTTTGACGTAAAGCGAGCGCAGTTTTTTGGGGCCGGCGGCGAGGAGCTGTTCGCACAGCGCGTTGAACGGCCCGGGAAACGTCGTGTAGCCGTGCAGTTTTTTGAGGGGGTAGTTCTCCAGCCGCATCATCGAGCGGGTGATGGCCCGGTAGGTCCCCCCGATCCCGATGAGGGTGGTAGCCTCCAGCGGGGGAAGCGTTTGCAGGAGATCGTCGATGTAGCGGATCGCCCCCTTCGTATCCCCTTTGTCGAGAAAAAGCTCTTTGAGGCGGACGGTACCCAGGTTGAGGGAGAAGAGGGAGTGGATCCGTCCCTCTTTGATCAGGGTGAATTCGCTCGATCCGCCGCCGACGTCGACGGTTACGGCATCGGTGCGGGGGAGGAGATTGGCGCATGCAAGACCGCCGTAATAGGCCTCTTTTTCCCCGTCGATCACCTTGATGGACAGGGCGTGTTCGCGGCGGATACGGGCGGTGAACAGTGCCGCATTGGGGGCGTCGCGCAGCGCGGAGGTGGCGACGCAGAAGATTTTACGGGCCCCGAACGAGCGGGCGACGGCGAGAAACTCTCCCAGCGCGGCCGAGGTGCGGTCCATCGCCTCGTTCTGGAGCTGGCCGCCGTTGCGGTAGGCGTTTTCTGCGAGGCGGACGGAGCTTTTGACCTCGTGGATAATGTGAAACGCAAAACGGCTCGTCTTTTGGAAGACCGCCATCCGCATCGAATTGCTTCCGATGTCGATAACGGCGGTACATTTGGCCATTTACTGCATTTCCTCCATCAGCTGCTGGTGTTTGTAGAGGAGCTCCTGCATCGTTTCGACGTTGTCCTTGTCCGGGACGATACAGTCTACGGGGCAGACGGCGATACAGGCCGGTTCATCATAGGTTCCGACGCATTCGGTACAGCGGTCCGGATCGATGATATAAATCGGATCACCCTCTTCGATCGCTTCCATAGGGCATTCTTCACGGCAGGCGTCGCACGCGATACACTCATCGATAATCATTAATGGCATCGTATTAACCTCGATTTATTTCGTTGATGCGCGATTTATAGCGAAAGGAACCTTTGAGCACTTTTAAAGACGGCGTTATTCTCCCGGCCTCAGCGCTGCGGCAGGAGACAATAGAGTTTTGAGGGGAGAATGAGACGGGCCATCGTCCCATCCGTTCCGTCGGTGCGGTTGGTGAGACTGATACGCGCCCCGATCGCCTCGGCGGCACTTTTGGCGAGGAACAGCCCCAGCCCCACCCCCGATTTGTTCCCCTGCCGGATAAACGGGGCGAAGAGATCGACGCTCTCGTCGATCCCGCACCCTTCATCAAGCACTTCGATGATGAGGTCGGCTCCGCTGAGGTAGCTCTGAAAGCGGATCGTTTTCCCCTCGGGGGTGAATTTGAGGGCGTTTTGGAGAAAGTTCTGGAGAATCTGGTTGAGCAGGGTAACCTGCAAGACGGCACAGAACGTTTCGGGGGCAAACGTGGTGATCAGGTTTTTGTTTTCGCTCTGCGCCAGGAGGGTAAAATCTCCCCCCCATTTGCGGAGGATCGCAATGATATCGGCTTCGGCGGGAGCTTCGAGCTGTGCCCCCTCCTGGCGTCCGATGTTGAGGATGTTGGCAACGATTTTATTCATGTCGTCGACGCTTTGATTGGTGATGCGGATTGCTTCGATGTACTCTTCGGGGGTCCGCTTTTTAATCAGCGTCACCTGGTTTTTAAGCTTGATGACCGCCAGCGGCGTCTTGAGCTCGTGCGCGGCCCCGATGAAGAGCTCTTTTTGGTACTTGACGAAGTTCTGGATCCGTCCCATCAGGCGGTTGAGGGTTTCCCCCAGCGGCTCGAACTCATCGGGGAGCTGTTCGACCCGGATCGGGCGGATCAGGTGCTCGTTCATGTTCGCCAGACGGAGGCTGAGGCTGCTGATGGGGGCGATGAGCATTTTGGAAAACGCGATCGCGTAGAGGATGATGACGACGAATCCCACGGCATTGATCAGGAAGATCGAGTTGAGGATTTTGCGCAGCAGCCGTTTGGTCGGGGTGATGTCGCGGCTGATTTTGAGATAGGAGGATTTGGCAAAATCAAACGGGTAGATCAGGGTGAGGGTCGTCGTTTTATCCTCGTGGGTCGTCTCGTGAAATTCGAGGTATTCCTCGTTGGGGGAGAGGGTGATGAGTTCCACGGTAAGTCCCATCACCGCATCGGTATTGCTCTGCGGCGAGGCCAGGAGGGAACGGTACGAGGAGATGTTTTCAGCGTAACCGATCAGTTCGGCCTGTTTTTCGTCGTAGATGGACTGTTTGATGAAAAGGTATAAAAAGGAGGAGAACAAAAGGACCAGCGCCGCCGAAGCGACGATGAGCTGGAACAGAAAGCGGCGTCTTATGCTTCTTTTGGAAAACAAAAGCGGTATCCCCGGCGGCGGACCGTCTCGATTGTGGTGATGCCGAGCGGTTTGTCCATTTTCTGGCGGATCTGGTTGATCGCGACCTCGATGACGTTGG
>CAZBIR010000062.1:0-11765 GCA_964491035.1 uncultured Sulfuricurvum sp.
CTTATTGTTTTATAATTATTTATAATACACAGACTGCGTTAATCCGCTTTTGTTTATGATGGCTTACTATCTGACAAAAGGAGTCTGTCATGCTACGCCCTTTTCTCTCATCGCTTTTTCTTTCGGCTGTTCTGGCTTCCGCTCTCGGAGCGGTCGAGTACGACGGTGAAAAAAGTTATCTGCTCGAAACCCGTTACGACGTCTGTATCGTCCCCCCCCAGGTCAACGATGCCATTTCCAAAGGGGTCAATGTCGTCGATTTGAAAAAAGCCAAAACACTCCATGACCAAAAAGCCCATTTTTACGATGCGCGCGAAAAACGCCATTTTGACAAATCCCGCATCCGGGGAGCCAAACCGGTCTATTTTGACGTTTCCAAAGCCCAGTACATCGTGATCGAACTCCCCAGGGACAAGGAAGAACCCCTCGTCTTTTACTGTTACGGCGAATCGTGCGCCAATTCCTACGAAGCGGCCCTCGCCGTCCGCAAACTGGGGCATAAAAACGTCTACTGGTTCCTGAACGGTTTCAACGAATGGAAAACCCAAAACTATCCCGTCGATTAAAAGGCCAGGCACAGGAGCGATAACACGCTATAATGTCACCAACATTTGCGCGTTCGGTCGGCGTTAACGTCTTCTTCTGCGACCGCTTATCCCTCCTCGCACCCGAGGCCATTTATCCAAGGAATTTTTAAATGTCATCGACTCTCAAACGACAAAACCACCGCATTCACCCCTGTGACGCATCCCGCAAAAACGAGCTCCTCAATCACCTGATCCGGCGTTATCCCGGCAAAAAAATTACCGTGGTCGCTACTGCGGGGACCGAGGGGATTGCCCCCGAAGGGGACGTCAGCGTACTCGATGACGAAGCGCTCGCGCAGAGCCCGGCGAACGCCTGTGACGTCCTCATCAGCTACGACCTCCCCGAAAAAGGGCTCGTCTACATGGCCCGCCTCGCCAAAGCGGGGGAATACGCCCTGATCCTCATGGACGCGGAGGAGCAAAAACGGCTCTACCCGATCGAAACCCTGCTGGGGCGGACGATCATCCAGGAGATCATCGAGGGGTTCGAACCCGGTTTCGGAATCGTCGCGGAACAAAAAAGCAAAGCCGAAGCCCAGGCACGCCGTGCCGAACGCGACGCGAAACGCCCCGAGCGTGAAGAGCGCCCCAAGCGGGATGCCATGCCCCGCCGGGACGATGCGCCCCGCCGCGGAAGCTCTTTCGGATCGAAAGAGGAGAAAAAAGGGGATAAATGGGCCAAAAAAGAGGCCAAACCCCGTTTTGTCGGCAAAGACGAAAACGGCAAACCGATCTTTGAAGGCAAAACCCGCGACCGGAACCACTACATCGACGGTACTCCCCGCAGCGACGCCGAAAAAGCGTACAAAACCCCCTACGGCAGCAAACCGAAGTTTTACGGCGGCAAAACCGAAGAAGGGAAAAACGAGGCTCACAAAGGGGACAAAAAGCCCTATGGGGAAAAGAAACCCGCAGGCGACAAAAAGCCCTACGGAGATAAAAAGCCCTACGGAGATAAAAAGCCCTACGGGGACAAAAAGGGAGCGGGAGACAAAAAGCCGTATGGAGATAAAAAACCTTCCGGGGATAAAAAACCTTACGGAGATCGGAAAAAACCCGCCGACGCCCAGGCCGCGCCCAAACGCCCTCCCCGCCGGATCGACGTCAAATCGCTCAAACCCTCCGAGAAAAAAGAGGGGTAAGCCCTAACGGGAGGCAATCCCTTTTTTTTTCTCCTCCAGCCGCTCATACAGCCCCAGCATCCCCTCATAATGGGGGTGGAGGCTTACGTCGATCAGATACGCTTCGCCGTTGGCGATCCGTACCGCTTCGAGAACCCGTTCGCGTCCGAAAACGCTGAAGAGGGCGGCTTCGTATTCTTCCCACTCCAGTTCCATCCCCCGCATCCGAATCAGCTCCGCGACGAGGTGCCCCCGCTTGTCACTGCCGTACTCCAGCAGCGCGAGCGCCTCCTCGTCGTTTCCGGCGAGGAGATGGAGCTGCGCCTTGAACTGCGCCATCGTGAAGTTGTTCGCGAAAATCACCCCGATGTATTTTTCGACGTTCAGGGTATCTTCGAGGGCTTCGACGCTCTCCAGGATCTCCTCGGGGTCGAATTCGTCGAAACGAAGCACCATCTCGCGGATCCGCTTCCCGCTGTTTTTATTGTTGTAGACCATGTCCTCGATCGGGTACACCTCCGAAAACCCCGGCACGACGATCTGGCACGAATAAAATCCCAGGTAATCATACTCGCGCAGGTAGATTTCATACCCCTCCCGCTCGATGATCCCGCACAGGTAGGCGTGTTCATCAGCACTCGTCGCCCCTTCGTACCCCCACGGGGCGTAGTCGAAACTTTTGTTCGCACTGAGGAAGGGAAATCCCAGCTTACCGTTGGAATCGATGAAATGCGATTCAAGGTTGAAACTGTCCGAAACGAGGCTCATGTCAAACGTCGGGGTCTCGAACGCATCCAGCTCCGAGAGGGTCCGTCCCTGCATCAGCTCCGTCATCGTCCGCTCCAGCGACACCTGCAAAATGGGGTGGGAGCCGAACGACACGAAGAGGGTCGAATTGGAGGGGTTGATCAGCGAGATCGCCGTGACGGGGAACCGCCCCCCCAGCGACGCATCGAGCACCTCGACGACGTACCCTTTGGCGCGCAGCGCCTCCACGTCCCGGTATACCTTCTCAAACGACGCCACGACCTCATCGGGAAACGCAGGGAGGGCGTAGCCGTTGCGGATGATCTCGATCTTGGCATGACGTTCGCAGATCTCGCTCAGCGCCTGCACCTGCGCTTCGAGCGCGGTGTTCCCGGTGGCGAGGCCGTTACTGGCGTAGAGATTGGCCAGGATATTCTGGGGAATATAGGCTTTCTCGCCCGTTTTGTGGCGGATAAAGGGGAGCGACACGACCCGGTCTTCGTAGTCACTGTTGAAATCGACCCACTCCTCGTCGCCCATCTCGCCGTGGGGGTCGTACACCGCGCGCAGGGCATCGTCGATGTAGGGTTCATCAAATCCGAACACCGCCTCATCGGGGTAGTAGCGGCGGCCGGGAAGATGAAAATCGATGAAAAAATTGTTCGTCTGGAGCCGTTCGATGTATTCCCCCAGCGCGCTCGCCATCGACGCTTCGGAGCACACCCCCTTGCCGTTGGAATAGATGTGGTTGGGGGCCTCGGTCGAGGCGAGATTGACCGAGTAGCAGTGTTCAAGGGGGTGTTTTTCGGCCGAAAAGTTCAGGCCGCACCCCACCTCCTCCAGCACCGAGCGCATCCGCGCGATCGATTCTTCGAGGGGGGCGTTTTTGGAGAGGAGGTTCATCAGCAGAGTCCTTATATCGGGTATAAAAACGCAGTATAGCCTAAAGATGGTAATCTCCCCTCTTTCGTATGCTACACTTGCAAAAAAGTTTTCCAAAGGACCCCATGGCTATCATCTCCATCGCATCGACCAAAGGGGGAGTAGGCAAAACCTCCCTCGCTTTTTCTCTCGCCAAAGATCTGGGCTACCGCTACGCGACCAACGATATGTCGGTGGCATTGAACAAATACCGCAATGCCCGCTATTATCCCAACAAGATCCCTCTCTATCCCGACACCGTTTACGATTTCGGAGGCTTCGAGAGCCCCCACGTCGAGGAGATCCTGCTCCAGTCCGATATCATCCTCCTTCCGACGACGAACGACGCCAATTCGATCATGAAGAGCCTTGTTTTCATCAAAAAATTCCGCGAAAAGACGATCCTCGTCTTCGCCAACATGCTCGAAAATCCCAACGACGCATCAACCATCCGCGAAAAGATCCACGAACACTTTCCGGGGATGGCCTTCACCTACCTGCGCCGCACGAAGCTGCTCAAAAACGCCCTCGAAAGCGGCATGAGCGCAACCGAGCTGTTCGAATCGAACAACCACACCCAGCACCTCTACCGTCAGGCATACGGCGAATACCACAAGATCCTCCGCCTCTTTACGACGGAGGGGGAGTATTTCTCCAAATAATCGTTCTTTCACACCCCTAAAGCTGCCCGCATCTTCCGGATGCGGAAGATCAACACTCCCTATCTCGTTTACTTTTCCCCTATATAATCCCCCTTAATGATTACATGACGGGATGGATATGGAAGCACTTACGCAGATTTTGATGCTGTTGGGACTCGGAGTAGCCGTCATCGTCCTTTTTCAGCATTTTCGTATCCCTACAAGCCTGGGCTACCTCCTCGTGGGCGCCATCCTCAGCCCCCATACGATCGGCCCGACGCTAAACGTCCCCGAGCTCAAAGTGATCGCCGAATTCGGGGTCGTTTTCCTCCTCTTTACGATCGGTCTTAGCTACTCGCTCCCCCAGCTGCACGCGCTGCGTAATCAGGTTCTGGGACTGGGGACCGCCCAGGTGGTCCTCTCGACGCTCATCGTGGGGGCCTTATTGTGGTTTTTCGGGATGAGCGCTGCGGTCGCTTTCGTGATCGGTGCCGTGTTCGCGCAGTCATCCTCCACCATCATCGGCAGCCAGCTTACCGAACAGGGGGAGGAAAACACCGCCCACGGACGTCTCGGTCTGGCCATGTCGGTTTTCCAGGACGTCACCGCCGTCCCTTTCCTCGTCATCATCCCGGTTCTGGGGATGGCGGTCACCGCCGATGCTCTGGGCGGAGCGCTGGGATGGGCTTTTGCCAAAGCGATCCTCGCCTTCGCACTCGTTTTCATCGTCGGGCGCTGGCTCCTTCGCCCCCTGTTTCACCTCGTCGCCACCCGCCAGTCACCCGAGGTGTTCACCCTCACCGTGCTGCTTGTGGCACTGGTAGCGGCTTGGTCGTCCAACAGCCTGGGCCTCTCCCTCGCGTTCGGGGCGTTTCTGGCAGGGATGATGCTCGGAGAAACCGAATTTCGCCATCAGGTCGAATCAAGCATCCGCCCGTTCCGGGATGTACTGCTGGGTCTTTTCTTCGTCGGGATCGGAATGCTTTTCAACCCTTCGGCAATCCCGCACATCTGGCACTGGGCGCTGCTTGGGGGGGTCGTCATACTGCTGAGCAAAACGCTGATCGTCACCGTCCTCGTCAAAAAAAGCGGCATGGATCTCTCCGACGCATGGCGGACCGGATTGCTCCTCTCGGTGGGGGGAGAGTTTGGATTCGCTCTCCTCGCGATTGCCCTGGATGCCAGCGTCATCGATAGCGATCTGGGGCAGATCATCCTGACGTCAGTCCTCTTTTCTCTGATCGGCGGATCGTTCCTGATCCGCTTCAACCAGCCCATCGCCAGATTCCTCTCGGGCCGCCACCGTGCCACGGCGCACGCCATCCCCCAGGCGCTCCTGGATTCGAGCGAACAGGTCCTCATCGGCGGATACGGGCGGGTCGGGCACACCATCGCCGTTCTGATGCAGGAGCGGGGAATCGATTTCAAAGTCTTCGATACCGACCCCAAACGGGTCGCCCAGGGACTGACGGAGGGGCACCCCGTTGCCTACGGCGATATCGCCGATCCCGAACTGCTCAGCACCATCCGCGCAGAACGGGCTTCCCTCGTCGTGGTCACCGTCGACCATTCCGAACGGGCGATGAAAGCGGTTTCTTTTCTGCGAAAGCTTTCGCCCGAAATGCCGATTATCGTCCGGGCCAAAGACGCGGCCGCCAGTACGAAACTGCTCGAGGCAGGGGCGACACACGCCTACCCCGAAGCGATCGAAGCGAGCCTCAGCCTCGGTGCGACCGCCTTGCAGATGATGAACGTCCCCATCGAGGATGTCGACCTCATCATCCAAAGCGTACGGGACCGGAACTACAAACCGGTACTCGTCGAAACTTCAAAGGAGCACAAATGAAAAAAATGACTGTTCTGGTCGCCACCGATTTTTCTGAAACCGGCATGACCGTGGTCAAAAAGGCCATTTCTCTTGCCGACACCCACGGCGCTGAGATGCACGTGATCCACGTCGTCGAGGAGTCGTGGTTCACCCTCAAACAGGACCTCAAATCGATCCGCGAGCACAGCTGGAACGTCCTGCACTCCCAGTTCCCGCAGCTGAACAAAAAGCATTTTCACTGCATGCAGGGAAACGTCATCCGCGAAATCGCCGAAACGGCGGCTCTGATCCACGCGACGATGCTCGTCATCGGCAGCAGCGGCGAGGGGTATATGTTCAAAGAGCTGCTGGTGGGCTCGACGACCAAGAGCATTATCCGAAACGCCACCGTCCCGGTCCTCGTAATCAAAAACGACGTCCCCCTCGATCCGCGCCGGATCCTGATCCCGACCAACCTCTCTGACCATTCCAGAACCGCGATCCTCGAAACGGCAACCCTTTTCCCACAGGCGGAGATTTCGCTGCTCAACGTCTATAACCTCCCCTTCGAGGGGCGGCTGAAAACCTACGGTTTCACCGAAGAGGACATCCTCGACTACCAGATGCAGATCCGGCAGGGCGAAGAGCTCGCCGCCGAAACGTTTGCCGCATCGCTGCATCTCCCTCCCGAGAAGGTGCAGATGCTGACCCGCAAAGGGCCCCTCAACCCACCCCTGTTCCTGGAGATTTCCAAATCGTACGGGGCTGATCTGGTGAGTATCCACACCTCGGGGAGTTTCAGCTTTTTCGCGTTCGACCTCCTCGAAGAGGCCGACCACGACGTGCTGATCTTCAAATTTTAATCATTTCCCCTCATCCTCGAACGCACTCACCACCTGCCGCATCTTCAGCAGCGAGTCGGGGTTGAGCGAGATCGAATCGATCCCTTCCTGAACCAGAAAACGGGTGATCTCGGGATAATCGGAGGGGGCCTGCCCGCAGATTCCGATGTATTTTCCCCGCTCCCTGCACGCGCGGATCGCAGCGGAGAGCATCCGCGTCACCGCCTCGTTGCGTTCATCGAACACCGACGCGACGAGGGTGCTGTCGCGGTCGACCCCCAACACGAGCTGGGTAAGATCGTTGCTCCCGATGCTGTAGCCATCAAAAATCTCGAGAAACCGGTCGGCGAGGATGACGTTGGCAGGGATCTCGCACATCGCGTAGATTTTCAGGCCGTTCTCCCCCTGCACGAGCCCCGACTCGTTCATCACGGCGATCGCTTTCTTCCCCTCCTCGGGGGTGCGGACGAAGGGGAGCATCACCTGCACGTTGTCAAGCCCCATCTCGTCGCGTACCCGATGCAGCGCCTCGCACTCCCATCCAAACGCTTCGCGGTACTCCTGCGAGTAATAGCGGCTCGCCCCCCGAAACCCGATCATCGGGTTCTCCTCGTCGCGCTCGTACGCTTCCCCCCCCCTCATGAACTTGTACTCGTTCGTTTTGAAATCGCTGGTGCGGACGATCACGGGACGGGGATAGAACGCCGCAGCGATCATCCCGACCCCCTCGGAAATTTTGTCGAGGAAAAAGGCTTTGGGATCCTCATACCCCGCCATCGCCTCGCGCACCTTTTTGGCGTCTTTGATCGCTATGCCCCGCCAGAGGTCCACCAGCGCCATCGGGTGGGCGCTGACGTAGTTGCTGATGATGAACTCCATCCGCGCCAGCCCCACTCCGTCGTTGGGGAGGCGGGCGACGCGGAACGCGCTCTCGGGATTCCCGACGTTCATGTAGAGTTTCGTTCTCGTCGGCGTCAGGGTTCCCAGATCGATCCGTTTGATCTCGAAATCAATCGCACCTTCATAGACGTTTCCGATCTCCCCCTCCGCGCAGCTGGCCGTCACCGTCTCCCCTTCTGTAAGCACTTCGGTCGCGTTGATCGTCCCCACGATGGCGGGAACCCCGATCTCCCGGGCGACGATCGCGGCGTGGCAGGTGCGCCCGCCGCGGTTGGTGATGACGGCGGAAGCCTTTTTCATGATCGGTTCCCAGTCAGGGTCGGTGATGTCGGCGACGAGCACCTCCCCTGCTTCGAACCGTTCGCTCTCATCGGGGGAGCGGATCACCTTGACTTTGCCCGTTCCGATTTTTTCGCCGATCGCCTTGCCGCTCAGGAGCACTTTAGCCTCCTGAGCCCCCAGGCGATACTCCTCCAGGACGTTGTCCCCCAGCTTGCGGCTCTGTACCGTCTCGGGACGCGCCTGGACGATGTAGAGCTCCCCCGTGATGCCGTCTTTGGCCCATTCGATATCCATCGGGCGGTATTCCCCCGCCTTCGCGCTGTAATGCTCCTCGATGAGCAGCGCGTAGCGGGCCAGCACGGCCACCTCCGCGTCGCTGATCGAGAACTGCCGCTGCTTTTCGGGGGGGGTCGCGCTGTTGATCGTGTGGTGGCGCTCGTCGTAGTGCATCGTGAGCGCCTTGGTCCCCAGCTGGCGTTTGAGGATCGCCGTTTTCCCTTCCCGCAGCTTGGGTTTAAAGACGTAGAACTCATCGGGATTCACTTTTCCCCCGACGATGTTTTCCCCCAGCCCCCAGATCGCGTTGATGAGGATCAGGTTCTCCGAGCCGTTTTCGGTATCGATCGTAAACATGACGCCGCTGGAGGCCAGGTCGCTGCGGACCATTTTCTGCACCCCCACCGAGAGGGCGACGGAAAAATGGTCATACCCCCGACTGTGGCGGTAGCTGATCGCCCGGTCGGTAAAGAGGGAGGCAAAACACCGCTTGACGTGCTCAAGAAGCATCGTCTCCCCCCGGACGTTGAGATAACTCTCCTGCTGCCCCGCGAAACTCGCCTCGGGGAGGTCCTCCGCCGTCGCCGAGGAGCGGACCGCCACGTCCACCGAGAGGGCTCCGTACTCATCTTCCATCTCCCGGTACGCTTCGACCACCTCGCGCGCGAGATCCTCGGGGAGGTTCCCCGAGAGCATCAGGCTGCGTACCCCCTCGCCGCACCGCTTGAGCGCTTCGACGCTGGCAATATCGACCCCCTCGAAAAGGGCGCGGATTCTGGGCTCGAAACCGTTGTGGGTCACAAACGCGCGGTACCCCTCCGCCGTGACCGCAAACCCCTCGGGGACCCTGACCCCCAGTTCCTTGAGAGACGTGATCATCTCCCCCAGCGAGGCGTTCTTTCCCCCGACGAGTCCAACGTCCCCTATCCCCAGCGAATCAAAACGGCGAATGTAGCGCATATCAGGCTCCTTGTTCCGAACATCATTTTAGATAGAATACCATAACTATTTCAGACCTGCATCGGAATTTCATGGCCACGATTCTGCTCACCACCCTCAACGCCCGCTACGCCCATACCGCGCTGGGGCTGCGCTATCTCTACGCCAACCTCCGCGAGCTCAAAGAGAAGGCCAAAATCGTCGAATTCACAATCAACGAGCCGGTCCAGAACATCGCCGAGCGGCTGCTGGAACACTCCCCCCGCATCATCGGCATCGGCGCCTACATCTGGAACGCTTCCGAAGTATCCCAGCTCATCTCCCTGCTCAAAAAAGTCTCCCCGCAAACCCTCATCGTCCTCGGCGGCCCCGAGGCGGGGCATTTTCCCCACCGCGTCGATTTTTCGCCGGCCGACTACATCATCAGCGGCGAGGGAGAAGCGGCATTTTACGAACTGTGCCGAAACCTTCTGGAGGGCAATCTGCCACCGGAGCGGTTCATCCGCGCTCCTCTCCCCGACCTGAAGCGTCTTGCCCTCCCCTACGACGCCTACAGCGACGAGGATGTCGCCCACCGCTACCTCTACGTCGAATCCTCGCGCGGCTGCCCCTTCGAGTGCGAGTTTTGCCTCTCCTCGATCGATGAAAAGGTGCGCTACTTTCCCCTCGACGCTCTGATGGAGGCATTCGAGCGGCTGTGGGAGCGGGGGGCGCGGAGTTTCAAATTCATCGACCGCACCTTTAACCTCAACATGGCCTACGCCAACGCGATCCTCGATTTTTTCCTCTCCAAAGCCCCCCCCTATTTCGCCCATTTCGAGGTGATCCCCGACCATTTCCCCGAATCGCTCCGCGCCAAACTCGAGCGCTTCCCCGCCGGGTCGCTCCAGCTGGAGGTGGGGATCCAGACCCTCGATCCGACCGTCGCCGCGCGGATCAACCGCCCGCTCAAACTGGACAGGATCATCGACAATCTCCGCTATCTCGAAAACAACACCGCCGCCCACCTCCACCTCGACCTGATCGTGGGCCTGCCCGGAGAGACGCTGGAGGGGTTCGGGTCCAACCTCGATACCCTCGTCTCCCTCACCCGCAGCGAAATCCAGATCGGAATCCTCAAAAACCTCTCGGGAACCACCCTCTCGCGCCACGATGATGAGTGGGGGATGCTCTATTCGGACACGCCCCCCTACGACATCGTCCAGAACAGACTCGTCAGTTTTGCGCAGATCCAGACAATGAAACGGTTCGCGAGGTTCTGGGATATGTACTACAACAGCGGCAATTTTGACGAGACGGTGCGGCTGGTATGGGGAGGGGGAAGCGTCTATGAGGAGTTCGGCGCGTTTAGCCTCTGGATCTACGCCCAGACCCTCTCGACGTGGAAAATATCGCTGGATCGCCAGACCGCGCTGATTTATGATTACCTGATGGAGCGATGCGACGAGGAAAGACTCAAAACCGCCCTGATCCGCGATATTTCCAAAACACCGGGGAGAACGATGCCGTCGTATCTACGCGATGGTTCAACCGCATCCCGAGGGGAAAACGAAACGAAAACCATCACACCAAAACGGCAGGCGAAGCGGGCTTTGTAAAATACATCGCTCATCCATCCGAAATATGCGTAGCTTTCCAGCTGCTGTAAATCATGACGCCGATAGTGAATACAAAAGCGGTTACCAAAAGAATTTCTTTCATTTTTTCAGCTCCTTCATGGCTCGGATTTTTTTCATCGCCGACCGATTGATCATCAGAATTGCAATGGATAATCCAAATATTGCGGCAATCGCGGAATAGACCAAAACGTCTTTTTGCGTTTCATAGTTCAATGCCGTCCAACCGATCAATGCAAAGTCGGTAATGACCGAAACATTGAGCCATCGGCCCAACCAATCGACCTCACCTTTTAGTTCATCCAGTTTACTCATGAAACAATTATAGCAAGATAATCAAATGTTTGTGCATTTTTGAAAAAAACAGAGGAGTAAAGGGTGGGCGCAGGTGACGAATCTGCGCCCGGAGTGGTGCGGGTGACGAATCCCGCAGTCAAACTTAACATAAGGAGAATTGAAATAGGGCCCGAAGGCCCTGTAGGGAGAAATTGCTGTACCCGGAAGGGATTAGAATTTCAAAGAAGCGATGATACGAAGGGTTTCGTTGTCACGGCTAGCGTACATAGCTGGTCTGAGACCATCCAGTCCGTCAGCGTGAGTACCGGCTTCAGTATCGTTGTTCACTTCCGTATAGATCGCAGTCAGACCGAGAGGACCGAAGCTGGTGCTGGCAGAAATATCCCATGCAGAGATATCGTTTCCACCCTGATCATAGATGTCGCTTGCATCCGTGAAAGAAGCGGCCAGTTTAACACCCGGAACCAGACCGGTAGAAGCGCCGACTTTCCAGGCTTTGGTTCCCGGAGCCGTTACGATACCGTCCATGTAGATGGAACCGTCACCGGTATAGATTTTGGTTTTGTCCGAAGTCGAAACGTTTGCGAAACCGGCGATACCGTCTTCATCCGCTTGTGAATACGCAGCATAGAGGTTTACACCGGCTACGTCAACACCCGCTTTGAGTGACCAGATTTTAGAATCATCCAGATCTTTCAATGTCCCTTTGGGATCGATCTGAGAGTACTGTGCACCGACGGAAACCATATCGATGATTTTTGCATCGGCCTGTACCCAGTAGGCATCTGC
>CAZBIR010000063.1:0-11597 GCA_964491035.1 uncultured Sulfuricurvum sp.
AACGTGAAAATCAATGCAGAATTGATTCACCCGATCGCTATGGAAGAGGGTACCCGCTTCGCGATCCGCGAAGGTGGACGTACTGTCGGTGCTGGGGTTGTTTCTAAAATCCTTGCATAATTTCCCCAACCTTCGGGTTGGATAAATAAGGTAAAGCATGCGCGAAAATATCCATTTGGCTTGTGAGAAGTGCACACGTCGCAACTATCACACAAGCAAAAATAAAAAAACGCATACTGAGAAATTCTCGGTACGCAAGTTTTGCAAATTCTGCCGCGAACACACCGTTCACAAAGAAGCAAAACTGTAAGTTTTCCCCCTGCGGGGAATCTTCGATAGGTCAGTAGCTCCAATGGTAGAGCGCCGGATTCCAAATCCGATGGTTGGGGGTTCGAATCCCTCCTGGCCTGCCACCATTTTCGACTAATAGCGCTTGAGGGCTTTATTCGTTGGAAATGTTCTAAGGATAGAATAATGAAAAACAGCCTCAGCAATTACATCAACAATGCGAAAATGGAACTTGCAAAAGTCATTTTCCCGACGAAGCCGCAAGTGCGTCAGGCGTTTATCGCCGTCATGGTTGTCGTGACCTTCGTCGTTTTATTCCTGGCGCTGGTTGACTTTATTATGTCTTCTACCGTTTCGGCTATTTTGAGTTAAGGAAAAAACATGGCACATCGTTGGTACTCGATCCAGACCTATGCCGGAAGCGAGCGTAGCGTTAAAGCGGCAATCGAAAACATGATCGCCGAAAACCGCCTCGAAGAGGTCATCACCGAAGTCATCGTTCCGACCGAAGACGTTATCGAAGTCAAAAACGGTAAAAAGAAAATTTCCGAGCGTTCTCTCTACTCGGGGTATGTATTTGCGAATATCGATCTTTCGATCGATCTTCAGCATAAAATCCAGTCGCTTCCCCGTGTTGCCGGATTCATCGGCGAGGCCAACAAGCCAACCCCGCTCAGCGAGAGCGATATCAACGTCATTCTCGACCGTGTTACCAACCGTTCAGCGCCGAAACCGAAGGTCTTCTTCGACAACGGAGAGATGGTCCGTATCGTAGACGGTCCGTTCGCGAACTTTACCGGAACGGTCGATGAATACGATTTGGAACACGGTACGCTGAAACTCAACGTATCGATCTTCGGCCGGAGTACCCCGGTCGATATTTCGTACACGCAAGTCGAAAAAATCATTTAATCTCAAAAAAAGGAAGCACAAATGGCAAAGAAAATAACTGGCTACATCAAGTTGCAAATTCAAGCCGGTGCGGCTAATCCGGCTCCCCCGGTAGGTCCTGCGCTTGGTCAACGCGGTGTGAACATCATGGAATTCTGTAAAGCATTCAATGAGCGTACGAAAGATAAAGCGGGATACAAACTCCCGACCGTCATCACCGTATACGCGGACAAAACGTTTTCGTTCATTACGAAACAGCCTTCGAATACAGCGCTGATCATGGAAAAAGCGGGAATCAAAAAAGGTTCCGAAAATCCATTGAAAAACAAAGTGGCTAAAATCACCAAAGCGCAGATCATGGAAATCGTTAAGCAAAAAATGCAGGACATGAACACGCAAGATCCTGAGTCTGCAGCCCGTACGATTGCCGGTTCTGCCCGTTCTATGGGTATCGACGTCGTCGACTGATCAACTACTCTTCGACCGCAAAGAGGCTAAACTCTGCGGCAGATTCTAGAAATGGAGAATTCATTATGGCAAGCAAACGCTATAAACAACTGAGCGAAAAAATCGATCTGGCAAAAAGCTACTCGGTAGCCGATGCCTCTTCAGTCATCAAAGACCTTAAATCGGCTAAATTCGACGAAACCGTTGAAATTGCTTTGAATCTCGGGGTAGATCCACGTCACGCTGATCAAATGATCCGTGGTGCCGTCGTGCTTCCTCACGGAACGGGGAAAGTGGTACGTGTTGCCGTTTTCGCCAAAGGTGCAAAAGTGGATGAGGCCAAAGCAGCCGGTGCCGATATTGTCGGTGCTGAAGATCTGGTCGATGAAATCAAAGCGGGCAACATCAACTTCGACATCGTTGTCGCAGCACCCGATTGTATGGGCCTTGTCGGTCAGGTAGGACGTATCCTCGGGCCAAAAGGGATGATGCCGAACCCTAAAACCGGTACTGTTACCGCGGACATCGCCAAAGCGGTCAGCAACGTCAAAGGCGGACAGGTTAACTTCCGTGTCGACAAAAAAGGGAACATCCACGCCGGTATTGGCAAGGTAAGTTTCGACACCGCAAAAATCGAAGAAAACATCAAAGCGTTCGTCGGTGCGATCAACCGTGCCAAACCTTCTACGGCGAAAGGGCGCTACATCAAAAACGCGGCACTGTCGCTGACGATGAGCCCTGCGATCAAATTCGATACGCAAGAACTTCTGGATATTCGCTAAATACCCGCTGCGGCCGAGGCCGCACACTTTATCTTATGGACTGAAGACAGTAGGGGGGCTTTGCCCTTAATCGTTAACGCGCCCCGCTTGAAGTCATGTCTGGAAAGGAGAAACGATGAACAAAACGCAAAAAGCTGAGATTGTCAGTACTCTTACCGAAGAGTTCAAATCGGCAAAAGCAGTCGTTATGTGTGACTATCGGGGTCTGAGCGTATCTAACCTCGAAACATTGCGCAAAGCGGCGCGTGCAAAAGAGGCGAAAGTTCAGGTTGTCAAAAACACCCTGGCTACGATCGCTCTGAGCAATGCCGGGATGAGCGGTATCGATATCAAAGATACCAACATCTTCGTATGGGGTGAAGACGCTATCGCTGCTTCCAAAGTTGCTGTCGAATTCGGTAAAGATAATGATAAATTCGTAATCCGTACCGCCTACATTGACGGCGAAGCGGCAGATGAGAAAAAAGTACGTGCGTTCGCAACCCTTCCGGGCCGCGAAGAGCTGCTTGGTATGCTTGCGTCTGTCTGGATGGGCCCTGTACGGAACTTTACCATCGGACTCGATGCGCTTAAACGTAAAAAAGAAGAAGCGTAATCCGACAATTCGCGATTGCGCACTGCTGTCTGCCTGAGGCAGGTAGCAACCAATAAAACAGAATATTCGCAAGGAGAATACAATGGCTGTAACAAAAGAAGATGTTCTTGAGTTTATCTCAAACCTTTCAGTTCTTGAACTGTCTGAGCTCGTAAAAGAGTTCGAAGAAAAATTCGGTGTATCTGCGCAACCAGTAGCAGTCGCCGGCGGTGCTGTTGCTGCAGCTGCCGTTGAAGAAGAAAAAACTGAGTTCGACGTTATCCTCAAAGATGGCGGAGACAAAAAAATCAACGTCATTAAAGTGGTTCGCGCTCTTACTGGTCTTGGTCTTAAAGAGGCGAAAGACGCGGTTGAAGGTGCACCTACAACCATCAAAGAAGGCGTTGCCAAAGACGTTGCAGAAGCAGCGAAAAAAGAGCTTGAAGAAGCTGGCGCCGTCGTCGAAATCAAATAATCATTTTATGATTGGGGCTTCGGCCCCGCTCCCACAGGGCACTTTACGGAACAGATTTTCATCTGCTCGGTAAAGTGCCCATACGTCGTTATAGGCTCAGGGACGCCTGAGCTAGAGACTTTGCACTTATCCCTACGGGATCAAAAACTTCGATTGAGGTAGCCTAATGTTAAACACTCTTCACTCCGGAAACCGCTTACGCGTAGATTTCGCGAAAACTCCCCAGCAAATTGAAGTACCGAATTTGTTACAACTCCAACAAAGTTCTTATGAATCGTTTTTGATGTTGGACCAGAAAGACCGTTCCAAAAGCGGTATTGAACGCGTTTTCCAATCGGTTTTCCCGATTCATGATACGCAAAACCGCCTCTCCCTGGAATATCTCGGCTCCGAAGTAGGACGCCCGAAATACACCGTCCGCGAATGTATGGAGCGGGGCTTGACCTATTCCGTTTCCCTTCGCATGAAGACACGTCTCGTAATCTGGGACCGCGACGAAAACACCAAAGAAAAAACCGGTGTCAAAGACATCAAAGAACAGACTATTTTCATCCGTGACATCCCTCTGATGACCGATCGTACTTCGTTCGTTATCAACGGTGTCGAGCGTGTCGTCGTCAACCAGCTTCACCGCTCTCCCGGGGTCATCTTCAAAGAAGAAGAATCGACTACGGCCGGAAGCAAAATGATTTTTACCGGTCAGATCATCCCTGACCGGGGTTCATGGCTCTATTTCGAGTACGATCCCAAAGATATCCTTTACATGCGCATCAACAAACGCCGTAAAGTTCCCGTGACGATCATGTTCCGCGCCCTGGGCTACAGCAAGCAGGATATTCTCAAAATGTTCTATCCGCTGCAGAAAATCCGCGTGGAAAACAACAAGTACCTGATGGATTTTGATCCCGAACAATTTGCAGGGCGTCTGGGGTATGATCTTGTGGATGCCGATGGGAAACTGCTGGTTGCGGCGGGAAAACGGCTTTCAACGAAAAAAGCGGAAAAACTGATTGCCGAAGGGGTCAAAGCGATCCAGTACCCAGTCGAGACCCTTATCGAACGCCACCTGGCCGAAGCGATCATCGATGCCTCTACGGGTGAAGTGATGTTCGATACGATGACGCAGCTAGATGAAACGAAACTGCGTAAAATGGCCGATGCCGGGGTTGGCGAATTCGTTATCGCCAACGACCTGGCCGAAGGGCATGACAGCGCGATCATCAACGCGTTTATCGCCGATGCCGATTCGCTCAAACTCCTCAAGCAGACCGAGGATATCGAGGACGAAAACGACCTGGCGGCAATCCGTATCTACAAAGTCATGCGCCCCGGCGAGCCGGTCACGAAAGAGGCGGCGAAAGTATTCGTCAACCAGCTTTTCTTTGACCCGGAACGTTACGACCTGACCCGTGTCGGGCGGATGAAGATGAACCATAAACTGGGACTGAACGTTCCCGAATACGTGACCGTACTGACCCACGAGGACGTCATCAATACGGTCAAATACGTGGTTAAAGTTAAAAACGGACAGGGGCACATCGACGACCGCGACCACCTCGGTAACCGCCGTATCCGTTCCATCGGGGAACTTCTCGGTAACGAGCTGCACAACGGTCTGGTCAAGATGCAAAAAGCGATCAAGGACAAGCTCAGCACCATGAGCGGACCGACCACCGAACTGATGCCGCACGACCTGATCAACTCCAAAATGATCACCAGTACGATCATGGAGTTCTTCAGCGGCGGACAGCTGTCACAGTTCATGGACCAGACGAATCCGTTGTCCGAAGTGACCCACAAACGCCGTCTTTCGGCACTCGGTGAGGGCGGTCTGGTTAAAGAGCGCGCCGGATTCGAAGTGCGGGACGTCCACCCGACCCACTACGGCCGGATCTGTCCGATCGAAACGCCGGAGGGTCAGAACATCGGTCTGATCAACACGCTGGCAACCTATTCGAAAGTCAACGAGCACGGCTTCATCGAAGCACCGTACAACGTTGTCAAAGACGGTGTCGTCACGGGCGAAGTCGTCTACCTTACCGCGACGCAGGAAGAGGGGAAAATTATCGCTGCGGCATCGAGCCGTGTCGACGACAAAGGGAACTTCCTCGATGATCTGGTCGAAATCCGCCAGGACGGCGAGATCATGCTTAAATCACCCAAAGAGTGTGAACTGCGCGATTTGACTCCGCACATGGTCGTCGGTGTCGCGGCAAGCCTCATTCCGTTCCTTGAACACGATGACGCGAACCGTGCCCTGATGGGATCGAACATGCAGCGTCAGGGGGTTCCTCTGCTTCGCCCGGAGGCACCGATTGTCGGTACCGGGGTTGAGAAACTCGTTGCCCGTGACTCGTGGGAATGTGTCAAAGCCGAGCGGACCGGTGTTGTGGAAAAAGTGGATGCGAAACACATCTACGTGATGGGGGAAGACGAGGACGGAACGTTCATCGACTACTATCCGTTGCAGAAGAACCTTCGCACCAACCAGAATACGACATTTATGCAGCGCCCGATCGTCAAGCAGGGACAAACCGTTACCAAAGGGCAAATCATCGCCGACGGTCCGAACATGGACAAAGGAGAACTCGCACTGGGGATCAACGCCCTCGTCGCGTTCATGCCGTGGAACGGATACAACTTCGAGGATGCGATCGTCATGTCCGAGCGGATGATCCGCGAAGACGCGTTCACTTCGGTTCACATCTACGAAAAAGAGGCCGAAGCGCGTGAACTCAAACACGGGGTCGAAGAGATCACCCGTGATATCCCGAACGTCCGCGATGAAGAGCTGGCCCACCTGGACGAAAGCGGTATCGTCAAAATCGGAACCTACGTCAAAGGGGGGATGATCCTTGTCGGTAAAGTCTCACCGAAGGGCGAAGTGAAGCCAACTCCGGAAGAACGCCTGCTTCGCGCTATCTTCGGGGAAAAAGCGGGCCACGTCGTCAACAAATCGCTCTACTGTACGCCGAGTATGGAAGGGGTGGTCGTCGACGTCAAAGTGTTCACCAAAAAAGGGTACGATAAAGATCCCCGCACCCTCGAACTGGAAAAACAGGAGCGTGACGAACTCGAGCGCGAACACTACGACCGTCTGCTCATGATCGACAAGGAAGAGATGCTTCGGATCGTATCGCTTCTGACCAAGCATCCGCTCATCAGCGACGTCAGCGTCAACGGCGTCGAGTACAAAGCGGGGCAGAATGTTAAAGCCGAAGATCTCAAAGAGGTCAACCGTTTCGCGATGAACAACATCGTCAAGGCGTTCAGCGACGAGGTCCAGGAAAAATACAACCAGACGAAGAACCACTTCCAGAAAGAGAAGAAAAAATTCCGTGACGAACACGAGGAGAAACTCTCTATCCTGGAAAAAGACGATATTCTCCCTAACGGCGTCGTCAAATACGTCAAGGTCTATATCGCGACGAAGCGTAAGCTGAAAGTCGGGGACAAAATGGCGGGTCGCCACGGGAACAAGGGTATCGTTTCGACGATTGTTCCCGAAGTTGACATGCCGTACATGGCCAACGGCCGCGCCGTCGACGTCTGTCTGAACCCGCTGGGGGTCCCTTCGCGGATGAACATCGGGCAGATCCTCGAAATGCACCTGGGGATGGTCGGTAAAGAACTCGGCTACCAGATCCAGGAAGTTTTTGACGCCAAACGCAAAGAGTTTGTTTCCGAACTGCGGGAAAAAATGATTTCTTTCGCCGACGTTGCGGGGCTGATGGATGCCAAAAATGCACTCGGAGCGATGGACGATGAAACCCTCATCAGCTATGCGCAGGATTGGTCCAAAGGGGTTAAATTCGCGACGCCGATCTTTGAAGGGGTCACGTCCGAAGAGTTCGGCAGATTGTTCGAACTGGCAAAGCTCGATACCGACGGAAAAATGGAACTCTACGACGGTAAAACGGGTGAGAAACTCAAAGAGCGCGTTAACGTCGGTTATATGTACATGCTCAAACTCCACCACCTCGTCGACGAGAAAGTCCACGCCCGTTCAACCGGGCCGTACTCTCTGGTCACGCAGCAGCCGGTCGGTGGTAAAGCACTGTTCGGCGGACAGCGTTTCGGGGAGATGGAAGTGTGGGCCCTGGAAGCCTATGGCGCCTCTGCCGTCCTCAAAGAGATGCTGACGATCAAATCGGACGACGTCGACGGACGTGTCCGTGCTTACAAAGCGATCACGAAAGGCGAAAGCGTTCCTGCATCGGGTATCCCGGAAACGCTCTTCGTATTGACCAAAGAGCTCCAGTCGCTGGCGCTTGATATTGAGATTTTTGACGAGGTGGATGATAATGAGTAAATTAGTACCGGTTACCGTAACGGAAGAAAATCGCCCTACGGACATTAAACAGCTCCAGTTCCGGCTGGCGTCTCCGGAGAAAATTCTCTCATGGAGCCACGGGGAAGTTAAAAAACCCGAAACGATCAATTACCGCACCCTCAAACCGGAGCGGGACGGTTTGTTCTGTGCCAAAATCTTCGGTCCTGTCCGTGATTACGAGTGTCTGTGCGGAAAATACAAAAAAATGCGTTACAAAGGCGTTGTCTGTGAAAAGTGCGGCGTCGAAGTTACCTCCGCCAAAGTGCGCCGTATCCGTATGGGACACATCGACCTGGTAACCCCGGTCGCCCACATCTGGTACGTCAGCTCGCTTCCCAGCCGTATCGGTACCCTGCTGGGCGTCAAGATGAAAGACCTCGAGCGGGTACTCTACTACGAAGCCTACATCGTCAAGCAAGGCGGCGAAGCATGCTACGATGCGGAGCAGAGCTCACGGGTCCTCAAATACGACGTTCTTAACGAAGAGCAGTACCGTACTCTCGTGCAGCGTTACGGCGACAGCGGATTCGTTGCCGAGATGGGGGGGCAGGCGGTTCGTGACCTCCTGGACGAACTCGATCTCGTCGATCTTTTCTCCGCGCTCAAAGAGGAAGTGGCCGCTACCAATTCCGAAGCGAAACGCAAAACCATCGTCAAGCGTCTCAAAGTCATCGAATCGTTCCTGAACTCGGGCAACAACCCCGCGTGGATGATGCTGACGGCACTGCCGGTTCTTCCTCCGGAACTGCGCCCGCTGGTGAGCCTGGACGGCGGAAAATTCGCCGTATCGGACGTCAACGACCTCTACCGCCGGGTTATCAACCGTAACCAGCGTCTGAAACGCCTGATCGAACTCGAAGCGCCCGAAATCATCGTCCGCAACGAAAAGCGGATGCTTCAGGAAGCGGTCGATGCGCTCTTCGATAACGGACGCCGTGCGAATGCGGTCAAGGGGGCGAACAAACGGCCCCTCAAATCGCTCTCCGAAATCATCAAAGGGAAGCAGGGGCGTTTCCGTCAGAACCTTCTGGGTAAACGGGTCGACTTCTCGGGTCGTTCAGTCATCGTCGTCGGGCCAAGCCTGCGGATGGACCAGTGCGGTCTGCCTAAACAGATGGCTCTGGAACTTTTCAAACCGCACCTGATCGCGAAACTCGAGGATAAGGGGTACGCGACGACCGTCAAAGCGGCAAAGAAAATGATCGAAGAGAAAACGAACGAAGTATGGGAGTGTCTGGCCGAGATCGTAGAAGGGTATCCCATCATGCTCAACCGGGCGCCGACGCTTCACAAACTCTCGATCCAGGCGTTCCACCCCAAACTGATCGACGGTAAGGCGATCCAGCTTCACCCGCTCGTTTGTGCGGCGTTCAACGCCGACTTCGACGGTGACCAGATGGCGGTGCACGTTCCCCTTTCGGCCGAAGCGATTGCCGAAGCGAAAGTATTGATGCTCTCGTCGATGAACATCCTGCTGCCGGCATCGGGTAAAGCGATCGCTACCCCGTCCCAGGATATGGTTTTGGGTCTGTACTATCTGACGCTGGCCAAAAACGAAGCGAAGGGTTCGAACAAACTCTTCAGCAACGTTGACGAGATCATGGTCGCACTGGAGCACAATGCCCTGGATCTGCACGCCAAAGTCCGTACCCGCGCCGAGGGGCGGATGATCCATACGACGGCGGGACGGATGATTCTCAAATCGATCCTTCCCGATTTCGTTCCGGTCGAATTGTGGAACGTCGTCATGAAAAAGAAAAACATCTCCGCGCTCGTCGATTACGTCAACAAGCACGGCGGTGTGGCCGTAACGGCCGGATTCCTGGATGATCTGAAAAACCTCGGTTTCCGCTATGCGACCAAATCGGGCGTGTCAATCTCGATTGCCGACATCATCATCCCCGAAGTGAAAGAGGGGCTGATCAACGCGTCGAAAACCCGGGTCAAAGAGATCCAGAAGCAGTTCGAAGCAGGTCTTCTGACCGAGCAGGAACGGTACAACAAGATCATCGACGTCTGGACCGATACGAACAACACCGTTGCGGGCGGAATGATGGAACTGATCCAGAACGACAAAGACGGGTTCAACTCGATCTTCATGATGGCCGACTCAGGGGCGCGGGGTTCTGCGGCGCAGATCCGTCAGCTTGCCGGTATGCGGGGACTTATGGCGAAACCGGACGGTTCGATCATCGAAACGCCGATTATTTCGAACTTTAAAGAGGGTCTGAACGTTCTTGAATACTTCATTTCGACCCACGGTGCCCGTAAAGGTCTGGCGGATACGGCTCTGAAAACGGCGAACGCCGGTTACCTGACCCGTAAACTCGTCGACGTCGCACAAAACGTGAAAATCGTCGAGCACGACTGCGGAACCCACGAAGGGATCGAAATCACCGACATCTCCGTCGGTAACGAATTGATCGAACCGTTGGAAGACCGTATCTACGGGCGGGTTCTCGCCGAAGACGCGATCGATCCGATTACCAACGAGATCCTTTACGCCGAAGGGACGCTGATCGATGAGATCAAAGCCTCCAAAATTGCCGAAGCGGGAATCAAATCGGTCCAGATCCGCACTCCGACGACGTGTAAATCCGAAAACGGCGTCTGCGCGCTGTGTTACGGCCTCAACCTCGGAACCGGCGAAATCGTCAAGAAAGGGGAAGCGGTCGGTATCATCGCGGCCCAGTCGATCGGGGAACCGGGTACGCAGCTGACGCTGCGTACGTTCCACGTCGGGGGAACCGCGTCAAGCACGAGAGAAGAGCGCCAGGTTGTGGCGAACAAAGAAGGTTTCATCCGTTACTACAACATGAAAACCTACACCTCCAAAGAGGGAAGACAGATCGTCGCGAACCGCCGTAACGCGGCCGTATTGTTGGTCGAGCCGAAAATCAAGGCGCCGTTTGCCGGAACCGTCGAGATTCAGACGATCCACGACGAGGTGATCGTCAGCGTTCGCAGCGAATCGCAGGTTCAGCGCTATACCCTCCGTAAAAACGAGGTCGCCAAACCGAACGAACTCGCCGGCGTCAGCGGTAAAATCGAGGGTAAATTCTACCTTCCGTACGAAAACGGCACGGCCGTCAAAGAGAACGAATCGATCGTCGAAACGATCAAAGACGGATGGAACGTCCCGAACCGGATCCCGTACGCTTCGGAAATCCAGGTCAAAGACGGTGCCCCGGTAACGCAGAAAATTTATGCCAAAGAGAAAGGGACGGTCAAATATTACCTCCTCCGCGGCGATTACCTCGAGCGTCACCACGAGATCGCCAAAGGATATGCGGTCGAAGAGAAGGGGCTGTTTGCCGTGGTCGCCGATGCGGACGACCGCGAAGCGATCCGCCACTATATCGCCCGCGGTTCGATCATCGAACTGAGCGACAACGAGGCGGTCAAAGCCGATACGCTGATCGCGAAACCGGCCAAAGAGGAGTCGATCGTCATCGCCGAATGGGATCCGTACTCGAATCCGATCATTTCCGAAACGGACGGGGTTATCACGTTCGAAGACATTATTCCGGGCGTTACCGCGTCCGAGCAGTTCGATGAGCTGACCGGGAAAACCCGTCTGATGATCAACGAGTACGTCGCTCCCGAGTTCAAACCGACAATCGTCCTCGCCGCATCCGACGGATCGATCATCCGTTATGCGATGGAGCCGAAAACGGCGATTTTCGCCCAGGACCGTGCCGAGGTGAAAGTGGCGGACATCCTCGCCCGTACCCCGAAAGCGCTCCAGAAATCGCGCGACATCACCGGGGGTCTTCCACGGGTTTCCGAGCTTTTCGAAGCGCGTAA
>CAZBIR010000064.1:0-11524 GCA_964491035.1 uncultured Sulfuricurvum sp.
AACCCGTTATGAGCGGGTGGCTCTAACCACTGAGCTAAAGACCCATTCGGAGGAGCGCATTATAGTCGCTCCTACTTTAGACAAAGCTTTTTTTGCCGGTGTCGGTGTAGAGATAGCGGAAACGGTAGGCCAGCAGGTTTTCGAGGATCGCGAACATGACCATGAAGTTGACAAAACTGCTCCCCCCGTAGCTGAACATCGGCAGCGGGACCCCTACGACGGGGGCGAATCCGATCGTCATCCCGATGTTGACCGTCATGTAGATAAAGAAAAAGAGGGCCAGCGCCCCGGCGACGACCTTGATGTAATAGTCTTCGGCCCACCCGGCGATCATCAGGAGGTGGATGATCAGCGCGGCGTAGAGCGAGATGAGCAGGAACGCCCCGAAGAAGCCGAACCGCTCGACGACGTAGGCGAAGATGAAGTCGCTGGAAGCGATGGGGAGGAACTTCATCTGCGCCTGCGTGGCGTCCTCCTTGTCCTTGCCGAAAAAGCCCCCCGAACCGATCGCGATGATCGACTGTTCGACCTGGTAGCTCGGTTTTTCGGCGACGAAATCGTGGAGGCGCTGTTTCTGGTAATCGTGCAGCTGGGTGTAGATGAGCGGCAGGGAGACGACGAAGGCGACCCCCAGGCTCACCCAGATTTTCCATTTGACCCCGACGATGAAGAGGACGCCGAATCCCAGCATCGCGAGGACCGTTGCCGTCCCGAGGTCGGGTTCCTTTGCGATCAGGAAAAAGGGGAGGAGGATGAAAAAGGAGAGCTTGGCGAAATCCCTGATACCGTAGCCGCCCGGCGGCGGGGGGTTGCGGCTGATCAGGTACGCCAGCATCAGGACGAACGCGGGTTTGATCAGTTCGGAGGGCTGGATCGTAAAATGGACGAAGGGGATCTCGATCCACCGTTTGGCCCCCAGCCGCGAGTGGCCGACGAATTCGACGGCGAGCAGCAGGAGGATCCCGGTCCAGTACATGATCGGAATCATCCACAGCAGCCGCCGGATCGGAAGGAGGAAAATCGCGAGGAACACCCCGATCCCGACCGACGTATAGACCATCTGTTTTTGCCCCAGCACCGGGTGGATCTCGAAAATGAGCCAACCTGAAGTCAAAATGAGGGGAATCAGTAAAATAATCGTAATAAAATCAAAGTGTGCTAAAATTCGCCGGTCAATATTAAGCACTACAATCCTTACTTTTTTGCTAATTGTAGCACAGCGGACGTTTAGAACCCATCACACGACACTACCCCAGAGGATATCCATGAGAGAAAACGAACAATTCAGCGTTGAGCAAGAGGGGCTTCGGCTGGATGTTTTCCTCTCCCAGAAGCTGGGACAGACCCGGAACCAGATCGTTCAGCTGATCGAGCAGGATGCAATCGGCATCGACGGGAAACCAACCTCCAAGGCGGGACAGAAGCTCAGGGCGGGGCAGACCGTCACGGTCGTCTTCCCCGAAGCCAAATCGACCCCGCCGCAGGAGATCGATTTCGACGTCGAAATCCTCTACGAGGATGACGATCTCCTCGTCATCGACAAACCCAGCTCGCTCACCGTCCACCCCGCCCCCAGCGTCAAGGAGCCGACCCTCGTCGACTGGCTCAAGCACAAGGGGATCACCCTCTCCACCCTCAGCGGCGAGGAGCGTCACGGGATCGTCCACCGCCTCGACCGGGGCACGAGCGGCGTCATGGTCGTCGCCAAGAATAACCGCGCCCACGAGGCCCTCTCGGCCCAGCTGCAGGACAAGAGCATGGGGCGTTTTTACCTCGCGGTGATCACCCCTCCCCTCAAAGACGACGTGACCCTCATCGACCGCCCCATCGGGCGCAGCAGCCACAACCGTCTCAAAATGGCGATCACCGAGCAGGGGAAAAACGCCAAGACGGAGTTTCGCAAACTCCTCCCCAGCCACGACGGCACCGAAGAGCTGATCGCCTGCAAACTCTATACCGGACGCACCCACCAGATACGGGTCCATCTGGAATCGATCAGCCGCCATATCATCGGCGACCACCTCTACGGCAGCCACGCGAAAAGCGGCCGGATGGAACGTATCTTGCTTCATGCCTACAACCTCTATTTTACCCATCCCTCCAGCGGGAAAAGGGTCACCTTTACGGCTCCGCTGAGCCCGTATATGGACGATTACGTACACAAACATTTTGACGCGAAGGAATTGCATGAACTCATCGATCCGAACCACCTTGAGCATCGCTTTAGCACTGAGTCTCTTTAGCGGCTGCGCCCCGCAGCCTACCCCCCAAAAAGCGGTCACCATCGACTCGACCCTCCCCGTTCCCTCGATGAACGGCTACATCTCCGACATCACCTCGGCGGCGTTCGAATGGAAACCGATCGACGACAAACGGGTCAGCGGGTATTACGTCTACCGCGACACCCCCGGCAGCGGAGATCCAAAACTCCACCGGATCGCGACCGTCGACAACCGCTACGCGACCCATTTCGTCGATGGCGATCTGCAGCCCGCGAGCCATTACCAGTACCGTTTTTCCACCTACACGGATGCGGGGAGCGAATCGGTCGGGAGCGAAACGATGATCATCGAAACCCAGCCGATGATCGCCCCGGTGAGCTTTTTCCAGTCGGTCGGCAACATGCCCCGCAGCGCCAAACTCCTGTGGCGTCCCCACCCCAACAGCCGGATCCACAGCTACCAGATCGAGCGTAAGGACGCCAACGAGCAGGAGTGGAACAAACTCGCCACGATCACCGGGCGGCTCAACGCCGAGTACCTCGACCGCGATCTCAAAGACGGGCAGGTCTATTACTACCGCATCAAGGCGCTGACGTTCGACAAGCTCGCCACCGCCCCCAGCGAAACGGCCAAAGTGATCACCAAACCCCTCCCCCCCGAAATCAAGGGGGCGACGGCCACCAACAGCGTCCCGCGAGCGATCACCCTCTCGTGGGAACCCACTTCGATCAGCGACCTGTCGCACTACAACATCTACCGCTCATCCTCGCCGAGCGGTTTGTTTTCGTACCACGTCAAGCTCGAAAATACCAATTTCACCGACACGGTCAACGAGGATGGGAAATTCTATTTTTATAAAATCACGGCGGTGGACAAAGACGGCCTCGAAAGCCCCCTCTCCAGCGTAGCGGTGCAGGGTTCAACCCTCTCCAGACCCCAAAGCCCGATCGCGTACGAGGGGAAAATCATCAACGGCGGGGCGGAGCTGCAGTGGAAAAGCGGCGATCCCCGGACGGTGAACTACACGATCGTCAAAACGACCAAAACGAGCTGGATCAGCCGCGAGGTCGTCGACATCAACAACATCACGGGAACCACCTACCGCGATTCGGACGTCAAACCCAACACCCAGTATCTCTACCAGATCGTCGGGGTTGATTCCAACGGCATCCGCTCGGTTCCGACCGAAGCGATCGAACTCATGCACGAGGTTAAATAACGCCTATGCCCCATCTGCATATCGAATCGTTTAAAACCCCTCCATTCCCCGCCCGTTCGGGCGAGGTCGAATTCGACTTCGTCGCCGAAAATATCGGCCACTACGACGAAGCGCTGATCGCCACCCGCTACAAGGGGAGGGAGTTCTTCCTCGTCCGCAAAAAAAGCGGCGACAAAGAGCTGCTCAAGTGTGACAAGATCACCCGCCCTTCCCCCAACTTCATCGTCAAGCACGCGCTGCTGGCCTATGCCGAATGCGCGGGGCTGAACGTCCTGGATTCCAACGTCGACGACGCCCCCGAGAACACCCACCTCAAAACCCACGACGCCCTCAAAACGATTGCCTTTTTCGCCGAGCGTTTCCCCGCGGGGCGCGAAGTGCGGATCGAAGTCGGGTTCGGTTCGGCCCGCCACCTTCTCCATCAGGCCGAGGCCAACCCCGAGGTACTCTTTATCGGGCTGGAAATCCACAAACCCTCGATCGAACAGGCCCTCAAGCAGATCTCGATCCGGGCGCTGGAAAACGTCATGGTCCTCGATTACGACGCGCGGCTGTTCCTGGAGTTCGTCCCCTCGAACGTCGTGGGGAAAATCTACGTCCATTTCCCGGTCCCCTGGGATAAAAAACCCCACCGCCGCGTCATCTCCGAAGCGTTTCTGAACGAGTCGATCCGCGTCCTCAAACCGGGGGGTACCCTGGAGCTGCGCACCGACAGCGAAGAATACTACCGCTTCGCCCTCGAAACGTTCAGCGCACCCCCCCGGAGCCGTTTCGAAGTGTACAAAAACCGCGAGATCGCCATCAGCAGCAAATACGAAGACCGCTGGAAGCGGATGGAAAAAAACATCTACGACGTCCTCTTTACGTGTGAAACCGAAAGCCCCGAAGCGCAGAGCGAGGGAGATTTTACGTTCGCCTCCACCCCCGACCCGATGGGAGCCGCCCAAAAACTCTCCAAAGAGACGATCCGGCGCGAGTGGGGATTTTTGCACGTCGAGCGGAGCTACCGCATCGGAAAGGACACCCTCATGCTCCGGCTGGCGATGGGGAGCTTCGATCGTCCCGAGAGCTGCTACGTCATCGTAGAACCCGGGCGTACCCGCTACTACCCTGCCCTCCCCGTCCGCTCGCGCGCGAACCTCGCGGCCCATACCCTACTCAACGAGGTGCTTCATGGATAAAGTGATCATTGCCGATAACCTCTCCCTCTCGTACCAGGATTTCGAAACCGTCATCTCCAAGGCGACCTTCAGTATCGACGCGGGGAGTTTCGTCTTTATCACCGGGGCCAGCGGAAGCGGGAAATCGACACTGCTCAAATCCCTCTACGGCGCCATCGAGCCCCGCGCGGGGCAGCTCGTCGTCGGCGGGGTCAAGATGAACCGGATCGGCAGTTCCAAACTCAACTTTCTCCGCCGCCATATCGGGATCGTCTTCCAGGACTACAAGCTGATCAAGGAGTGGACGATCGAGAAAAACGTGATGCTCCCCCTGATCATCTCCGGCTACACCAAGGACGTCAGCGGCGAACAGGTCCAGAAGCTGCTGGGGCACGTCAAACTGATCCACCAGGCGGGCAAATACCCCCCCGAACTCTCCGGCGGAGAGCAGCAGCGGGTCGCGATGGCACGGGCGCTGGCCCACAACCCGATCCTCATCCTCGCCGACGAACCGACGGGAAATCTCGACGAATACTCCTCCGAGGTGATCTGGAACCTGCTGGAGGGGGCCAACGCCCAGCTCAAAACAACGATCGTCGTCGTCACCCACCATATCCCCACCTCCATCAAGGTGCCCTACAAACATTTCCACATCGATATGGGGACGCTCCATGAAATCGCTTAAAAACCATATCTCCCTCATCATCGCCCTCTTTACGGTCCTGTTCGCCGTCCAGATCTACGTCGCCGTCGACCGCACCATCGCCGCGTACGAAGAGCGGCTCAAAAACGACTATTCGATCATCGTCGTCTCCAACAAAACCCTCAAGCCCGAAGAGTTCAAAGCCCTCGATGCCCTGATCGAGCGGAGCGAACCGATCGCCACCGACCAGGTGCTCGAACGGCTCAAGGGGGAGATGAGCAAGAAAAACCTCGAACTCCTCAAGGTGACGCTGCCCAAATTCTACCGCCTCTACCTCAGCCGTTTCCCGACGCCCTACGAGATCGAAACGCTCCAGAAACGGCTCCAGAAACACTCCGCCATCGAGCGGGTCGAGGGGTATGCCCAGACGCACGACACCGTCTACAAGCTGATGCTGCTGTTCAAGGACGTCGTCCAGATCTTCTCGATCGCGATCGCGGCGGTCACCTCGCTGCTGATCCTCAAAGAGATGCGGCTGTGGCAGTTCCAGCACGCCGAACGGATGAGCATCATGGCCCTCTTCGGCGCCCCCGTGTGGCTCCGCTCGGCCGTACTGTTCCGGCTGGCCATCGTGGATGCGATCATCGCGACGATGTTCGTGTGCCTGGCGTTTTTCATCATCGACCAGTACGGCTGGATGGACCAGCTGCTGCGTACCGTAGGGATCACCATCCAGCTGTTCGATTTCGTCGACGACGCGATCCGTTCGCTCGCCATCGCGCTGGGGGTATCGATCGTCCTGACCCTCACGATCGTCATCGGCCACACCGAAGAGGAATAGATGAAACCGCTCTCCCTGATCCTCGCCTCCCTCCTCTCGCTCTCGCTGGGGGCGGCCCCCATCGATGAGAAAATCAAGCACGCCTCCAAGCAGCTGACCCAGACGAAACAGACCTATTCGACCCTCAACGCCAAGCTCACCGAAACGGCCCAGAAAATCCTCAAACAAAAAGAGGCGGTCGGGGCGCAGCAGCAACATCTCAATACCCTCATCGAGGAGCTCCGCTCCAAAGAGACCGTCTACCAGTCGAACAAGGCGCACCTGCGGGCCCTCGAAGCGCAGCAGAACATCCTCGTAAAAACCCAGAACGAAATCGAACAGCGCCTCGTCTTCGCCCTCGCGCGCAACACCTCGATATCGCTGCTGATCAACGACGACCGGGCCAAGGAAGCCGACGCGCTCATCACCGAAGAGGCGCTCAAACTCCACCTCAAACAGATCAACGACGAGATCCGCCAGCTCAATGCCCTCTTTAGCGAAAACGCCGAAAAAATCGCGGGGCTCTCCTCGCAGACGACGGTGCTGAAAAAATCGATCGCCATCATCGACCAGCAGAAAAACAAGGTGCTGGAGACGAAGAAGGAGAACGAAAAGGCGATCGCCCTCCTCGAGAAAGAGAAACGCGCCTACAGCGCTTCTCTTAACAAAATCCTCAAGCAGCAGCGCTCGCTCCAGAACACGCTGGCCAGCCTCAACATCATCAAGCGCGAATCGCTCAAACCCAAAAAAGTAGCGGCCTCCAAGCCGACACCGGCCAAACCGGGGCAAAAACCGGTCCCTTCCGACGTCAAACGGGCAGTCGCCGAGTACAAACCCTCCAACGTCGCCGCCTATTCGGGAGAGCGGACAATCGCACCGCTGGACGGTTACGTCGTCACCAAGCGGTTCGGCCCCTACACCGATCCCGTGTACGGCATCAAAATCTACAACGAATCGGTCTCGCTCCGCCCGACCGAACCCGACGCCAAGGTCAAGGCGGTCTTCAACGGCAAGGTGATCCTCGCCAAACCGACGGCCATGCTCGAAAACGTCGTGATCATCGAACACGACAACGGCCTCCACACGATCTACGCCCACCTGGACAAAATCGCCCCCACCGTCGAAGTGGGCAAGCGGCTCAAACAGGGTTCGGTTATCGGCCGGGTCGCCAAAGAGCTGATGTTCCAGGTGACGCAGCGCAACGCCCACATCAACCCGCTCGAAGTTATACGCTAGATTTTAAAACGGCCAGACGGCGTGGACGAGCTTGCTCCCCCATCCCTGGTTGATCGATTTGTCGATATCGCCCTGGTTGGCGTAGAGGATTTTGGCATCGGAGATTTTGGCCGAGCTGATCTGGTTGTTCTGGTCGATGTCGTAGGGGCGGATCACCCCGCTGAGCTGCATGATCTGCTTTTCGCTGTCGACCATGATCTCGCGCCGCCCGGTGATGAAATAGTTCCCGTTGGCCATCACCTTGACGATCCGCGCCGATACGGTCGTCGTGAACGACGCGTCTTTGGAGGATGAGCCCGAGCCGGAAAAATCGGAACTCGACCCCGCGCTGAACCCGATGTTCGAAATCCCGTTGAGTTTGTTCACCGCGTTGTTGACGACGGAGTTGTCCCCGGTGGAGGTAAACAGCCCCCCGTTGAGACCGAGGTTGTCTTCCTTGGTGAGCGCCTTGCTTGCCTTGCTCGTGCTTTTGACCGTTTCGGAGATGACGACGGTGACGATGTCGTTGACGTGCATCGCCTTGTGATCGGAGAAGAGCGGGCTGTCCCCCTGCCCGAACAGGCTTCCCCGCGAGGCGAAACTGTTTTCCTCTTCTTTCGAGGGCATCTGCTCGACGTACTTGGGGGGTTCAAAATTCATTTCGGGGTCACTCAGACGCGCCGTACAGCCGCTCAGCAGCAATGTAGCCGAAAGTATCGAAAAATAGAGTGGTGCGCGCATTCGGGTATCCCAAGTCGGTTTTGGCTATAATTAAGCAAAAATAGTTCCAAGGAAATTGCATGAGCCTCAAAGAACAGATCAACAACGACATCAAAACCGCCATGAAAGAAAAAGACAACGCCAAGCGCGATGCCCTGCGCCTGCTCTCCAGCGCCCTCAAGCAGATCGAAGTGGACGAGCGCAAAGAGCTGAGCGACGAGGACGTCATCAAAATCATCCTGAAACAGGTCAAACAGCGCAACGAAGCGATGGCCCAGTACCGCGATGCGGGGCGTGAGGATCTTTATGAAAAAGAGGCCTCCGAAGCGGCCATTTTCGAAACCTACCTCCCCAAACAGCTCAGCGACGAAGAACTCGAATCGGCCCTGCGCGCGATCATCGCCGAAGTGGGAGCCGCCTCGATGAAAGAGATCGGAAAAGTGATGGGAGCCGCTTCAAAAGCGCTCGGTGCCCAGGCGGACGGCAAACGGATCAACGAATGCGCCAAAAAGATCCTGGGGTAACCCCGGAGCTTTTTTACAGCGGCTGCGGCCGCCCGAAGTAATACCCCTGCGCGTAATCGACCCCGATCTCCTTGAGCGCTTCTAGCGTCTCCTCGTCCTCCACATACTCCGCGATCGTCTTTTTGCCGAACTCCTGCGCGATCTGGTTGATATGCTTGACAAAGATGCGGTCTTTTTCGTTCACCGTGATGTTTTTGATAAACTCCCCGTCGATCTTGATGTACTCGGTATCGAAGTATTTCAGATAGATGAATGACGAAAAGCCCGATCCGAAATCGTCCAGTGCGAAATTGATCCCTTTCTTCTGCATCTCGTCGATGATGTCCATCAGCCCCTTGACGTTGTGGATCGCCTCGCGTTCGAGAATCTCGATCGTCACCCCCGCCTTTTTCCCCGCGGGACGGTGGGCGTAGTGCTCTTCGATCAGTTCGACGTAATTGCCGCTGAAGAGACTGTTGGTAGAGAGGTTGAAGAAAAACTCGATATCCCACATCGCCTTCTCCTCCCGCGTCTGCAGCCCTTTGGAGAGGATGATGTTGTCGATCCGGCACGCCAGTCCCAGGCTCTCGGCCACTTCGATAAACTGCCCGGCGGCCATGATCCGGTCTCCTTCGCGGATACGGGCGAGGATCTCGTAACCGAACACTTTCCCCGTCCGGACGTCGTAAATGGGCTGGGCATAGGGCTCTACACGCCCCTCATCCATCGCCCGGCGGAGAAACTCCCCTTTTTTCTGGATTTCGGTCGCCATCTCCTGATCGCTCTGGTCGGCACGGGCGATCGTGTTTTTCCCGGCCCGCTTGGCCTTGTACATCGCCAGGTCCGATCCGGTCAGAAGCATTTCGATGTTTTCCCCCTGATCGGGGTACTCGGCGATCCCGAAACTCGCGGTCAGGGTGATCTGGTCGTACATCAGCGAAATCGGGGTGTTCTCGAGCTGGGAGCGAAGCTTTTCGACGACGGCAAATCCCTCTTCATACGGCGTTTCGGGGAGAATGACGGCGAATTCGTCCCCGCCGATCCGTGCGAGGATGTCGGCGTTGCGGAGATTGGAACCCAGAATCTCGGTCACCTCCTTGAGGACCATGTCCCCCGACGCGTGGCCGTAGGTATCGTTGACGTATTTGAAGTTGTCCAAATCGATCATCAGGATCGAGAACTTGTGCTGGTGACGGGTAGAACGTTTGATCTCGTACGAGAGGAACTCTTCGAACTTACGGCGGTTGTAGAGCCCCGTCAGGTAATCGCGGTCGGAAAGGAACTGAAGCTTTTCGTAGTAGTCCTGAATCGAATCGAGCATCTTGTTGACGTAGTTTTCGATGTTTTTGACTTCGAGAATCTTGGTCTTGAGCTTGACCCGCTTGTCCATATCATTTTGGTGGATGATCTCCTGGATCATCCCGATAAAATGTTTCAGCGGTTGGACCAGCAGGGCGTTGAGGCGGAAATAGAGGATTGCGAAAATGATGATCGTGAACAGTACGAAAAAGATGATGAACGAATTGACCATCGTCGTAAGCGAGATTTTGAGGTTCGCCACCGGGAAACGGACGTCGATAACGCCGTTGATTTCCCCCACTTTGGCATTGGTGTGGCAGCTGAGGCACTCCTGGTTGACGACGATGGGATAGAGGTAGCGGATCTCTTCGTCCCCGGTGAGGATCTCCTCCCCCCTCATCGCCCGGGCAACCATCGGGTCGTGTTCCCGGGCTTTTTTGTCCTGTTCGCGGTCGCCGAAAAGTTCGGCGACGATGGGGCTGCGGTAGGCGTTGATCCGCATGTCGGGTTCGACTTCGTTGAGGCGGAGGATGATCGCGTCGAGTTCCTCCTTGCTCCACCCTTTTTCCATCGCCGAGTAGAGCGCCTCGAACGCCATCCGGCTCGTTTTGCGCGCATCGACCCGCGCCAGTTCGTCGATCGCCCGTTTTTTGATGAACACACCGTAGACAAAAGCTACCGCCAGACTCGCCAGCAAAGAGAGGATGACCGTTTTGGCGATCAGGCGTTTGTAGGTCGTGTAGCTTTTCATGTCCGGTATGAACCCTGTTGTCTAAGTTAAGGGCATTATACCAATGGATGACTTAAAAAACAGATATAAGTTTTTCTTTTTATATACGGGAAATTCATCCGTTTTTGAGGGTACGCAGCGCCGTTTCGACGTCGTCCTGGCGCATCAGCGACTCGCCCACGAGGAACGCGTCGACCCCGGCCTTGTTCAGGTCTTCCAGCTGTCCGTGCTCGTAGATGCCGCTTTCGGCGACGATGATCTTGCCGTTGGGGATCAGCGGAATCAGATCGTACGAGAGGTTCATGTTCATCTCGAACGTCTGGAGATTGCGGTGGTTGATCCCGATGATGTCGGCTCCCGCATAGATCGCTTTGGTCAGCTCCGCCTTGTCGTGGATTTCGACGAGCGCCTCCATCCCGAGGTGGCGGGTGTAGTTCAACAGCTCCTTGAGCTCGTTTTTGGACAACGCCGCCGCGATGAGAAGGACGAAATCGGCCCCGTAGACGAGCGCTTCGAGGAGCTGGTACTTCGAGACGATGAAGTCCTTGCGCAGCAGCGGGATGCTGACATAGCGGCGGATCTCGGCGAGGTAGTCGAGATTCCCCTGGAAAAAGTGGGGTTCAGTCAGAATCGAGATGGCGTTCGCCCCGCCCCGTTCATACGCCTGCGCAATAGAAAGGGGATCGAAATCTTCACGGATCACCCCTTTTGAGGGAGACGCTTTTTTGACTTCGGAAATGATACGGTACGGCTCTTCGGGCGTCGAGGTAAGATAGGGACGGACGTCGCGCGGAGCGCGGGCGTTAAACGCCAGCGACCGCCCCAGCCACTCCATGCTGAACCTGGCTTCCCGTTCCTTGAGGTCCTCTTTGGTTTTTTTGATGATGTCGTCTAAAATCATAAATTATCCTTGTTTGATAAATGGAATTGTATCAATTTCTCTCATGATCCGCTCCGTTTCACTGAGCGCCACGATGATTTTTTGATAGTGCA
>CAZBIR010000065.1:0-11195 GCA_964491035.1 uncultured Sulfuricurvum sp.
CGTATTCTCATAAAGTTTATGAAATAATCTTGTAATATTTTTTTGTTATTATTTAATCTATTATATTATCATAGATCACGCTCTTCATGATCCGCTTCCAAATCCATCACAGAAGGACTCACGATGACAAGACCGGTTCCTACCAACGTCGAGGTAAAGTTTGAAGGCGGTAACATGATTACCGAAACCGACCAGCACGGCAAAATCACCTATGTGAATCGTCTGTTTGTCCAGATGTCGGGATACGGCAAAGAGGAGCTGATCGGAAAGCCCCACTCGATCATCCGTCATCCCGATATGCCCAAATGCTGTTTTGACGTGATGTGGAAAACGATCCAGAAAGGGGAAACGTGGGAGGGGTATGTTAAAAATCTTCGCAAAGACGGCGCATTTTACTGGGTTGTCGTGATGGTCTCCCCCAAGTACGACGATAAGGGAGAGTTATGCGGGTATATCGCCGTTCGAAAGCCGCCGGGTGAACTCACCCTCGAGGAGGTCAAAGCCAAATACGCCGCCATGATGGCGCACGATGAATGCCGGCACGATGCACTCAGCGACGCCTCTGCACCTCATCCGTGATATTCACAGATGTTACGCAGGTAATGACTACGTGCGGAAAAGGTCAAACGCTCAGATAAGGCCGTCGCGCTGCATCCGCTCCTGCAAAGCGATGAGGATATAAGCGCTCACCGTCCCTCCATGAAAATCACGGATTTTTTTCTCCCAGTCAACGGGGATCGTTATCAGCTTTTTCTTTTTCCCTTTTTCACCCTTGTCCCCCTCTTCCCGCTCGCTCATAGCAGCGGAACTTTTGACTTTTTCAATATTCTGAAGAAAACTTTTTTTAGCCATTCCATCCCCTTTTTATATACATTATATATCTTTTAGATATCTATTTAATATTTAGAATTGTTTTAATCTCTTCAAACAGTTCGTCCATCTCCTGATCGGCGCGGCTGAAAATCCGGTACTCCTTGATCGATTTCCCTTCCCCTACCGAATGGGCCATATCAACCCGCTGGCGTAATACCGGGATCAGGAGTTCGAAATGTTCCGACATACAGATAAAATCGACCAGTTCCCCGAACCGTTTCATCGAGGGGTTGATATTGTTGAAGAGGACGTGCGTTTTGATCGTTTCGCCCTGGATCTCCGAGAGGCTTTTGAGGATCTCCTCGTATTTTTGAAGTCCCATCAGATCGAACGGCTTGTCGCTGACGGGGGTAATCAAAAGATCCGATGCAATAATCGCGACACGGTTAAAGGCGCTATCAAATCCCCCCGAATCGATAATTGTCAGAACGTCGTCCTGATCGCGCGACGCGTAATCGGCCAGCTCTTCGGCCGTGGCGAAATGGAGCATCTCGATCGGTTCCATCCCGTGTTCGCGCCGCAGGGCGTTCGTCACGGTCAGTGAGCGCTGGGTGTCCAGATCCACGATCCGGGTCGGGAGGATTTTGGAAAAAGCGACGGCGAGGTTCCAGGCAACGGTCGATTTTCCGACCCCGCCTTTCTGATGGGAAAGGGTTACTATCATTCAAATATACCTTGGATACTTTTTTAATACATAAAGTATATATTTTAGATACTTAAAAGAGGTTTTTCATCCAGAGAAAGGTTCCTCCAACGACGCTGATGCTACAATAGCACGATGGAATCGTATATGGAAAATACCGGGACAATCAAAGCGGCGGTGGAAGCGGCCCTGACGCAAAAGGGGGGGAAACGGACATTCCGCCTCGAAGTGGGAGGGGCTACCTATTGGGTCAAGCAGCCCGAAACGGTCCGGGTCAGTGTCTGGCATACCCTCATGGGGGTGGTTTCCAGGGTGCTGGATAACAATTTTTTCCGCCCTACCCTCGCCACCGATCCCAAAGCGTCGCTGGCTTATGAGGGGAAACGGCTTCGTGAGCTGCGTGAGCACGGGATCAACGTCCCCCGTGTGATCGTGCAGGAAGACGGATACCTCGTCCTCGAAGATGCCGGCATTTCGCTGAGTTCACTGCTCAAGCGCAAAACGCTGACCTTCGATGAGAAACAAGAGCTCCTCGTCCATCTCTCGGACGCCCTCGCCGATCTGCACAACCGGGGTTTCTACCACTCCCGCCCGGCGTTGCGGGATTTTACCTACAAAGAGGGAAAAATCTATTTTATGGATTTCGAAGAGAACCCCGAAGAGAACCTGACGACGCAGGAGGCGATCGTGCGCGACGGCTTTTTGTACCTTCACACCCTCTTTCGCAAGGTACGTTCGCCGCAACTGATCGAAGCCGCCCTCGACGCCTATCACCGTTCCCTGCGCCCCGATTTATGGGATGCGCTGGTTACGGAGGCGCGCCGCTATCGTCTCACCTACCTGCTGCTCAAACCGCTCCGCCCGCTGATGGGAAAAGATGCGGAAGCGATCCTCGAAACGCTCCGTTACCTCAGGCAATTTTAAACAGCAGCAGACTCAGCGCCATCACCCCCATCCCCGCCACGATCCCCCCGATCGCCGAGTGGGCGTTGCCGTAAACCCGGGCAGAGGGAAGCAGTTCGTCCAGGGATATGTAGATCATAATCCCCCCCACGATCCCGAAGGTGATCCCCAGCGTCAGATCTCCCATCAGCGGCATGAGAAGAAAAAAACCCAGCGCGGCCCCGACAGGCTCGGCCAATCCCGAGGCGAAAGCGTAGGCAAACGCTTTTTTGCGTTCCCCCGTAGCGTGGTAAATGGGAAGCGATACCGCCATCCCCTCGGGGATGTTGTGGATCGCCACCGCCAGCGCGATCCCGATTCCCAGCGTCAGCGAATCCAGCGAGGAGACGAACGTCGCGAACCCTTCGGGAAAATTGTGGATCGCGATGGCCAGGGCGGTAAATATACCCGTACGGTGCAGGGCATGGGAGCGATGGTGCTGCGCGTGCGACGATTTCAGCCCGGAAAGCTCCTGCTCGCTGCGCAGTTCGTGAGGGTTGACGTCCTCGGGGATCAGACGGTCGATCGCAAACGCCAGGGCCATCCCGGTAAAAAAGCAAAACAGCATCCACCCTTCCGCCCCGATTTCCCCGAATCGCGGGAGAAAGGAGGCTTTGGATTTCACCAGGATCTCGGCAAACGTGATGTAGATCATGACGCCGGCCGAGAATCCCATCCCTACCGATAGCAGAATGGTGTTGTCTCGGCGGGAAAAAAAGGCGAGTGCCGCACCGATTCCCGTCGACAGCCCCGCAAGAAGGGTGAGTCCGAAGGCCACGGCGAGCGTCGTCAAGCCATAATCCATCGTCTCCCCCTTTTCTCGCCTCAAATTGCCCTAATGGTAGCAAATTTTTTCAAAAGCGCGCTATAATGGGAAGGAGATGACTAAAGGAACGCCATGAATGAACACGAACTTTTAACCCTGTTTGTCGGGATTATCGCCGTTTGCATGAGTGTGATTACTGCGGTCATTGTCGTGATTGGAGTACAAGCGTTTAAAACGGTGCAGCGCATTCAGGAATTTGTCGGCCATGTTCAAAACGAGCTGAGCTTTATCTCGACGAAAGCGGCCGTTACGCTGCATGACGTGAGCGAATTGCTGACCCATCTGAAAGGGGAAACCCGCTCAATCAGCGAAAAATCGCTCCTCGCGCTTCATGAAGTACGCGATCTCATCAGCTACATCCATACCGAAACGCAGTCCCTTGCTCTCAAAGCTTCCAACGGTATCGCCAAGGTGACGATCGGCACCCTCGCGATCGGGGCACTGTCCCAGCTTTTCAAGAAAAAAACCAAATAAGGAGTTTTCCATGAACGACAACCATAACCTGCTTAGCTTCGTCCTCGGTGCCGCCCTCGGAGGGGCTGCGGCCTATTATCTCTTTAAACACCAGGATGAAATCGTGGACAAGATCCATGAGCTCGAGTCGAATCTCAACATCGACCACAACGCCCTGATCGACCAGGCCAAAAACAAGCTCGACACCCTGACCCAGAATGTCCAGTCGACGATCCAGCGCTACACCCGTACGGAAGAGAAAGCGAGCGACGAGGAGATCGGTGCGATTATGGACGAACTCGCCAAACTCCGTGAAGAGGTTCAGGCGCTGCGCGCCATCCAATAGTTCCTTTACGCTGATCTATCGCCGAAGGGGCGGATTTTCCGCTTCGAGAGGCGCACCATCCGCAGCGTCGTCAGCGTGTAGGCGACAATCGCGGGGCCGAAGATGAATCCCCAAAAACCGAATGTCGCCAACCCCCCCACAATCGCGAAAAAAATCACAAACTCGTTCATCTTCCGCTTGTCGTCGTTGAGAGTTTTGTTTACGAAGTTCAGTATCACCAGTTTAACGATGTTATCGATGAAAAACGCCATCATCGCCCACGAGTAGGCGGCGATGATGAGGGCATTGACGATTTCCCCTCTGAAGAACTCGTTCAGCGCTACGGGAACCCATACCAGGGCCGTACCGACGATCGGGATGATCGCCGAAATTCCCGTCATGAACCCAAGCAGGAACGGGTTGTACCCTTCGAAGAACGCGATGAAAATTCCAAATGCCAGCCCCTGGGCGAGCATCACCCCCCCGAACGTGTAAAACACGACGGCCGTCGTCGTCATGAGATCGGTGGTGAATTCCCTTTTGATCCGCCGGGTCAGGGGAATCAGGGGGAGAAAAAAGAGGGTGATACTGCGGCCGTACCACGTAAGAAAAAAGAAAAAAACGACGACCATCGCCATCTCGGCGAGCATGGCGGCCAGCGTCGTCAGCCCGCTCCCGAACCACGCGACGATCATTGTGATGACTTCGTCTTTGTGCACTTTACCCAGTTCGATGAGGGTATCGACCGGTTCTTTAAGCCACGCCATAAACGGGGGGAGAAAACTGCTGATCGTATCGATCCGCTCACTCAGAGCGACGATGACGGAGACGCTTTTCTCCGGCTGATCGAAAAGGTGGTACAAAAAGACGGTAATGGGGAGAAACAACAAAACGGAGAGGGCAAACGTCACCGTTGCCGCGGACAAAAGCGACGCAAAGGGGGCCATAAAAGCGTAGCGGCGCAATCGTGCTTCTACGAGACGGTGAAGCGGAAAGACCACCATCGCCAGCAGCATCGCGACGAAAAAACTTTTCAAAAAGGGCCAGAAAAGCCACAGGGAAAGCCCCAGCGCCAAAAATATCATATACCGGACAAACGACGGGTTGTGCATGAAACTCCTTTGTCAGTGCTGGCGCTCGACGAAACGCCTGAAACGCCCATCAAGCATTTCGAGCTCTTCGCGGCTCCCCTCTTCGAGGATCGAACCGTTTTCGAGGACGTAAATGTAATCGGCCTTGGTGATCGTGCTGAGGCGGTGGGCGATGATGATGACCGTCCGATCACGCAAAAATGCCTCCAGCGCTTCGAACAGGGCGCTTTCGGTGTGAACGTCCAGCGCCGAGGTCGACTCGTCGAAAATGACGGCCGCAGGATCAGCCAGCACCATCCGGGCAATCGAGAGGCGCTGGCGCTGGCCGCCGGAGAGGCGGATGCCGAATTTTCCGATCTGCGTCTCCAGCCCCTGGGGCAACTCCTGTACGAAGGGGGCCAGCTGCGCGACCCGGAGCGCTTCCCAGATCGCCTCGTCAGGGATGTCGTCCCCCATCGTGAGGTTGAAGCGTAACGTATCATTGAACATCAACGGCTGCTGCAAAACGACAAAGACGTTCTCCCGAACCCGTGAAAGCCCGATTTTTCGGACACTCACCCCATTATACACTATATCCCCGGACGTAGGGGGATAAAACCCCACCAGCAGCTGCGAAAGGGTGCTTTTCCCGCTTCCGCTGGCGCCGATGATCGCCACTTTTGCGCCACGGGGAATATCGAGGGTGATCCCCCCTAAAACGTTCTGCTGCGGATCGTACCCGAACACGAGCGATTCGGTGCGGATCGCCACACCGCCGCCCCCTTTTTCAAACGGGTTGATATCCGTTTCGTAACGCGGTTCTTCAGGGAGGGAGAGGAGCTCGTTGATCCGCTCCAGGGCATTTTTGGCGTTGGCATAGCCGTACTGGAGCGAAAGGAGCTCCTGCACGGGGGTCATCATAAACCACAGGTAGCCAAACACCCCGAACATCATCCCGATCGAGAGATCCGAATGAAGTACCATCACGAGCCCCAGGGCCCGAAATACCTCGAATCCGCTCAGAAAAAGGGTGTAGGAATAGCGTTCCCCCGCCAGGGCCTTGACCCCGTACGCCGTGGCGCTCTCTTTGAGAGCATGGGCCTGTTCGACCGCACGGGCGATGAAACGCTCCTCCTTGTTACTGGAGCGGATCTGGCCGAAAAGATCGAGCGTCTGGCTGAGGGTATCGGAGAGCTCGCCGATCGTCCGGTTCTGCTCTTTTTTCAGTTTTCCGACCCGGGCCGAGATCTTTCGGGTGGCCACCATGATCAGCGGCTGGAAGATGAGGATCAGGATACCGAACACCGGGTTGATCCAGATCAGGACGACCGCCACCCCGACGAGGGTAGCGACCGAAACGATCAGCTTGGAAAGCGCGTTTCCCATGAATTGTTCCAGCGTTTCGATATCGGTGACGAGATTCGTCACCACCTTCCCGCTCCCCAGGGCCTCGTAAGCGCCCATCGAGACATGTTTGAGATGTTCCAGCGCACGGCGACGGATGCCGAAACTGATCTCCTGGGAAAGGGTCACGAAAAATTTCTGGGAAACGACGCTGAGAATGAAAAACACAAACCGCAGGGCGATCGTCACCCCAAGGACGGTCCCGATATACACAAGCGGTTCGGCAGGGAACCCCGCACGCTCGATCGACGCGGTGATCCATCCCCCTTTTTCCAACAGTACCTCATCCACCAGCAGCGGGATCAACAGCGGGATCGGGATCGATACGACGGTTGCCGCCAGTGCGATCAGGTTCCCCCACAGCAGGGGAGCCTTGTAACGGCTCATTAAAGAAAGGAGGGTTCTGAAAGTAATCATGACGTCATTATATCCATACTATGGTGTATAATTCCGTCATCAATTCCGAACGAGGGACTATGGCAAAAGGGTTCGGCGGGAAATATTTCTCGCTTCAGGCAATCACCGCAACGGTCAACGCAACGACGCTGCACAACCATTTCGTGCGGACCCGGAACTGCCATAACCGCCGTTATGCCGCCTTGGATGAGAGCATCGGCGATCCCCCTCCCGACGATGCCGATCTCCTCCTCGAAACGATCGAACCCTTCACCCCGAAGGTCTCCCGCTGCCAGTGCCACTGTAACCGTTTTTTCGGCCGCCGCACGCGGTGCGTCCTTTTCGTCTCGTCATTCGTCCCCAGACTCCGTTTTTTATTCCGACACTTTCATACCGATACCTCTCCGCCCCTCGAAACACCCCCTTTTTCGTTTTAATCCGCACCATTGTCCGTCATGTCATGACACCCGTTTGATGCAATAACGGAGATTTGTCCTAAAACATGACCTTACCGTTTGATATCTGTAAGGAAACGCATTATGAAAAACACCCTATCCCTCCTCGGATTTCCCCGCATCGGAGAAAACCGGGAACTCAAATTCGCCCTCGAAAATTACTGGAAAGGCTCCATCAGCCTCAATGAACTGAGTACCCTCGCCGCCGATCTGCGCCGGCGCCACTGGCTGTTGCAGCGCGATGCCGGGATCGACACCGTCGCGATCAACGATTTCAGCCTCTACGACAACATGCTCGATCTGATGGTCATCCTCGGTGCCGAACCGGAGCGCTTCGGCGATCTTTCCGATCCTCTGGAGCGCTATTTTGCGATGGCACGCGGTGATGCGACCCACACCGCCCTGGAGATGACCAAATGGTTCAACACCAACTACCACTACCTCGTCCCCGAGCTGCACGAGCGTTTTGCATTCGGCGTCGTGAACGCCGACAAAATCATCGGCGAATGTCATGAAGCCAAAGCGCTCGGACTGGATGGGACCATTCAGCTCATCGGGCCGATGACCTTTCTGGCCCTCTCCAAATGCCCCGAAGCGGTCCGCCGGGCGCTGTTCGACAAACTCCTCGCCCAGTACGCGACGCTGCTCGAAACGCTCGGAGCATTGGGGGCGACGATCGTCTTCCATGAACCCGCCCTCGTCTGCGATCCGACCCCCGAGGATCTCTCCCTCCTGAAAATCGCCTACGACCGGCTGGGAGTGCTGGGAGAGATCCGCGTCGCGACCTATTTCGAACACTCCAACGAGGCGACGGCAGTACTCGTCCACACGCCGATTCGGGGTCTTGTCCTCGATTTCGTCCACGGAACCGAAAACCTCGAATCGCTCCGGCGGATCGGAGAGAGCGGCAAAGAGCTCACGGTCGGGATCATCGACGGGCGTAATGTCTGGAAAAACGATCTCGCCGCCTCACTTGCGACGCTCCACACCATCGCAACGCATATCCCCAAAGAGCGGTTGAGTCTGAGTCCCTCGTGCTCGCTTCTGCACGTCCCCTACACTTTGCGTCACGAAAACGCCCTCGCTAATGAGGTCAGCTCGCTCCTGTCGTTTGCCGAAGAGAAACTCGCCGAACTCGCGGCCATTTCGTCAGCGTTTTTTGAAGGAAAACCCCTCCGGGCCGCAACAACAGGGATCAACCGTACCGACGAAGCGGTCCAGAAACGGCTAAATGCCCTCACGATTGCCCACTACAAACGCCCCTACCCCTTTGAGCTGCGCCGGGAAGCCGCGCACGACCTGTTCGATCTACCGATCCTGCCGACGACGACCATCGGTTCGTTTCCTCAAACGGCCGACATCCGCAGAATCCGTCAGGAATTCAAAAAAGGGGTTATCTCTCACGAAGTTTATGAAGACGCCATGAAAGAGGCGATCCGGGAGTGCGTCGCATTTCAGGAGTCGATCGGCCTCGACGTCCTCGTCCACGGCGAATTTGAACGCAACGACATGGTGGAGTATTTCGGCGAGAGGCTGAACGGTTTTGCGTTCAGCGCCAACGGCTGGGTCCAAAGCTACGGGAGCCGATGCGTCAAACCGCCGCTGCTCTACGCCGACGTCAGCCGCCCCGAGCCGATGACGCTGAAATGGAGCACGTTCGCGCAGAGTCTGACAAAGCGGCCGATGAAGGGGATGCTCACCGGTCCCGTGACGATTCTCAACTGGAGTTTCGTCCGTGACGACCAGCCCCGTTCGCTGAGCGCCACCCAAATCGCCCTGGCGATCCGCGACGAAGTGGACGATCTGCAGCGCGACGGGATCACAATGATCCAGGTGGACGAGGCGGCGTTCAAAGAGGGGTATCCCCTTCGCCGCTCCAAACGGGCCGCATACGAGCAATGGGCACTGGAGAGTTTTCTTCTCTCGACCGCCGTCGCCGAACGCGATACCCAGATCCACACCCACATGTGCTACAGCGAATTCACCGACATCATCAAAACGATCGAATCGATGGATGCCGACGTCATCTCGATCGAAACGTCACGCAGCGGGAATCGTCTGCTGAAAATCTTCGCGGAGGTCGGCTACGCGCAGGAGGTGGGACCGGGGATCTACGACATCCACTCGCCTCGCGTACCGAGCGTTGAAGAGATGGAAAAACAGATTTACGCATTGCTTGAGGTATTACCCGCCGACCAGCTCTGGATCAATCCCGACTGCGGGCTAAAAACCCGCGGATGGCCGGAGACAAAAGCGGCATTGGAAAATATGGTCGAAGCCGTTCATCGGGTACGCGCGACCCTCTAACCGGGCTCCCTTGCGGGGGAGACTGCAACTTTTATTCCAAATAATAAAAATTTTCCTTTAGATCAGTGAGTTACTTTTACATGGTTTAGTTGCATTAAAGTTCCTGTGTTACAATTTCTGCACGTTAAAAAAAATCCAAAGGAAATCTCATGCTCGTTACCAAAAAAGCTCCCGATTTTACCGCGACAACCGTACTGGGGAACAACCAGATCGTTGATAACTTCAACCTCTATGAAAACCTCGGACCCAAAGGGGCAGTATTGTTCTTCTACCCACTCGATTTTACGTTCGTATGCCCTTCTGAAATCATCGCGTTCGATCACCGTCTCGATGAGTTCACCGCTCGCGGCATCAACGTCATCGGTGTTTCCGTAGACTCACAGTTCAGCCACTTCGCGTGGAAAAACACTCCGGTAAACCAGGGCGGTATCGGTCAGGTCCGTTACCCGCTCGTCGCCGATTTGAACAAACAGATTTCACGCGATTACGACGTATTGTTCGGTGAGTCGGTTGCCCTGCGCGGCTCGTTCCTGATCGACAAAGACGGGACGGTTCGTCACGCGGTCATCAACGACCTCCCCCTCGGACGCAACATCGACGAGATGCTCCGTATGATCGATGCGATGCTCTTCACCAACGAGCACGGCGAAGTGTGCCCTGCGGGATGGAACAAAGGCGACACCGGTATGAAAGCAAGCACCGAAGGTGTTGCCGAGTACCTCGCCGCTCACGCAGAGAACCTGTAATCTCCTTTTCCCCTTTTGGGGAGAAGCCTCTTCTTAATCAAAAATACTCTATTCTTCCTGTATGCAATACTCTTTTTTAGCCTCGTACCTGCTCATCATCTTTGCCCTCTGGTATTCGCGCCGTGAAAACTTCGGTCTGGAGAAAACGATCCTCACCAATTCGATACTGGCAATGGTGCAGTTGGGACTCCTCGGATACGCTCTCGTCTACCTCTTTAAAATCGAGCACCCTTCGCTTCTCTTTTTTGTATTGCTGGGGATGGTGACGTTCGGTGCCTATACGGCGAAAAAGCGCTCACCTCTAGGGGAACACAGTTTTCAAATCGCTTTTTTTACCCTCGGCGCCTCTTCGGGGATCGTCTTTTTGTCAATGATGGCATTCGGAGTGATCCACATGGTGCCGCACGAGATGATCCCGATCGGGGGGATGATCATCGGAAATGCCCTCAACGTCTATACCCAAAGCACCGAACGGTTCCGCGCGGAGGTGAAAAACACGATTGAGACGATCGAGGGGATGGTGGCTCTGGGTGCACCGCTCAAAGAGGCGCTTAGTTTTGCCTCAAAAGCCTCCGTCAAGGCGTCGATGATCCCGACACTCAATATGCTCCAGACGGTCGGGATCATCCATATCCCCGGCATCACGACGGGGATGCTCCTCGCGGGAGCCGATCCGCTACAAGCAATCTCGTATCAGCTCGCCGTCATGTACATGATGGTCGCCGTGGCACTCCTCGCGGCGGTGTTTAGCACAA
>CAZBIR010000066.1:0-11116 GCA_964491035.1 uncultured Sulfuricurvum sp.
CGACCTCGATGACGTTGGGGGTGACCAGTTCGGGCTCTTCCCAGATGGCGTCGAGCAGCTGTTCTTTGGAGACGATCTGGTCGCGGTGGCGGGCCAGGTGGGTCAATACTTCGAACGGTTTACCTTTGAGCTCGATCTCTTTTTCTTTGTAGATGATCTTTTCCTCTTCGGGGTTGATGGTCAGGTCATCGATCTCGATGATGTTGCTGCCGCCGAAACGCAGACGCGCCTCGATCCGGGCGACAAGAACGTCGAAGTCGAACGGTTTGCGGATGTAGTCGTCCGCACCGGCGCGGAGCGCTTCGATTTCGCTTTCGTTGTCATCGCGTGCCGATAGGACGACGACGACGGTTTTGGGGGTGTTGGTTTTGATATCGGGGATGATGTCGACGCTGTTGCCGTCGGGAAGCATCCAGTCCATCAAAATCAGGTCATAGTTGCGGATGTCGAGGTAATACTCGCCGTCTTTGAGCGTCTCGACGACGTCGCTTTGGTAACCGAACTCTTTGAGCCCTTCGGCCAAAGTTTTGTTGAGGGTTACTTCATCTTCAATGATCAGAATACGCATTCACGTTCCTCGGTGCGAAAATTTTCCCGCAATGATACCACACTTTTAGAAAATTTTAAACTTTTTTTCAATTATTTTTAAAAAAACTTTTGCAGTTTTGTATGGACCGTGGGGGAAAACCTCCCGATTGGGAGGTTTCGGTGAAGGTTATTTCGCCGGATCGGGGATGATTTTGATCTCGACACGGCGGTTGGCTTCGCGCCCGGCAGGGGTGTCGTTGGAGGCTACGGGCATGCTTTCCCCAAAGCCGACGGCGCGGATCCGGTCGCTTCCGACGCCCCGGCCGGTGAGGGCCGAGCGGACGCTCTGGGCCCGCAACTCGGAGAGGCGGAGGTTGTCGGCGTCGCTTCCGACGTTGTCGGTGTGCCCCTGTACCTCGATTTTGGTTTCGGGATATTTGATCATGACGGCGGCGATATCATCGAGGACGGGGTTGAACCCCGGTTTGATGTTGGCTTTGGCGGTGTCGAAGGTGATTCCTCCGGGCATGTTGAGGTTGATCGTGTCCCCCTGTCGCTGTACCTGAACCCCGCTGCCGGCAAGTTCTTTGTTGAGCTCTTCTTGCTGGCGGTCCATGTAATAGCCGATCCCGCCTCCGGCGGCCGCACCGATCGCTCCGCCGATAAGGATCCGCTTGGCGCTATGATCCCCCGTCGCCGCCCCGGCGGCGGCCCCGGCGATCCCGCCGATGATCGCCCCGGTCTGCGCTTTGGAGAGGCCGGTATCGGTACCGGCGCACCCGATCAGCAAAAAGCCGGCCAATACGGCCGAAAAAGTGATTCTTGTCATCATGTTATACTCCTTCTTTCAATGGATTGTCGGTACATTATACCGCCTCGAAGTAAACGGGATTTGAAACGTTCGGCGGAAGTTAAAAACGAAAGTTCTGCTGAACCCCGACGGTGCAGTGCTCGAGGATATCGGGTTTACGGATCGCAAGATCGAGGATTTCGATGGCGGGAAAGTGTTGTTTGAGGGTCGATGCGAGGTGTTCCAGCGCCGTTTCGATGAGCTCGAAGCGTTCGGCGTTCATCGTGGTGATGATGGTTTCACTCACTTCGGCGTAATTGATGAACGCCCCCTCCCGGTAGGGGTAATCGATCGTACAGTCGATGCGGACCCGCTGGGGGGCGGTCCGCTCCTGCGGGAGGATCCCGAGAATCGTTTCAAACGTCAGATCCTCGATGAGGATTTTCATACGACCCGCTTCTCTTCCCCTTTGACCAGGCGGACGAAATTGGGGATATGCTTGTAAAAGAGGATGAAGGCGATAAAGAGAACCGGGGCGTGGAACATGGCCGGATGGACGATGAACGAGGCCACCGCGAGGGCCAGCAGCCCCAGCATCGACGAGAGCGAAGAGATCCGGATCGTTTTGGCCGCAATAAACCATACGACCAGGGCGATCGCCGTCTCGATCGGGAGCATGACTGCCATGACCCCCATACCGGTAGCGACCCCTTTGCCCCCCTCGAACCACAGGTAGGGGCTGAAACAATGCCCCATCACGGCAAGAACCGCAACCGTCCATTGCGCCGAATCGCTCAGCTCGAAGTATTTGGCGGCGAGGACGACGGCAATCCCTTTAAAGGCGTCGAGGGCGAGGGTCGCGGCCCCGAGTTTTTTGGCCAGCTTGGGGTTGGTCTCCTTGACGACGCGCAGGACGTTGGTCGCCCCGATGCTCTGGGAACCGGCTTCTTTGATGTTGACGCCGGCAAACACTTTGGCGAGGATGAGACCAAAGGGGATTCCCCCCAGCAGATAGGCGGCCAGATAAAACTGGACGTTCAAGTGGTATAAAAAATCCATAATGCCCTTTCACGTGGGGTAATTTTCCGTAAGTGGCGTATTATAGTGCACGAATCGTTACAACCAACTAAAAAGAGAGGGCATTTCGGTAACACTTTAACGAGGGAGATACGGCGACTTCGTTATAATATCCCCTTTACCGCTTACGAGAAGGATTGTACGTTTGACGAACGAAGAGTTGAAACAAAAGATTATCGACCTCAAAAAACGGCTCAGCGTCACCGTCGTCGCCCACTACTACCAGCGCGACGAGGTGTTCGAGATGGGAGACATCACCGGCGATTCGCTGGAACTGGCCAAACGGACGATGGCCGACGACAAGGATTTCGTCGTATTCTGCGGCGTCGGGTTCATGGGGCAGAGCGTCAAGATCCTGAGCCCGCAAAAGCGGGTCGTGATGCCCCGCGTCGCCTGTTGCGCGATGGCGAAAATGATCGACGGCCTCTATTACGACCAGTCGATTCAGAAACTCGAAGAGGCGGGAATCAAGGCGGAGGATATCCTCCCGATCACCTATATCAATTCCGATGCGAGCGTCAAGGCGCGCGTGGGCAAGATGGGGGGGATGGTCTGCACCAGCTCCAATGCCAAGACGATCATTACCAAAGCGCTGGCGGAGGGGAAAAAGATCCTCTTTGTCCCCGACCGCTGCCTGGGTCAGAACATCGCGGCCCAGATGGGGCTGAAATCATGCGTCATCGGTGACGGCACCGATCCCAAAGCGGCCGACATCATCTGCTACGACGGATTCTGTTCGGTTCATCAGCTCTTCAGTGTCGAGGACATCGAGTTTTACCGAAACAAATACCCGGGGATCCTGATCGCCGTCCACCCCGAGTGCGACCCGGCCGTCTGCGCCAAAGCCGATTTTGTCGGATCGACGTCGCAGCTGATCAAATACATCACCTCCCTCCCCGCAGAGCAGAAAGTGGCGGTGGGGACGGAGTTTAACATGGTCAACCGCCTCCGCCCGGCCAATACCTACGTCCTCTCGTCCACGAAACCCGAGTGCCCGACGATGAACGAAACGACGCTGGAAGATTTGTACAATGCCCTCAAAGCGATCGAAGAGGGGCATCCGATCAACGAGATCGAAGTGGACGAAGATACCGCCTACTGGGCAAAAGTGGCACTCGAAAGGATGATGGCGCTATGATCGAACAATTTATCCGCGAAGTGCTGGCCGAGGATGTGGGGCGGGGAGACCTGTACGCGCGTGTTTCGGCATCCGTTCCCGCGAGTGCGAAGATCATCGCCAAAAGCGAGGGGGTGTTCGCGGGAGAGGAGTACCTGCGCGTACTCGCCCACATCGAGGGCTTCGTCATCGTATGGCACCGGCACGACGGCGAGCGGTTCGCCAAAGGGGAGGTGCTGATGGAACTCAGCGGCGATTCGCACACGCTGCTGCGGTGTGAACGGACCCTGCTGAACATGCTGCTGCACGCCAGTTCCATTGCAACGCTGACGCGTAAATATGTCGATATCATCGCACCCTACGGGACGAAGCTTCTTGATACCCGCAAAACCCGCCCGCTGTTGCGCACTTTCGAAAAGTACGCGACCCGGATCGGCGGGGCGACGAACCATCGGATGGGGCTGGACGATGCCCTGATGCTCAAGGATACCCACCTCAAAACGATCCCCGACCTCGAAGCGTTCATGGCCGAAGCGCGCAAAAAGATACCGTTTACGTCGAAAATCGAGGTCGAGGCCGAGGACATGGAAACGCTCAGACGGGCGATGGCGGCGGGGGCCGATATCGTGATGTGCGACAACATGAGCCCCGCTCAGCTTTCCGAAGCGGTGGCCTACAAGCGCGAACACCACCCCGCGGTGCTCCTCGAAGCGAGCGGCAATATCACGCTGGAGACGATCGGGGAGTATGCCCGTACGGGAGTCGATGCGATCAGTACGGGTGCATTGATCCATCAGGCCAACTGGATCGACCTCTCTATGAAAATGGAGTGAGGGCCATTTTCGTTTTGGACGAGAGCCGGAACAAAGTTCCGGCTCTCTACGCTCGCCGCTATGGCCCTAAAAGACGGCAATGGGTCGCATTGCCGATAAAAGGTTTCCGTTACCTGATGTAGGATGATGTAATGGCCGATGATATGGAAAAAACCGAGGAACCTACCGCCAAGAAACTCGAAGACGCGAGGCAGGAAGGGAACGTTGCCAAGAGTCAGGACATCGTCGGGGTAGCGGTATTGTTTATCGCGATCCTGGCGGTGCTGATGATGTTTGATTTCATCGCCGACCGGATGCTCGACCTGGCCCGGTATTACATGGAGCTGATGCGCCAGCCGCTGGATCGCGAACTCCTTTTCGATATCGCCGTCGTGACGATGCGCGAATTTGTGATCATGGCTCTCCCCATCAGCCTGGTCGTCGCGATCGGGGGTGTGCTGGGGACGGTCGCCCAGATCGGGTTTAATTTCACGACCAAACCTCTCGTTCCCAATTTCTCGAAACTGGACCCGATCAAGGGGCTGGCGAACATGCTGACTCTCCACAAGCTGATGGAGTCGGTCAAGATCACCCTCAAATCGCTCACCGCGATCGGGATCGGGTTCGTATTTTTCTGGTTTTACATCCAGGAACTCCCGACGGTGGCCCTCTTTTCGCTGCATGACCAGCTGATATGGCTGAGGGACAAGGCGATCGTTTTGGCGTTTGTCATGCTCATCATCATTTTTATCTATGCGATTATCGATCTTTTCATGACGCGCAAGCAGTATTTCGACAAGCTCAAGATGTCGAAACAGGAGATCAAGGACGAGTGGAAAAACATGGAAGGGGATCCCCACGTCAAGGCGAAAATCCGCCAGATCCAGATGCAGGCGGCCCGTAAACGGATGATGGCTTCGGTCCCCACCGCCGACGTCGTCATCACCAACCCGACCCACTACGCGGTGGCGATCGTGTACGACGAAACGAAGCACAACGCCCCAGTCGTCGTGGCCAAGGGGGTCGACAACATCGCGATCCAGATCAAGAAGATTGCCCGGGAAAACGGGGTCCACATCGTTCAGAACCCGCCGCTGGCACGATCGCTTTACAAGGAGGTCGAAATCGACCGCCCGATCCCGGAGATGCTCTTTGCCGCGGTGGCCGAAGTCCTCGCCTACGTCTACAAGATGGGCAAGAAGAGGAGTCGCTGATGGAGCGGATCGTAGCGATGCTGGCCGATAAAAAAGTGATCGCCGGTATCTTCGTGCTGATCATGGCCGTGCTGGGGGGGACGTTTTGGTACCTCGAGAAGCAGGTGACGTCGCAGACCCTCGAAAAACTGAGCGACCAGCTCTCGATCGCCCTGAACAGCCAGCTGGAAAAGGAGCGTTCCACCGCGCTGCGCTATGCCCTGATCCTGAGCCAGAACAGCGCCCTCTCCGAAGCGCTTGAGCGCGAAGACGAGGACAAGGGATTCGAAATTCTCTCCGAGGTGATGGAATCGCTCAAACTCCATACCGATGCGTTGATCCGCTCGCAGGTCATTACCGCCGATTACGTCATTTTTGCCCGGAGCTGGGACAATTCGTACGCGGGGATGCCGCTGGATTTTCACCGCCCCGATCTCCTTTATTTCCAGAATCACAAAAAGCCCCGTTCGGCCATCGAGGTGGGGCGGAAACTGGGGGTCAAGGCGACGGTCCCGGTGTATCACACCGAAAAAATGATCGGGTTTGTCGAAGTGGTTTCGTTTTTCGAATCGACCGAAGAGTATTTCGAGCGGCTGGGGATCGATCTGTATATCCTGATGGAAGACCGGTTTTTCGAAACGGCGGTGTTCATGCAGGAAAACCCCGTGATCGGCAAAGAGTACATCCTCGCCAACCCCCGCTACACCCAAAGCGATCTGAAGCTCCTCGACGAAGTCGATTTCAAGGCGCTGCGGCATTCGCGGGTGGTGTACAGCGGCGGGAGGTACCTCTTTTACGAACCGATGAAAAACGGGGAAGGGGAGACGATCGGGGCGTTTGTCTTTTCGCTGACCCCCAAGCAGATCAGCACCTATGCCCACTCCGAGGAGGAGGATATATCGTTTCTGATCCACCTCTCGCGCAACGAGCTTTATGAGGTGCTGACGAAAAAATCGCTTGACAACGCCCTGTTCCAGAGTGTCTATGACAAGGAGCTCCTCTATCTCAAAGACACCGTCGCCCCCGAAGACCGTGAACTGTTTTTGGAGGAGGCGCGCGAGCGGCTGGGCGCCTATTCCAAGGAAGAACTGATCGGGATTATGCTCGATTACAAAGTCACCAAAGAGATCAAAGGGGAGATACGATGAAAGTACTGCTGCTCGAAGACGAATACATGCTGCGCGTCAGCATCACCGAATTTCTCGAGGAGATGGGATTCGAGGTCGAAGGGTTTTCCAACGGTGAGAAGGCGTACGACGCGATTTACGAGACCCATTACGATCTCTACCTCCTCGACGTCAACGTCCCGGGGATGGACGGGTTCGAGCTGCTCCGCACCCTCCGACGGGAGGGGAACCGGACCCCCGCCATTTTTCTCACCTCGATGGTCAACGTTTCGGATTTGCAGGAGGGGTACAAGTCGGGGTGCTGCGACTATATCCGCAAGCCGTTCGACCTCACCGAACTGCAGCTGCGGATCATGCACGCGCTCAGGAGTCATTACCACGGGGGGGAAAATACGATCGATTTCGGCGGCGGATTGATCTACGATACCGACAATTTCACCCTGACCCACAACGGCGAGAGCATTTCGCTCTCCAAAACCGAAAAGGAGATTTTCGGGGTACTGCTCAAACACGCGGGGCAGATCGTCTCGGTCGAGACGTTCCAGGACGAGATATGGGGGGAGTACGTCGATCCCGCCAACATCCGCGTCCAGATCAACAACCTCCGCAAAAAACTCCCGCACGACATCATCCAGAACCGTCGCGGGTTGGGGTATATCCTTGAGCGATAACCGCTACGCGATCAAAAACGCATTTCTCTACACGGCGCTGGTCGCGGTGCTGCTGCTGGCCCCCACCTACGTCTACGTTTCGTACATGAAGCACGTCTACGAGATCCAGTACGAGTTCAAGCTCAAGCGCCAGTCGCAGCTGATCCTGCGCGCGATGGAGGAGTTCGATCCCAAAGAGCAAAAAACGTTTGATTACCCTCGGTTCCGTTCGTTCCAGTCGGGGCTCTACGACGTCCATTTCAAGCCGGTTTTTACCCTCATCAAAACGCCGCTCCCGATACAGGATGCGGGATACCATCTCCAAAACGGCTACGCCTACGTCATCATCCCCCTCCCCGAAGGGCGCTATTTCGACGCGTCGTACCTGGCGGTGGGGGGAGAACTCTCGTACGCGCGGATCTACCAGGACGTCGTGATGATCCTCTTCTCCATCACGGCGCTCATTTTTGTCCTCTCCCTCTTTTTTCTCGACCGGTTCGCTCTCCCTTTCCAGCGGCTCAATCAGAGGCTTGACCGGTTCATCAAGGATTCGATGCACGAAATCAACACCCCGCTTTCGATCATCAACGTCAACATCGACCTCTACAACCGCTCCCATCCGACGAATAAATATCTCCAGCGGATCAAGGCGGCGGCGAAGACGCTGGCCACCCTCTACAACGATATGGATTACCTGATCAAAAACGAGCGGCTCTCGTTCGAATACGAAACGATCGACCTGAGCGGCTATCTCCGGGAACGGTGCGATTATTTCGCCGAAGTGGCGGCGCTGAAAAACATTTCGCTCCGCCCGGCTATCGCCCCGCAGATGAGGATCTTTTTCAATCCGACCCAGCTGCAGCGGATCATCGACAACAACCTCTCCAACGCGATCAAGTATTCGCACGAGGGGGGGGTGATCGACGTCATCCTCGAAGAGCAGGGTGAGGGGTGTGCGATGCGTTTTCGCGACGAGGGGATCGGGATCGAGGATGTTGAGCGGATTTTTGAGCGCTACTACCGCGAGACCCGGGACAAGGGGGGATTCGGGATCGGGCTGAATATCGTCAAATCGATCATCGACAAAGCCGGGATCGAGCTCTCCATCGATTCGGTTTACGGGAAAGGGAGCACCTTTTCCTACCTTTTCCGCCCTCCCATGCTTCTTTCGCGATAAAAATTTCTTTTTTTACACTAATTTTACAGAGCTGTCTTACAATGCTCTCCGAAATAAAAACAAGGAGAGCCAATGCGAACCGTGATGATGCTGTCGATCGCAACGCTTCTGAGTGCGGCAGACCTGTCTCACTCGATCGAGAGTCCCGATGCGACGGCCATTTTGAAAAAAGACGCCCTCCCCGCGGCAACCAAATATACGATGCCGCAGGGGTGCATCACCGACGATGCCGCCGCGATCGAACGGGGAAAATACATTTTCCATAACCTCAACGGAAAAGATGCCAAAGACGCCCCCCCGGCGGGCCTTTCCCGGACCCTTCCCGACGGACAGCCCAAACAGATGGGCAACTGCGTCGCCTGTCACAACATCGAAGGGGCCGTCGGTTACGGAAACATCGGGCCGGACCTGAGCAACTACAAAGAGCTTTACGTCAACAGCGGCGTCCGCAACGCCCAGTTCGTGTATCAGAAAATCGCCGATCCCCGCGTCGACAACGCCCAGACCCACATGACCGTCAACCTGGCCAACGGCCTGATGAACGAGCGCGAGGTGTGCGATCTTTCATCGTACATCATGGCCATCAAAAAATAAACCACCAAGGAGAAAACACATGGAACGCAGATCATTTTTAAAAGGTTTTGGAGCCGTGGCGGCGTGTGCCGTAGCGCTTCCCCATATCGCCGGTGCGGCCGAAGAAAAAAAAGCAGCCGGCCCCAACGAGATGAAATTCGAAACGGCCGTGGCCGCGATCACCGGGGGCAAACCTCTCGTCGCGTCGGCTAAAGTGAAAATGGAAGCTCCCGAAATCGCCGAAAACGGTGCGGTTGTCCCCGTCAAGGTGAGCGTCGATAGCCCGATGAGCGATAAAGACTACGTCAAGGCGATTCACGTTCTCGCATCCAAAAACGGCAACGTCCGCTGCGCGAACATTTATCTCACCCCCGCCAACGGCGAAGCGTTTTTCGGAACGCGTATCAAACTCGGCGGAACGCAGGATGTCGTCGCGATCGCGGAGATGAGCGACGGGTCGTTCCTTACGGCGAAACAAAACGTCAAAGTGACCATCGGCGGGTGCGGTTGATCGATAACCGCGAATCACGAGTACAAGAAAAACGAATAAGGAAAACCGCAATGAAAACACTGATCAAAATCAAACCCAAAGACTACAAGGTCGGCGAAATCGTCAAAATCGATTTCATGGCGATGCACCCGATGGAAACGGGGATGCGCAAAGACAAGGACAGCGGCCAGCTGATCCCGGCCCACTTTATCGATGAGGTCAAATTTCTCTTTAACGACAAGCTGATCACGAAAATGGTGATCTGGGAATCGCTCTCGGTCAACCCGCTGATGAGCATCAGTTTCAAAGTCCCGGGTGAGGGGACCCTCAAAGTGATCGCCAAGGACAACAAGGGATCAAGCGTCGAGACAACGGCCAAAATCACCCCAAAAGGATAAGCGATGCGTAGTATCACACTCAGTGCGCTGCTTCTGTCCGCAGCGCTGTACGGGGTTCTGAACGCCGAAGAGAAGCTCAGCATGTCCGAAGCCGACAAAGCGATGTACGCCGAGCTGCTCGAAAACAACCCCGCCGAAATGGATGTTGCCGAAGGGGAACAGCTGTTCGGGGATCTGATCGGAACGGCCGCTTACGCGAAAATGCTCGGGGTCAAGGAAAAAGAGCTCCCCGGTTATATCGCCGGGTTCCCCCGCTATGTCGATGCGGCCAAAAAAGTGGTGACCCTCTCGCAGACGATCCAGATGGCGGCCGCTTCGGCGGGCAAAAGCGTTCCCAAACTCGAGAGCAAAGAGATGGTCAAAATGACCGGGTACGTTAAATCGCTCGCGAACGGCCAGAAGACCTCCATCGACGTCAAGGCGAACAAGCACATGGCCGAGATGATGAAACTGGGACAGCAGGTGTTTGAAGAGCGCCGCGGCGGACGGGGTCTCTCGTGCAACAGCTGCCACAGCGCCGACATCGTCGGATCGCGCCTGCGGATGCAGCCGCTTCCGGACCTGGGGGCCAAAGAGACGGCCGCAGCGGGGACCTGGCCGGCGTACCGGATGACCCAGAGCCAGATGGTCACCCTCGACAAACGGTTTCAGCAGTGCATGAACAACGCCCTTCTGGCCCAGATCCCGCTGGGATCGCGCGAGATGGTGGCGCTGGAAGTCTATATTACGAACAAGACCAAAGGGAACGAGATCCAGATTCCCGGTCTGAAACGCTAAGGGGGAACCGATGGACCTCTCACGCAGAGATTTTTTCCAGATCGCCGCGGCGCTGGGGCTTGGGCTTCCGGCGGCGGCATCGGCGGCATCGAGCACCAAACGGGCCGATGAGGTGAGCCTCAAAGATATTTACGATTTCAAAGCCCGCGGGAATGTGACGCTGCTGCATATCTGCGATATGCACGCCCACCTCAAGCCCTTGTACTGGCGTGAGCCCTCAACGCTGATTTCGGCGCCGAACCTCACGGGGACCCCGGGTTTTCTGTGCGGGGAGTCGTTTCTGAATTACTACGGGATGAAGGGGAAAACCCTGGATGCCTATTTCGATACCTACATGAACTTCGACGCGCTCGCGCACAAGTTCGGGAAAATGGGGGGAATTTCGCACATGAAAACCCTCATCAACC
>CAZBIR010000067.1:0-10912 GCA_964491035.1 uncultured Sulfuricurvum sp.
CACCCTGCACCATCCTGCAAAAGGAGAATAAAATCGGGTTCGAACCGCGCCCCGTGGCGTCTTGCTGTACGAAACTGGCGTGAGGAAAAACCGAATCTCTACAAAATCATCATGCAGGGATTCGCAGTGGAGGATGTCAAAAAGACGCTTCAGGAGAGTATCGAAAAGCTGGAAAACGCGGGGGAAGAGAAACCGAAACGCTAAAACCCGCTCACCAGAAAATCAAGCGCGGCGATGATCTCGCTCCGCCGTTCGCTCAACGAACCCACTTTTTCCCCCAATACCGACCGTTCTATCCCGGAAAGTTCCTGTGCCAGCATCGCGACGCTTTCGCCGTCGATCTCGAAAACGGGGTTAAGATGTGCAATCGGCTTCTCCTCGGGGGCGAGGGGGACGACGACACGGGTCGAAAAAGAAGCGAGCAGATCGGCCTGTATGTCGAGCAGGTAGGGGAACGCCTCGGCGCTTTGGGCGTTGGCGTTTCGGTAGACGTCGAACTGTGCCATCAGAACCGTCGCAATCGGTCGCTGAATACACCCCGTTGTTGGATACGGACGTTGTACGCGTCGATCGCTTCGCGGTTTTCGGCAAGCCACGCTTTCGATTTTTGCTCGATAATTTTTTCGGCGAGTTGCTCTTCAAGCATTTTGGAGAGGTTGATTTTGAGCTCTTTGGCCTGCTGGAGCAGATCGCTGTTGATGCTGAGATTGGCCGCTTTTTTGGGAGCGTCGGGGTTGTATAGGGCAGTCATGTCATTCTCCATGCGCATTATCTATACGCATTGTACCACAAATCTCTACCGTACCTCTTTCTGGTTCATCTTCGCCTGCAGGGCGTTGGAGATGTTCATCAGCGAAAACGTCACGATAAAGATCATGAGCCCCGGGAAAAAGCTCACCCACCATGCGATATCGATCACCTCTTTGCCGGTGCTGAGGATGCTCCCCCAGCTCATCTGCGGCGGGGTGATCCCCAGTCCCAGAAACGACAGCCCCGATTCGGCGAGGATCGCCCCCCCTACCCCGAAAGTGAAGCTCACTAGCACGATGGGAGCCAGCAGCGGGGCGTAGTATTTGAAGATGATCCTGAGGGGGTGGACGCGTGCGATGCGCAGTATCCGGATGAACGGTTTGGCCGAAATCGCGAAACTCTCCGAGCGGATCAGGCGGGCCGTCCCCATCCAGCCGGTAACCGAGATGATGAGGATCAGGACCCATAGTGAAGCGTTGACGTAACTTACCAGGGTGAGGAGCAAAAAGAGGGTCGGAAAAGTCAGAAAAAGGTCAACAACCACAATGAACGTCTTGTCAAATCCCCCGCGCAGCAATGCGGCACTCACCCCGTAAAGCAGCCCGATCAGGGTCGAAACCGCAGCGCCGGCAAATCCGATAATGAGCGATACCTGTCCCCCTTCCATCATCCGTGAGAGCATATCGCGCCCGAGGCGGTCGGTTCCGAACCAGTGCTCCGGGGAGGGGGGAAGCAGCAGCGCCTGCGGATCGAAAAACCGGGGATCGACGGTATAGAAAAAGGGGCCGAAAAAAGAAAAAAGGATCACCCCCGCAAGGGAGGCAATGCTGAATCGGGGCATTACTGTTTGAGGCCCAGGAGGGTGGTCATCATCTGATCGATCGTCGTAATGATCTTGGCCGCGGCGCCGTAGGAGGTCTGGTACCGGATCAGGTTGGCCATCTCTTCATCGATGCTCACTTTCGAAATCGAATCCATCTCCTGCTTGATTGCATTGAACTGCGCGGTAAGCGAATCGTTGTTGAGGATGACCGAATTGGTCTTCGCTCCGACGCGCGTGACCAGCGTGTCGTAAAAACCGTAAATGGTATCGCCGCTAACCTGCTGTCCGTTTTTGAACGAGATCGATGCGAACTGCAGCTCGACCATCGCCAGCGCGGTCTGGTTGTCTCCGTAGGCCGGAGACTGAAACCCGCGAATCTTCGTCGGGTCTTTTTTGATCTCGGCGTTCAGTGTAATATCGCGCGCGTCGTTTCCGTCGAGAAAGCGGCTGATCCCGCTCACCCCGGCGAAATTGGTTCCGTTATCGATCACCGCGAAGGTGTACCCTTTCTCGGCAAACGTCGGATTGAGCGACATCTGGAACTGGTTGGCGCTCCCGCCGATGAACGACGCGGCGATCATGTCGTCGACGTCATTGAGGGCGTTGTTGTCCTGATTGTCATCCATTGCCGCCCTGAGTTGCCCGACGATACTGTTCGACGTTGCGGCGGGGACCCCTCCGGGGCCGCTGTCGTCCATCACGGTCGCAAAACCGATCGAGATACTCCGCCGCCCCGCTTCGTTCCCGTCCCTGTCGTACACGACGATATCAAACGTGCCGGCCTTGAAGTTTTCATCCGTACTCAGCAACGCCTGGTTGGCACCGAAACTGAGCGGATTGGAGCTCATCGAGGTCGTCGCGCTTTCGGCGTAGAGGTTGTTGGTCGCCTGGATCATCCCTTTGGCGAACGCGTCGAGGTTGTTGATCGTCTCCTGCAAAAAGCCGTCGTCAAACTCCCCGTCGGCATTGATCGTCGAGCCGCGCAGTTCGAGGAGGGCGCCGATCTTGCCCCCCTTGATCTCGTTGGCAAACGGGATTTTAACCCCGTCCTGACGCTCGTAATAGAGGTCGTTGAAACCGCTGGGGTTTTTCGTGCTGTCGATACCGATCGGGTGGAACGTCGCCCCGTCGACGAGGTTGAATCCTCCCACCTGGATCGTGTAGCTACCGTTTTTTTCGGCAATGTTGCTATCAATCGCGTTTTTGCTCACGATGTTCTCGACCATCACTTTTGCGCCGATCAGTTTGGAAAGGGTCAGTTCCAGCTGGTTACGCTGATCGCGCAGATCGTTGGCGTTGTTGGTTCCCGCCGATTCGGCTTCGTTGATCGATTTGTTCAGTTCGGTAATCTTTTCGGCGATCCGGTTGACCTCATCGACGTTGGTCTTGATCTGGTCGTTCACGGAACTTTGCAGTGCGCTGATCTGGGAGCGCGTCTGGTTCAGATGCTGCGAGAGGGTCAGCGTCTGCTGTGCGAGGTCGACTTTGAGAGCGCTGTTGGCGGGATTGTTGGCCAGCGACTGCCAGCTGTCGAAGTAGCTTTGCAAATCCGCCTTGATCCCGATCCCGTCGATATCGGGGAAATAGGTGGAAAGTTCCTCGAGGTTTTTTTTCAGCGTGTCGGAGTACTCTTTGTTCTGGGCGGTAGCGGCATAGCGGCTGAAGACGAACGAGTCGAACACCCGGACGATCTCGCTGATCTGCGTCCCGTTTCCGCGTAACCCCGGTTCGATTCCAACCGGATGGGTGGTAGCCGTCACGACGCGCTGGCGGCTGTACCCTTCGGTTTCGGCGTTAGAGATGTTGTGTCCCGTAGTATCGATCCCGATCTGTGCCGCGTTCAGGCCGCTGTAACCGATGTGCAGCGCATTGAAAATCGAAGCCATTTTATGCTCTCACTTCCAGGAATGATCCGTCCGATGCGGCTACCTTCTGGTACCCTTCCATCTCGGTCGGCATCACCCTCTCCAGCAGGGTGTTGTAAAATGCCCCGACGCTCAGCACCATCTTCGCGTAATGGTGGTTGGCTTCCCGGAGCCGGGCAAGTTTTTCTTTCAGGGAGTCAAGGGATTGATGTTGTTCGTCGTCTAAAAGCTCTGCAAGGTTTTTGGAAGGCTCGGCGGTCATCAGTTTGGAAATTTCACGATCGATCATCGCTTTTTTGTGCTCGAAACTTTTGATTTTCTCTTCCTTGAGTGCCAGCCTCTCGAATTGCGGGTTGTGGTTGGCCTCTTTGATATCGCGGATATCCTCTTCGGTCAGGGAAATGAGCTCCTCGAGCTCTTTGACCGCACTTTGCAGCTGATACGACAACATCATAAACTCCTCTTTGTTTTACGTCAGTTCATGCGCTATGCGCTTCGCCAACGCTTCGATATCGACACGATATTCCCCTTTTTCGATTGAGCTTTTCAGCTCCTCGATCCGGCTCGTGTCACCTTGTTTGTTGATCGATTGGGCAGATCTGTCCTGTTGCTCTTTGGTTTTCATCGATGCGTCCTGATAGGCACCTTTGATCATTGAGCCCTTAATGCTTGAAACCATCGCGATTCCTTTTTTCTTTTGCGTCTATGATGTGTAGTCATAATATCGGCAAAGAAACCGAAAATTTTAGTGTTTCACCCCTTTTTGGCTCAGATGCTCGAACAGCATTTGCGAGAATCCGAATCCCCCTGCGCTGGCGTTGGAAAGCTCCTCGCGGTACATCGATTTAAAGATTTTTTCCCCCGGATCGTTGGCGCTGAAAAGGTTTTTTTCCTCTTTCATCGCCTCATCGAGCATCATTTTGACGATGATCGCCTCGAACTGGTCGGTTTTTTCCCGAAGCGCCGCGTCCCCCTCTTTGGTACCGACGGTGGGGACCGGCTTTTGGTAGGTTACCCCGGTGAGCTCCATCAGATCACCTCCAGGTCCACCGAGATCGCCCCGGCGCTTTTCATCGCCTGCAAGATGGCGATCATCTCTTTGGGGCTGGCCCCCAGTTTCTGGAGGGATCGGGCGATGTTGGCGACCGTCGTGGTCCCTTTTTCGGTGTAGATTTCGTTTTCGTTCAACCCGATGACGAGGCTTTTGTCCATTGCTACGCTGCCGGCGGGCTTGGCAACGTCGCTTTGGGAGAGGATCTTGACGGTGATGTCACCCTGGGTGATGACGACGGGTTTGACTTCGACGTCCACCCCCGCGACGATCGTCCCCGTCCGTTCGTTAATGATGATCCTGCTCTCCTGCGCGTAGCTGATGTCGAGGTTCTGCACTTCGGCGAGAAACTCGACCATCGTCTTATTCTGCGGCAGCTGGAGCTGGATCGTTCGGGGATCGACCGCCGTGGCCACGGTAATCGGCCCCTTGTAGCGGGCGTTGATGGCGTTCTGGATGGCGACGGCGTTGGCGAAATTGGAGGTTTTGAGCGAGAGGGTCGCGTTTTGCTGATGATAGAGGTCCTGCTGGATTTCCCGCTCTACCAGACCGCCGCCGTACACCATCCCGGCGGTAGGGTGCGATTCGGCCCCTGCTCCCCGCTCGTTTTTGCCGCCGATGCTGACCGGCCCCTGCGCCAGGGCGTAGATTTTTCCGTCCACCCCTTTGAGCGGGGTCATGAGCAGGGTCCCCCCCTCGAGCGATTTGGCGTCCCCGATCGAGGAGACGACGACGTCGAACGTATCCCCCTGACGGGCGAAGGGGGCGAATTTTGCCGTGACGACGACGGCGGCGACGTTTTTGGATTTGATATCGACGGGGTTCATGTCGATGTTCATCGCTTTGAGCATGTTGGCGATCGACTGGAGGGTGAATTTGGAAGTGGTGCCGTCCCCCGTTTTCTTCAGACCCACGACGAGCGAGTACCCGATAATCTGGTTGTCACGAACCCCGACGATATTGGCCACTTCGCCGATCCGGGCGGCGTTCAGTGATGAGAGGAAGAGAAAAAAAAGTACGAAGAATCTCATGCTTGTCCTTTGAAACGTGCAAAGAAAAAGCAAAGTTCATTCCAAAACGGAATCAGGCGTAATAGCTCAGCGAGGTTTTCCCGAATTTTTTGGACTTGATGCGGTGATACGCCCCGATCGACTCGGGGAGTTCGAGGGTACTCATGTGTTCGATGATAAAGAGGCGGGCGAGTTCGGGGGGGAACGAAGCGATCAGTTCCAGCGTCCGGTCGTAAATCTCCTCCATTCCCTCACGGTAGGAAAAGGGGGGGTCGACGTAGACAAACGCCCCCTCCCCCAGCTCCCGGAGCCGCTTTTTCACCTGCGATACGGTGACGAAACTGTCCCCCTCGTACACTTCGCAGGCGCCCGGATCGGTCTGCGCGATATTGGAACGGAGCGTTTTGATCGCATCACGGTCTTTTTCCATGAACAAGATCCTCTTCGCCCCCCGGCTCAGCGCCTCCAGGCCGATCGAGCCGCTGCCCGAAAAAACCTCGACGAGGACGGCACCCATGATATCGAACTGGATCGTATTGAAAAACGACTCCAGCACGATCGCCTTGGAACTGCGGGTCGTCTCCTTGGAAGGAAGACGGAGGGGTTTGCCCTTGTATTTCCCGGCAATGATTTTTTTGGTGAGGGGGGGATTATTTTTCATAGAATGCACGGATCGCCTTGAGGATATTGGCCTGGTATTCACGGGTCAGTTTGTCGATATGGCGTTCGAGAATCTCGAAGCTCACCCCCTCGTCGCCTCCTGGCTCACTTTCGCCCTCGGGGGCAAGCGGCGGATGGCTGAGGGTTTCGATTTTGCGGGTGAGTGCGTGGAGCAGCTGCGCCTTGGAAAACGGCTTGGGCAGATCGGCCGACTCGAACGACCCGATGACGAACGTCGGATGGTTCTCGTCGCGTATCTCCCGATCACGGATCAGGATGTCGCACTGGCGGATGGAGCTGAGCTGCCCTTCCAGAAAAAGTTCCAGCGAGCGTTGCAGCAACGGCGAATCGCATTGGACGGCTACTTTCACGTTTACCTCGGTCGTGGGGATGGTGACAATGCGGGGTTATCCCGCCGCACCGAAATATTTCTCGCTATCTTAGCATACTTCTGTCTCTTTTCCCGCAGCGTTAGGGTATCATATGGCGAATACAGTTTTTCGAGGTCCGACAGGTGTCCAGCTCTTTTTTCTCTCATCACGGTACGTGTAACTCCCGCTGCCGGGAATGGGCGGCCGGTTTTTTCGTCTTTGCCGTCTCCGCTCTCGTGTCGGCATTCCTCGTCATCCATCTCGACCGGATGCGCGTGCATGAAAAGCAAGACGCAATCAAAATTCAGGCGCAGGAAAACATTTACCGCCTTCACCACCACATCGACCAGATCATGGCCCTGAGCTACCCGGTCGCCGCGGCGGTCGGGCCAGACGGAAGCGTGACCGATTTTGCCTACATTGCCGAAAAACTGATGGCCCATTACCCCCTCGTCTCCGAAATCGCCCTCGCCCCCGGGGGAGTCATCAACCAGGTCATCCCCACAGAGGGGAACGAAAAGGCCCTCGGCCTCGATCTGCTAAACGATCCCCGGCAGCGCAGTGAAGCGCTCCTCGCCCGCGATACCCGCAAACTCACCCTGGCCGGGCCGCTGGAACTGGTACAGGGGGGAGAGGGGCTTGTCGGCCGCCTCCCCCTTTTCCGGGGAGAAAATGAAAAATTTTGGGGGTTCGCCCTCATCGTCATCCGATTTCCCGATATTCTCCAGGCCAGCGCCCTTGAGGAACTGAACAAAAACGGCTTTGGCTACACCCTCTCGCGCATCCATCCCGGATCACAGCGGGTACAGGTCATCGCTTCATCCGCCTCCGCACCGCTCGATCAGCCCGTGGAAACCCGCATCGACCTTCCCAACGCCCAGTGGACGCTCCAGATCGCTCCGAAGGGGGGATGGCATGATGTTCAGACCATCGCACTGCACTCCGCACTGGGGCTTTTCATCAGTCTCCTGCTCGGATACATCGCCAAACAGTACGCCGAACTCAGAAACTACCGCGACGTTCTGGAACTGCGGGTTCAGGAACGGGTCGAAGAGGTCTCCAGAACCAGAAACCAGCTCCACCTGCTGCTCGACACCATCCCCGATCTCGTATGGCTCAAAGACGTTGAGGGGAATTACCTGCTGTGCAATCCGATGTTTGAACGTTTTTTCGGGGCCAAAGAAGAGGAGATCGTAGGCAAAAGCGATTACGATTTCGTGGACCCGAAACTGGCCGATTTTTTCCGCCAGAAAGACCGCCTGGCGATGGAGAAGCGCGGGGCCAGCATCAACGAGGAGTGGATCACGTTTGCCGACGACGGCCGCCACGCACTGATGGAGACCATCAAAACTCCGGTAATCGACGAGACGGGAAAACTGGTCGGCATCCTCGGGATCGCGCGCGACATTACCCTGCGCAAACACGCGGAAGAGCATCTGTTCCACACCGAAAAACTGCTCGAAGAGATGAGTGAAGCCGCTCACATCGGGGGGTGGGAATTCGATCCCAAGAGCGGCGAGGGGTCATGGACTGCGGAAGTTGCCCGGATCTACGACATGCCCCCCGACACCGTCGTCGACAAAACGGTCGGACTGAGCGTGTTCAGCGGAGAATGGTACGACAAGATCATCACCGCCATCGATCGGGCAGTCAACCGGGCCGTCCCCTACGATCTCGAACTGCAGATGACGACCCCGGCGGGGAACACCAAATGGGTCCGGACGATCGGTATTCCGGTGATCGAAAAAGGGGAGGTGATCCGTATCCGGGGATCGATGCAGGACATCACCGCGCAGAAAACAACAGAGGAAAAGGTCCACTGGCTCGCCCACTTCGACCCGTTGACGGGGTTGCCCAACCGCACCCTCCTCAACGACCGTCTCAATTACGCCGTCCGGATCGCCTATCGCAACAAAGCCTCCGTGGCCTTTTTGTATCTGGATCTGGACCATTTCAAAAATATCAACGAAAACCTCGGCCACGAGATCGGAGACGAGCTGTTGGTGCAGGTCTCGCTGCGGATCCAGTCGATGATCCGCGAATCCGATACCCTCTCCCGGCAGGGAGGAGACGAATTCATGATCCTCCTCACCGGCACCGACGCCGACAGCGCGGCGCACGTTGCCGAAAAACTGCTGGAGGCCATCGCCCAACCCTACCGGGTCCAGCACCACGAGCTCACGGTGAGCGCATCGGTCGGCATCGCCCTCTACCCGATTGACGGAACCAACCTCACCACCCTCTCCCAGGCTGCCGATGCGGCCATGTACCGCGCCAAACACGAGGGACGCAACCGCTACTGCTTTTTCGCCCCCGAAATGCAGGCCCGCTCGGCGCGGAACCTGGAACTCGAAAACGCCCTGCGCCATTCGCTTGCGCGCGGCGAACTCGAAGTGTACTACCAGCCGCAGCTATCGCTGAGCACCGGTTCACTCGTCGGGGCCGAAGCGCTTCTGCGCTGGAAACATCCGACGCTGGGGATGATCGCGCCCGACGAATTTATCCCGATTGCCGAAGAGAGCGGCCAGATCATCGCAATCGGGGAATGGGTCCTGCGTACGTCGCTCCGGCAGCTTAAGGAATGGATCGCGGGGGGCAGCCCCCCCTTCATCATGGCGGTCAATCTCTCCGCCATCCAGTTCCGTGATCCCAGACTCGTCCCGATGGTCCTGGAAATTCTTACAGAGCTGCAGCTGCCGCACGAATACCTCGAACTCGAACTGACCGAGCGGATCGCGTCAGAAAATCCCCTCCAGGCGATCGAAATCATGAATACCTTTTACCGCGACGGGATACGGATGTCAATCGACGATTTCGGAACCGGGTACTCCTCGTTGAGCTACCTCAAACGGTTCCGGGTCTACAAACTGAAAATCGACCAGTCGTTCATCCACGACGTCACCGAAAATCCCGAAGACAAAACGATCGTCAACACGATCATCAACATGGCCCACAGCCTGGGGATGATCACGATCGCCGAAGGGGTCGAAACTGCCGAACAGCTCGAACTGCTCCGCTCCAGCGGATGCGATGAAGTACAGGGATATTATTACAGCAAACCGCTGCCGGCCGCCGAATTCGAACAGTTTTTCGCCTCCGTCTGAAAATCCTCAGGATCGGAGATAGTGTTCGATGCTGTAGCGCAGATCCTCGTCGAGGTCCACGAGGGACTCGAGCATCCACTTCAGATAGCCGGGGTCTTTGAGGGCGATCTCTTCGATCCGTTTTTTGGCGTATTTGCCAAAAGGGAGGCGTGAAAGGAGGACATGGCTCCGGGAAATCTCGACGAGCTTTTCATGCACGGCCAGATCCAGCAGATAGCCGTAAAGCATCTTCGCATGGAGCGCGTCGCTAAGGGGGTGATGGGGAATGACGTCGGCCCCGTAACGGCGGAAAAACGGTACTTCCTGGCGGTAAAGACGCAGTTCGTAGCGCAGATACTGCAAGGAGTACCCCTCCAGATCGTCCATCAGTGCCTGTGCACATTTGAGGGTATCGATCACCTCCCCCTGCCATATTACCCCTTCTTTGGCGAGCATGGCCAGATCGAAGGGGGCATTGTGGGAGATCAGGACGTTTTGGGGAGTGTTGTGTTCTTTGAGTCGCCGGCAGGTGTTTGAATCGGCAAAGAGAGGTGCGTCTTCGAGCATCTCGTTGGTGATGTGGTGGACCGCCGAAGCGGAGGGGGGAATTTTGCGTCCCGGATGGATCAGCTCGTAAAAGGGCTCTTCCTCTTCCACCATCCCGACGGCGCAGATCCGATCCGATGCCTCCACCCCCGTCGTTTCGGTATCGAAAAAAATCAGCATCTCCCATCCGCCGGGGCCGAAAGGCGGCCTTTCAGGTTATGATAGTGTTCCAGGGTGCGAAAGCTTTTTTCAAACCGCCACCCCAATACAAAAGCAACAATGTCGTTTTTCAGCTCGGGGGAGAGCTTTTCAACCCTCCCGTAATAGGCCAGCGAGATGTTCTTGTTTTTCACCCTGGCCTCTTTGTCGTAGACGATCCCGATGATCTGGGCGTATTTCCCCTCTTTGGGGGTTCCCAGGTCCTCTTGGGATAGCGATATCCCCGAGAGGTTGATCGCCTTGAACGCGAACAGTACCTCGAATGTTTCGACCTTCTGCGCAATCCCGAGCCGCCCGTAGAGCGTTTCGAGCTCTTTGAGATTTTTTTTCCGCTCCAGCTCGTAGCTGGAAATTTGTGCGGTCAGATTTTTGAGGCGATCCAGGGCTGAACTCACATTTTACCTTTGCATCTTTCAAGTTATGGATAATTTTAACGAACCTTGACTTATAATACCACACTTTTTAATATCGGGAAATTCATGGACTACCTACGCATTCAAGGCCCAACCAAACTCAGCGGCACCGTTACCATTT
>CAZBIR010000068.1:0-10835 GCA_964491035.1 uncultured Sulfuricurvum sp.
GAGCCTAAATCTCGACCGCGACGATTTTTTCGGGGATAGAGGGATCGTCGAAGCGCTCGCACAGCTCCAGCATGGGCCAGAGGCTGGGGGAATAGCCGGGATAGCGTTTGGAATCCAGCGAGAAGGTGGGGGCTTTGTCGGTGCGGCGGACGATGAGGGCGGCACCGGATTCTTTTTTGTCGATGCCGCAGCGGTTAAGCTGGTCGAAATGTTCGAATCCCATCGCGTCGGTGACGATGAGCAGCATGGTGCCAAACTCCAGCGATTTGAGTGCCCCTACCTGCAGCACCGAGCGCGACGTCGCGTGCAGATCCGAGACGGTGGTGACGTAGCCCCTGTTGTTGCCGACGATCGAGAGGTATGAGGCCGGGGTGTTGTGAACCGAATTCTGAAACGCGGTGGGGCTGAGGGTCTGTCGGGTGGCGAGGGCGCGGAGGATGTCGTAGGTTTCGGCGACTTCGCCGTAGGCGTTTCCGATGACGACGGGGAGATTCCACCCCTGTACCGCGTGGGTCAGGTAGAGGGAAATACGGGCGTTGCGGGTGAGCCGGCGGCGGAGCATCATGTCCGAAACGATCGTTTTTTCTTCCAGTGAAGTGCATTTTTCGGGATCGTCGATGCGGGCGCAGGCGAGGATTTCGAGATTAATCGGCATGGGCTTTTCCTAGAATGATCGCCGCGTTTCCTCCGCCGAATCCGAAGGCGTTGGAGAGGACGTAGCGGATCGGCGCGCGCGTCGCGGCAAAGGGATGGTTGAGGCTCGGGTTTTGGGGAGCGGAGAGGTTGACGCAGGGCGGGACGACGTCACGGAGGATCGACATCGCGCTGATCGCCGCTTCGAGTGCGCCGCAGGCCCCGAGGGTATGGCCCGTCACCGCTTTGGTCGAAACGACGAACGGCCTGGAGCCGAAGAGGGAGGCGATGCTTTTCCCCTCGATCTCGTCGTTAGCGACGGTGCCGGTCCCGTGGGCATTGATGTAGTCGATGGCGGAAGCGTCGATCCCTGATTTACGGAGCGCTTCGGACATGGCTGCAAGCGCCCCCTCCCCTTCGGGATGGGGATGGGTGATGTTGTAGGCGTCCGAACTGATGCCGCACCCGAGGATTTCGACGCACCCTTCATCGTAGCGGTCGGAGAGGGCCAGAACGGCGATCGCCTCGGCGACGTTGATCCCGTTGCGCGCTGCATCGAAGGGGCGGGTCGCCTCATGCGAGGCGATCCCCAGGGAATCGAACCCGTTGACGGCCGAACGGCTCAGCTGGTCGGCCCCGACGACGACGACCGAGCGGATCAGCCCCCGGTGGATCAGGTCGTAGGCGAAATCGATCGCGACGGAGCTGCCGGTGCAGGCGGTGGAAAACGAGAGGGCCGATTTGAAGCCGAATTTTTCGACGATTTCGTCGGCGACGGAACGGACGGCGAACTCTTCGACCCGGATATCGCGGCAGTCTCCGTCACGAAAATAGGCCCGTTCGGCACGGCACATCCCCCCGACCGACGTCCCAACCACCACCATCGTCTCGCTCGGGACGAGCCAGGGAGTTTTGGCCAGGAGGGCCGCGACGTTTTGGGACAACAGATCGAAAAAATCCTCTTCCGAGGGGATTTTTCCCAGAGGCATCGCCCTCCCCTCGACGTAGTTTTCCTGCAACGTGATCGCCGAGCGTCCTTCCAGCAGCGTTTCGAAAATTTCCTCGATCGAAAGCCCCGCGGCGCAGGCGGCGCTAAAGGCGTTGAGATAGACGCGGCTCATAATTTCAGTCCTCTGAGGAAACGGTAGACTTTCTCTTCGAGGTCAATCGCTTCGCCCAGCCTGTCGGCGATATCACGGACGTCGTAGTCGTTCCCCCGGCACGCTTTGGAACAGGCCAGCGCGAAACGGCGCCACGCGTCCCCCGCTTCCCCCATCATCGTCGAGGCGGTCTTGAGCTCGTCGCGCCCCAGGATTTCGGACGCCTCGAACAAAAACGCGGCGTACATGAGACGGAACCCTCCCCCGCCGGTGCCGATCTCCTCTTGCATCCGGATGATGTGCCCCAGATAGAGGGAGGGGTAGCGCTTGTGCGGGTGGGAGGGGAGTTTGAGGATCGCCTTGCGCATCATCTTCATCCCCCGGATACCGATCCAGGGGAGGAACGTGTAGAGCATCATCCCGCTCGTGTTTTTGATCGCCTTTTTGATCGCTTTGGGCAGGTCGATGTTCGCGGGGATCGATTCGATCGTGTAGGCGGCCCCTTTGGGGGCGAAAACGCCCCGGGCGAAACGGGCCTTGTCGAGGGCGCCGAACTCGACGTGCATCGGGTCTTCGAACACCGGGTCGCTGATGCTAAAACCGTTTTCGTCTTTGCCGTAGACGAGGAGGTTGTGGGCGTTGAAGTGAAACCGCATTTCGGGCGGAAAATAGGGAAGGTAAAATACCGACGTCTGCAATCCGACGAGTTTTCCCTCATCGAGCATCCGCACGAGGTCATCGCGCGCGGCGACGGGATCGGAGTAGGTTTTGATTCGGACCCCGACGCCGAGGCGCTTGGTGAGGGTTTTGATGATGGCGCGCGGCGGCATACGGTAGGCCACGAGCGGCATTCCGTCGATTTTGACCATCGGCAGGTAGGCGAACGTCAGGCCGTTTCCGATCCCGAACGCCATCGCTTCGCTGATTGGATAACCGCCGTGGCTCAGCAGCGACGAGACGACGCCGCTTTCGCAGTGGGCGGCGTGTTTATGTTGGAAAGTTCCCATTAATCGGCCTCTTTGGGGTGGTGAAGTTCTTCGGATGTGATATCGAAAACGTCGCAGTACAGGGCGAGCGTTTTGGGGCTCAGCCGTTTGAACACGCCGTATTTGAGGTGGCGTTTGATCTGCCACTGCCAAAAACCGGTGCATTCGGCGAGGGTTTTGAGGCTCATCCGGCGGCGGTACATCCACACGCCGACCGGAGAGGTGTGTCCCTCCAGGAGAGCGCGGTAGGCTTCGGCTTCGAGCCGTTTGAACTCTTCGACCGCCTGCAGCGTCGCCATCTCCTCGATAGCCCATCCGCTGCTGGGGGTGATGGCGTATTCACCCCCCTCGCGGCTCGCGTAGAGGGCTTTACGGGCGCCGTGATAGATGGCGATGTTATCCTGCGGAGCCTCTTCCTGACGCATCAGACCACCTGCAGCAGCATGAACGCGGTGGAGAAGCGGCCGCTTTCGGGGATGTAGCACAACAGCCTCTCCCCTTTTTGGAGGCGACCGGAGTTGAACAGCTCCTCGAGGATGATGTAGATCGAGGCGCTCCCGGTATTCCCTTTGCGGGTAAGGTTGGTAAACCATTTTTCAAACGGGATCGCCATCCCCGCTTTCTCCATCCCCTCGGCGACTTTGTCGCGGAAATACTCCGAAGAGTAATGGGGGAGGAAATAATCGATCGATTCGGGCAGCAGATTCCGCTTCGCGGCGATCTCGCGCATCGGCTTTTCGACGGTGTAGCGGATAATGTTTTCGTTCAGGAGCTTGACGTCCTGTTCGACGGCGAACATCGTATGTTCCACCCATTGCGAGGGGGAAAACTCTCTCCAGGGGTGAAAGTTCCCCTCGCTGTCTTTGTCCGCCCCGCTGACCATGCACACGGGCATCTCCCCGGCGTAGGAGAGGATGTCGATCCATTCGATTTTGAGCGATATCCCCTCGGGGTTGGGGGCATTGCGGATCAGCGCCGCCCCGGCACCGTCGGAGAGCATCCAGCGCAGAAAGTCTTTTCCAAAAGCGATTTCGGGCCGTTTTTCGAGTTTCTCGACCTCTTCGTCGGAGGGTTCGGACGCGAACATCTCGGCGCGCATCACCATCGAGGCGATTTCCGAGCCGGTCGAGACCGCGGCGGCGTGTTCGCCCGAGGCTACCGCCATCGCGGCGTACTTCATCGCGGTGATTCCGCTCAGGCAGATCCCCGACGTGGCCACCGCTTCGCAGCCCGAGAGCCCCAGCTCCCCCTGCGTCATCAGCGCGTGGTTGGGCATGATGAAATCCGGAGAGGTCGTGCCGCAGGCGAGACATCCGATATCATTTAATGTAAACTCTCCCTCTTCCAGTCCGCGAACGGCGTGCGCCGTCAGTGATGCGTTGGTAAAAAGGGGTTTGCGCGTTTCCGGATCCAAAACATAATGGCGTGTTTTTATTCCGTTACTTCGCAACACTACATTTTTGGCCCGCGATTTTACCCCGCCTATCCGACCCAGAACCTCTTCGATTCGGTCGTTGTCTACCGGGGCATTAGGCAAAAATGCCGAAAGTTTCGTAATAAAAACGTTGTTCATTCTTCTCCCGTGTTATCGGCCCGAAGGGGCTTCTATGGTTTGCAGCATTCTATCGGTTTTAGCTTTAAACAAACGACGAATCACGGCCTGAAGTGCCATGTTTAAGGGGACAACGGTCACGATCAGGGTGATCAGGAACGCGACGTAAACCGCCAGAACCGGACGGCGAAGAGCGCTGCCCCGCTTGCCGAACAGCCGGATCAGTCCCCCCCAGATGCGAAAACTCCGCTTGGCGATTTTTTCGGAAGCGACAAAGCGCGCATCGGCGACGACGGCCCCCAGACGATCGAGCATCGGGGCGTTTTGGCGTTCGGCATCCTCGTGCAATTTTTGTACGAGCCGCTCGCCGAAACGGCGGCTGCGAGCGATGGCTTCGGGGGAAATACCGGCAGGCGAAAATCCCCAGAACGGCTCTTTTTTACCGGTGAGCATCCATCTGGGCGTCGTTACGAAACTCTCCATCGGCCCGCTTTGATCGGTCAGGACGACGTTGTCGATCAGTCGGGCGCCGCACGCGTCGATCAGCCCTTGCATCGTTTTGTGCGCCTCGATCCACATGTTGCGGCATCCGACGACGGTAACGACCGGTTTTCCGCATAAAATCGTCTGCGCCTCGTGTGAAAGCATAAACGCGCTCATCGGCATCGACGGGGAAAGAAACCACGGCTGGTACCCGAGGATCACCAGGTCGTAGGAGGCGGGATCTTCGAGGGCCAGGGGGACGTTTTTGGGGGGATCGAGGTAGACCGTTTCGGGAAACGCGTCGAAAAAACGGAAAAAATTCCACGGAAAACCGAACGTTTCGCTCGAGACGAGCCTTTTGTACGTCAGTTCCGTCGCAGGGTCCTCCTGCAACGGTGAAAGCATCGTATGCAGGAGATTTTCCAACTGCCCCGTCTGGGAATAATACAGTACCAGTACCCGTTTCACAAATCGCTCCTTATCGTAAATTCAAGTGAATTGTCCTAAGATTATCAAAAAGATCAGGACGTCCTAAATGCATAATTCCCGCCTTCCCCACAAAGAACCGATCGTTTTCATCCGGGGGATGATCGAACTGGAGGAGAAGCGGTGCCGTTTCTGGGCCGAGTTTCCAGATTCCCCTACCCTCGCCATGTTCTGCGAAGCGTCGGCGCAGGGGAGCAGTTATTTTCCCCTCTCCCCCGAGTGCACGATCGGGGTCGTCTCTTCCTTTCGCAACGTGAAAAAAACGGGCGACATACGGGCGACACGTTACGTCATGACCATCGAAATTCAGCACGTCTTCAACAACTCCTATCTCTTTACCTTCCAGGCCGCTTCTCCCGACACCGGTTCGCTCGAAGCCAGCGGCGAAATCGCCGTTTTTTACCTCGCGGCCTGAGATCACCCCAGCCGGAGTGCGGCGCGGATTTTTTTCCCGGTCGCCGTTTTGGGGATGTGTTCCACCCGTTCGATTTTGCACTCGATATGGATCCCGCCGAAGCGGTCGTGCAAAAACTTTTTGATCATCGCCGCATCGATGGGGGCCGTATCGGTCCGCATCTTCAGGTGCATCACCTCCCCGCGCAGCATCCCCGGGCGGTATTCCAGCGACGCCAGAACCTCGCTGATCCCTTCGAGCCCTTCGAGGGCCTGTTCGATCTCGACGACGGAGAGGCGTTTGCCGCCGATTTTGATCAGCTCGCTCTCCCTCCCGACGATCTCGAATCTCCCCTCCTCGATCCGCACCAGGTCGCCGGTCCGATAGGGGGAGGAGAGCGGGGTGCACGTTTCGTCAAAGAGATGATGCGAAAGATACGGGGATGCAACGCACAGCCGCCCTTCGTCCCGGGAAATTTCCACCCCCTCCAGCGGGGTCCATCGCTCCTCTCCCCCGCTGCGGATCGCAATCCCGCCCGTTTCGGTCGAGCCGTAGAGCTGCACGAGGGTCGTATTGTATTTGCGCTCGAAGGTTTCGGCCTCGGAGGGTTCGAGTGCCCCCGCCGAACAGACAAAAAGGCTGCGGCTCAGGTCCGCCTCCCTCCCCAGCCGGTTCATCGCCCGGACGAATACGGGGTTGGAGATGCACAGGGTCGCTTTGGAAAGGGCGTGATCGACGATGTCTCCGGGGAGGAAATGCTCCTGCGTGAGGATATCCAGATCCATCCGCAGCGGCAGGGCAAACCCGAACAAAAAACCGTAGATATGAAACATCGGGACGCAGACGAGGCACTGCTCGAAAGAGCGCTCGCTAATCCAGCGGCGGTGAAACGCCATTTCCGCTTCGAGCTGTGCAGCGGTTTTGAGCACCCCGACCGGGTTGCCCGTCGTTCCGGAGGTGAAGAAAACGGCTGTCCCCTCCTGTTCGGAAAGATCGCTCGTCCGGAGCACGGCGCGGGCTTTTTGGGCCGTGTGCCGCATGGCGGTATCGAACAGGACAACCCGTTTTCCCTCCGCCAGCGACGCGGCGAGCATCTGGACGTAGGCGATTCTGTCCTCCTGCTCCAGCAGCAGGGGCGAAGCTCCGGCCCCCGCGTTTTGGAGGGGTGAGAGCGACAGGGAGATCGAATCTTGCGTATTGTCGTCACGGATGAGGGTGAATCGTGCCATCGGCGTCCTTCAGGAGTGAGTATTTTGCCGAAGCGGCGGCTGCGGCGTTTTCTGAAAAAAGAGTACGGCCACCGCCCCCAGAGCGACGAGCGTCGCGTAACCGATCGAGTAGACGGCCGGAACCTCGCTGAACGCGAGTATCCCGAATCCGGCAAAAGTCGTAATGAGCGAATAGCTCACCGCCCTCAGCGACGAGTCCCCCTCCTCCCTGGAGAGGTAAATCCCGTAATCGACCCCGTAAATCATCATCAGGAACAGGGCGAACAGGTGCATGATGTTGTATCCGTCCAGAAAGCTCAGCAGGCACAGGATCGAAGCGACGGGGAAGAGGAGGAAATTGATCGCCGCGAGGGAGCGCTTGCGGGTTGCCGCGACGACGATCACGAGCAGCGCGAGGGTCGCGATCAGGAAAAAACGGCTGAACTGCCCTGCTGCCGCGGTCGCGCTTTGGGAGAGGAGTTCGCGGCCGATGATGGGGGTGGCGAATTCAAGCGCCTCGATGGCCGCAAGCTCTTTTTCTTCCATGTAGGCCAGGCTCATCACCTGCCCCTCGTGATAGCGGATTTCGATCCCCAGCTGCGAAAGGGCCTTTTCGTCGATCCGGAACGGAGGGAGGTTTCGAAGCGACGCGTACGCCTCGTCAAAGATCCCTGAGCGGAACCCCGCTTCGGGGGCGGCGGCTGAGAGTTCCCGGGAGAGACGATCGAAGTCGAAAGCCCGGATCTGCGCTTCTCTCTGGGCCGCTTTTTCGGGACTGAGGGCGAGGTTGGCGATGCTGAAACTCTCCGGAACGGCCGCGCGGAACCGTTCGGCCGCGACGAGGAGCGCTTCGAGGTTCGGCGCTCGGAGGAGTACCGGGATCTTCTCTCCCCCGAGCGTCTCGTTGAAAAGCGCTTCGGCTTCCAGCAGTTTCTGGTTCTGGTAATCGAGGTGGCGGAAATTGGGGTCAAAGGTGATTCTCGGCACCGCGTAGGCGATCATCGCGACCGAAACGGCGAGGAAGAACACCGGGGGGATCCGCCGCAGGGGCTGCAGGCGCGCGAACAGCGCATCGTCCCCCCGGGGCTCGTCGGGGCGGTAAAACTCCAGCCGGGGGAAAACGAACGCGAAAATGAGGTACGAGACCGCCAGCGAAACCGCCGTAAAGAGGGAAAGATGGGCAATCAGCGGGAAATCGATCCACACCAGGGACAAAAGCGCCGCTTCGGTCGCGGCGAAGCCGTAAAAAACCTGCTTGTTAAAGCGGCGGCGACGGTAATCGTCGTTGACGAACATCATGAAGAGGTAATCTTCGGCGATCGACGCGATTCCGGCACCGAACGCGACGACCAGGATCGAAACGTCGGGAAAAACAGCCTTGAGGACGATCAGGGCCACGAGGGTCGAGGTCACCAGCGCCGTGACGCTGAAGAGGAGGAGAACCCGGCTGCGGAGCAAAAAGAAATAGACGAGGACGAGGATCACGAAGGTGACCAGGGTGATTTTTTCGACGTCGTTTTTGATAAATGCGGAGTTTTCCACCCCGTAGAAATTGGGGCTGAAAAGCACGATGTCGTTTCGGTAGACCTCCAGCGCCCCCATCACCTGATCGTACATTTCGCGCGACGCGTCGATATCGCTGACCGCAGGCGTAATCGAGGCGATGAGGCAGTACCCTTTGCCCGGAACGATCAGAAAGCCGTTTTTCATCTCTGCCGACATCACCCGCATCGGGGTGAAAAGCTTGAGCGGGTCGTGGCGGTCGAGACTGACGTAGCCACCCCCCGAGAGCATCGCTTCGGCCGTTTCGTTCAGGCGGGCACGGATCGTTTCGGGGGAGAGGGCCGTATCGTTGAAGTCGCTCAGGTAGTGGTAATTGTCCCCCAGGTAGCGCTGTACCTGAGGGGAGAGGTCGGTGATGTTGAAAAAGACGTTTTCGACCGTGTTCTGCGCTTCGAGAAGAGTTTTGATCTCGTTTGCCTTGCGGAGGCTCTCCTCGTCGAAGCCGCGCACCATGACGAACAGTTTTTTGGAGGACTCGAACCCGTTGTAGAGGCTCAGGGTGCGGGTCGCCTCATCCTCGGGGAGGATCTTGACAATGTCCCCCGAGAGGGGGGTGCGGTTGAGGAAAAACGTCCCCGCGACGATGATGAGCGCGCATACGATCAGAAAGCGCAGTCGTTCAAAGTGCTTCGATTTCAATCACATCCCCGTTGGTAAAATTGATCACCATTTTGCGCATTTCGTCGTTTCGGACGGCGATCTCCATCTTTTCGATCGCCCGTTTGACCTGGTCTTTGGGGAGGAGATGGTAGGTGTTGTTCTCCCGGGTGACGTCGAAATAGGTTTTCAGACCGCTGAAATCTTTTTTGTGGACGGATCGCATGAAACTGAAATAGAGGTTCATGTCGATCCGCTTGGAGAGGTCGATCACCTGCGTTTTGTTTTTTTCAAGCTCTTCGATCGTGAGGGTGTTCCCCTTTTGCGTCAGCCGCTTTTTCTCCGGGGAGGTGTAGTTGACGACGGTCGATTCTTCGCTGAGGGTAATCGATCCTTTGAACTGGGTGGTTTTGTCCAGCGCGTAGATGTAGCGTTTTTCGATAAAGTCCGATCCCGACAGGAGCGGCGCCGCAGCGATCAGCGCTGCGAGAAGCCATTTTTTCATTGCGTCGAACCTCCGTCGATCTGGATCAGTAGGGCGTCGAGGAGCCCCTTGGGATTTTTCACGAACGGATTGCGGTCTTCCCACACGTATCCGCCGAGGATCGAAGAGATCGAGCGCTTGATCCGTTCTTGCTTGTTGGGGGTGAAAAAGACCCTCTGGAGGCGTCCGTCGTACCACGCGGTGACGAATTCGCGGAACACGTTGATCCCTTTCATCATGTAATCGACGTATTCACCGTCCCAGTCGACGTTCTCGCCGCGCAACTGGCGGTCAATCAGGATCGCGGCGCGGTTGCCCGATTCGAGCGCGAGGGTGACCCCCGAGGAGAAGACGGGATCGAGGAACTCGGTGGCGTTTCCGGCCATGCAGTAGTTTTTCCCCCACATCGATTTGACGTTGGCGCTGTAGCCGTCGATTTTCCCGACGGGGACCACTTTGGTGCTTTGGGAAAAACGCTCTTTCGCCCCCGGGGTGGCGTTGATGATCGTGTCCCAGAACGCTTCGTTATCCAGGCCGTAGGAATCGAAATACTCGTCGGTACAGACGACGCCGACCGAGGTGATTCCATCAGAAAAGGGGATGGTCCAGATCCACGCGTCGTTGTTGCCGTGGACGTAGATGTAGATGTAGGCGTCGCTCCCGTCGGTGGGGCGGATGTCGCCGCGGATCCGGGTAAAGATCGCGTTACGCACTTTGAATTCGCTGGGGGTATCCAGATCGAGCAAGCGGGGAAATACCCGGCCATACCCCGAGGCGTCGAGGGCGAAGCGGGCTTTGAATACGAGGGGGTTGCCCTCTTTGTCCACGGCGGTCGCCGTCGTCGTTTCGGGATCGAAACCGGTGATTTCGGTCTCCGCGTACAGCTCGGCGCCGTAACGGATCGCCTCTTGAAGGAGGATGTCGTCAAACTCCTCGCGTTTGACCTGGTAGGAGGTCCCGAACGCCTGCCCGATGTTTTCGCTGAAATCGAAAATTTCGAATGCGCCGTCGCGTTCGAACGCGGCCCCCGGTTTGACGGTAAAGCCGTGGCGGTCCACCGCTTCGAGAAGGCCGTTCATTTGCAGCAGTTCGTTACAGCGCGGCAGGAGGGATTCTCCGATGACGAAGCGGGGAAAAGGGACTTTTTCGACGATAACGACGCTGTACCCTTTTTGAACCAGGGACGCCGCGGCGATCGCTCCCGCCGGCCCCCCTCCGATAACCAATACGTCTGAAACTACCGTTTTTGTTTCCATTTGTTTTTCCATTAGATTAAGCTTTGTTATTTTAATTATAGTCTTATTTTCTTAAAGTTTTAATAATTAAAAGTGACATCCGCCGTGAACCGA
>CAZBIR010000069.1:0-10776 GCA_964491035.1 uncultured Sulfuricurvum sp.
ACCGAAATCGACATCACTTCCGCCCCCGCTGATCATCGCTTCGTTTTCACGGATCACGTTACCGTTATGAATAATCGTATAGGTGATTTTCGTCGTGTCGCGGATCGTATTGATCGTCGAACAGTAGGTCTCGAGGCTCGCCATGACCCACCGGGCCGCCAGGGTATCGTCCGCGTCCGAATCGAACGAATAGACCAGGTGGAGGGCATTGAACTTGCGCGGCGGGGTTTCATTACGGACAACCTCTCCGCTGACCGAGAGGTTTTTCACTTCAAATCCCTGTTTCTGGGGGAGCATGACGACGTCGGTGGCGCTGCAGGTGATGATACCGCTCAGGAAATACTCGATCGGGGAGATCTGGGGGCAGTCGATGACAAAACTCCCTTTTTCGGTCTGCGCCTCGAAGCGCATCGCATCCTGATGGGAAACGGTAATTTTCATGAAAAGCTCCTTTTTATACGTCGGGAAGGGAATTGTACCCCTTCGCCTTGAGATATTCGTCGAAAAACAGAATCTGCTCGAGGGTGCGCACTTCCGCCGTCCCCCCCTGCGAGGTGCGGGCGTTCATCGAATGCCCGATCGAGAGGTAACCGCACACGTCCTCTTTGATCCGTCCGTCGATGGCGCGAAGTTCTTCGTAGGCGATATCGCTCAGATCGATCTTCAACGCTTCGGCACGTGCCACGGCTCGCCCGGTAATGTGGTGCGCTTCGCGAAACGGCACCCCGCAGTGCTCGACGAGGTAATCGGCCAGATCGGTGGCCGAGAGGTGTCCCAGCTTGCAGGCGCGTGCCATATTCTCGGGCTTGATCGTCATCGTCGCGAGGGCTTCACGGAGAATTTCAAGTGAAATTTCGATCGTCTCCACGCTGTCGAAAACCCCTTCCTTGTCCTCCTGCGTATCTTTGTTATACGCCAGCGGAAGCCCTTTCATAACGGTCAGCAATCCCATCAGGTTCCCGTAAACCCGACCGGTTTTCCCGCGCAGCAGTTCCGGGACATCGGGGTTTTTCTTTTGCGGCATGATCGAGCTTCCCGTCGAGTATTCATCGGAGAGTTCGACGAAGCGGAATTCGTAGCTCGACCACAGGATGATCTCTTCGGAGAGACGGGAGATATGCATCATCAGCGTCGAGATGTTAAAGAGGATTTCCAGGGCAAAATCCCGGTCGCTGACGGTATCGAGACAGTTGATGCTGACGGTATCGAAACCGAGGCTTTTGGCCGTCATCTCGCGGTTGATGTTGTGGGGAGTTCCGGCCAGTGCCGCACACCCGATAGGGGAGACGTTGTTGCGCTCCGCGCTGCTCTCGAAACGCTCGCAGTCGCGCTTGAACATCGAAACGTACGCCAGGAGATGAAACGCGAAATTGATCGGCTGGGCGTGCTGCAGATGGGTCATCCCCGGCAGCAGCGTGGAAGTGTGATCGCGGGCGATATCGACCAGAACCGCCATCACCGACTTGATCTGTTCGACGATCTCGCGGTTTTTCCGCAGAACGTAGCGGCGGAAATCAAGCGCCACCTGGTCGTTACGGCTGCGGGCGGTATGGAGTTTTTTCCCCGCTTCCCCGATGATTTCGGTGAGCCGTTTTTCGATCGCCATATGCAGGTCTTCATCGCTGATTTTCCACTCAAAACGCCCCTCCTCGATCTCTCCGAGGACCTGGGCCATCCCTTTCTCGATCGATGCGAGTTCTTCGGCGCTCAAAATCCCCTGATGGGCCAGCATCTGCGCATGGGCGATCGATCCTTCGATGTCTTCGCGGTAGAGTTTCCGGTCAAACATGATCGAGGCGTTAAACTGTTCCAAAAGTTTGGACGCATCCTGCGCGAAACGTCCGGACCACATTTTTTTCATACTATCTCCGAGTTGCAATTAAAGTAGGATATTTTAGCGTAGTTTGTTTTAGAAGAAGGTTTCCCCGACCCACCCGAAGGTGCCCGGAGCGTTTGAGGATCCGAAATCGGGTTAATTACAAGCGGGAACGTTGCCGCTATCAGAAGCGTATTCGACCATAAAATCCTCGATATGTTTGGCCCCGCGGGTGAAATCCCGGCTGCCGAAATACTCCCACGAAGCCTGCGCTTTTTTCGAAGACGTATGGATGTCGGCGAGTTTTTCCCCTTTTTTAGCCATAAGCTTTTCCCACACCCGCTGTTTTTTCGAACCGGCGAATTCCTGTCCACCGCCGTGACACTCTTTGCACGATTCGATGTAAATTTTCTGCCCTTTGTAGGTGGCGGCATTAAGAAGTGATGTACCGGCTAAAAGCGTCAAAGCCACTGTGGCGTATAGTTTGCGCATCGGAATTGCTCTTCCCTGTTAAATAAAATTTGGATCAATAGTACATTACTAATTCTAATAGAATGCTTAATTCCGGGCACCCGGAGCGGGGGAATCGGGGCCGATCGGGGGGATCAAAGGCGGTATTTTTTCTCCCGCTTGGGATCGAGGTCCCACAGCCCCATTGCCTTGAGGCGTTCGACGACCGCGGGGGTGCATTCGACGTCACCGGGCCATTCGCGCTCGAACCCGTCTGCCGCCGTTTTGGTCGTACCGTCAAACGCCACGACCGTCTCACCTCGGTAAACGTCGCGCTGGGCATCGATGTTGTTGCTCACCCGCCAGATCAGCATATAGGGATTGGAGAGATCGTTTTTCTCCTCGTCGACAAAAACGACGATCCGCAGATAGCGCCCGAGCTGTTCCAAAGCCGCGAACCGCGACCGGATCGGCAATTCCCCTTTGCGCACGCTCACCACGGTGATGGGGTTGGCCGTGTGGCGCTGATACTGCACGAGGTTCACCGCTTCAGGGAGCAGCGCCGTAATATGTGAGAGCAATGCCGCGCTTTCGATCGATTCGGGCGGGAAGGGGGAGAGCGATGCGGTCAGGTCGATCCCCAGTTTCCCGCCCACAAGCGCCTCGGGGCTGGAGTGATCGAGCGCATCGGTAATCCCTTCGGAGATAAAGAGGCATTTGGGCATAAAACGGTTTAAGGCATAGGTGGCAAGCGCCTCATAGTTGGTGAGCTTTGGGGCATCTTCTCCGAAAAAGAGGGCGTGTTTGACGAAACTCATCTGCCCCGATCCCCAGAAGATGTGCATAAACTGTTTTGCGTGCCCTTTGTAGAGAGTTTTCATCTTGGCCAGGATCAGGTTGTGGAATACCCCGTTTTCAGGCATATGATAGTCGATCAGATCGGCCGCGTTGGTTTTGAGCAGCGGGAGGAAAATCCGCTCCGTCGCCCATCCCATGTATTTGTCTTCCAGGGGCGGTTTCCCGACGACGGTCGCAAGGTAGTAGGGATTTTTCCGGCTCGTGATCGCGCTCACTTCCAAAACAGGGTAATATTCCTGCAGCGTGTAGTACCCCGTATGGTCGCCGAAAGGCCCTTCGAGCTCCATCTTCTCCGGGTCAACCCACCCCTCGATGACGAAATCGACCTCTTCGGGAACATACAGCGGTGTCGTGACCGATTCTACCAGTTTCGGCGCCGTTTTTTTGATCAGCCCATAGAGGAGCAGTTCGTTGACCCCGTAGGGGAGCGGCGCGGTTGCACACCACGTGTAGAGCGGGTCCCCACCGATCGCGATCGAGACGGGCATCTTTTTCCCCGCACGCTGGTACTGGTCAAAAAAGTGCGACGAATCTTTGTGGATCTGCCAGTGCATTCCGAGACGGCGGTTGTCGTAAACCTGAAGGCGGTACATCCCGAGGTTGACGAGCCCTCCGTCCAGGCTCTGGGTATAGACCTGCCCCATCGTGATGAACGGTCCGCCATCTTCTTCCCAGGTTGTCAGTACGGGGAGGTCATAGAGGTTGGCCTCGTCCCCTTCTTTGATGATCTCCTGGCAGCTTCCGCGCTTGGTGAGTTTTTTGGGGAAAATATCCTTCATCGCGAACAGCTCGCCCAGCATCCCCAGCTTGTCCCTGAAACTCTGCGGCGGCTTCATGTGCAGGAGATGCTCGATCTCGGATGCGACCCCTTCGATCTCGCGTCCGAACAGCAGTTCGGTCCGGCGGTAGGAGCCAAACAGGTTCATCACGACGGGGGTATCGAAACGCTTGCCGCTTTTACGGTCGAGGGGATGGGTAAATACGAGCGCCTTGCCCCCCTCTTCCTTTTTCACTTCGGCGTACGCCAGATGGGGGATTTCGAGGTAAATGTCGAGCGGCTCGCTCACGATCCGCACTTCGTCGTGCGATTTGAGAAAATCGATCGTTTTTTCGAGTGTCATTGTGCCGTCCCGTTGGCCATCGCTTCGGCCCGCTGGAGCAGTTCCATCGCCCCGCGCTCAATCAGGCGGCGCGCCATCGCCTCGCCTACACCGTCGGTCCGGTCGCGTTCAACCACGATTTCGTCTCCCATCGTTTCGCTCGCGTCGGGCATTCCCAGCGTTGAACGAACCACCACGCTTCCGTCTTCGCGCACCCGCGCGCTAACCCCGATGGGGACCTGGCATCCCCCCTGCAGGGTATCGACGAAACCGCGCTCGATCGACGTCTCGATCCGGCTGTTCTCATCGTCGAGGAAACGGGCAATCTCGAGGACCCACGGCTCGTTGACCGTTTCGATCCCCAACGCCCCCTGCCCCATCGCCGGAAGCATCTCACCCAGCGCAATGGGGTAGAAATGGGTCACGGAATCGCGCAGCCCCAGACGGTTGATCCCCGCCGCGGCGAGGATGATCGCGTCGAATTCCCCCTCTTTGAGTTTGCGGATACGGGTATCGACGTTTCCGCGCAGGTCCTTGATCACAAGATCGGGGCGCTGGAGTGCGAGCTGCATACGGCGACGCAGCGACGAGGTTCCCACGACAGCCCCCTGCGGGAGGGAAGAGATATCGGGGTATTTTTCACTGAGCATCGCATCGCGGACGTCTTCGCGCGTCGTGATCGCGGAGAGGAGCAGCCCCTCTGGCATCACCGTCGGGACGTCCTTGAGCGAATGGACCGCCATCTGCGCCTCGCCGCGGAGCATGGACTCCTCGATCTCTTTGAGAAACAGCCCTTTCCCCCCGATTTTCGCAAGAGGAACATCGAGGATTTTGTCCCCGGAGGTGATGATGATCTTCAGTTCGACCGACACTTCCGGGAAATTGGTCTCGATGAGAGATTTGATATGGTTGGATTGCCACAGGGCCAGTTTGCTTCCGCGGGTCGCGATGGTCAGTTTTTTCATCGATTATTTAACCTTTACGTCTTTGTATTTCATTTTCTTGGGATCTTTTTCGCCGTTGAAAAAGACCGTCGGCGTTCCGTTCACCATCATCGATGCGGCCACCTTCTGATCGAATTCGAACTGTTTGAGGACCGACGCGCTGCGGATGTCGGCAACGGTGATTTTCGTCCCGAACGTTTTGTTGAACGCATCGAGAATCTTTTGGTCGTTTTTCTCGTTGGCATCGATATCGACGTTGTAGAGTTTCATCACGGCGTTATCAACCCCTTTTTCCTCGGCGGCAATGGCCGCTTTGGTCAGCGTTACCGCCGCAGGATGGAGCCCGGCGAGGGGGAGATGGTAATAGTAGACGGCAAACGTCTTGGGGTATTTGGCCATGTACGACAGGGCTTCGGGGACGTAGCGGCGGCAGAAGGGACAGAGGGGATCGGAGAAGATCGCCACTTTGTGCATCGCGTTGGCCTCGCCGCTGATCCGGTTGGCTTTCGTATAATATGCCGGGCTGAATTCGGGGGTGATCGTATCGTTGTAGCGAACCCCCGTTTTCAGGTTCACCAGTTCGGGAGCGATGACATCGCCGCTGACGAAGTAAATTCCGTTTTGGTTGATACGGCGTTTTTCGTTCCCCTGCTTTACGTCGGCTTCGATCGTGACGAAATAGGCCTGCCACTCGTTCATCGCCGGAACGGTTTTCTTTCCGTTGATGTTGATTTCGAGGTTGCTGACGTTAGGGTTGTTTCCGATCCCTTTTTTCAGAAAAGCGACGACTTCGGCGTCGGTCGCCCCCATGAGACTAGCGCAGAGCAGGAGTATCGTCGATAATTTCGGCATCAATGACATAATCGTCCTTTTTTGGTTGGTTTGGAGTGGTATATTTTCGCCCGGAACGGTTAACCAGCAGTGAACCGATCAGACCCAGTATCATCAAAAGGCCTGCAAGATCGCTTAAAAACCCCGGAACGATCAGCAAAAAAGCCCCCATCAGCCCCCGGAGGTTACGGTTCGAAAACCCCGCGACGTCGATGCGGCGGTTCTGGAGGGCATGAAGGTTCGCGCTGAGGGCATGGCGGAAATTCATCAGCACGAATACCCCGAGCATCGCGCTGGCGACAATCTCCGCAAACGTTGCCAGCCCCCCGATCACGGAGGCGATCTCGATCGTGATGACTACCTCCGCAAAGAGGTAGATCAGGAAATAGATCATCCCCGCAGTTCCTCAAGCGCTTCGAGCACCTTGTCGGCATCGACGGTGATCATCTCGCGGGTGGAGCGGACCATGATCTGCACCGAGCCGTTGTCGAGTTCTTTTCCGACGATGATCGTAAACGGAAAGCCGATGAGCTCGGCATCGGACATCTTGAATCCGAACCGCTCCTTGCGATCATCCAGAATCGTCTCGATTCCCCGTTTCTGCAATTGCGCATACAGGTTCTCGGCATACGCCAGATGCGCCTCTTCCTTGACGTTGGAGACCATGACGTTGACGAGGTAAGGGGCGGTTTCCGGGGTCCAGATGCACCCGCGCTCGTCGTGGTGCTGCTCGATGACCGCGGCAACGAGCCGGCTTACCCCCATCCCGTAGGTTCCCATGATGAAAGGCTGCGAACGGCCGTTTTCATCCAGGAATTCGGCCTTGAGCGGCGCGGAATAGACGGTCCCGAGTTTGAAGATATGCCCCACTTCGATCCCCTTGGTATGGAGAATCTTCCCGCCGCAGTGAGGACACCCGTCCCCTTCCTGAACGCTCGCCAGATCGGCAAAATGGGCTTCGTTCATGACGCTCAGATCAACGCCGATAAAGTGGTAGTCTGCTTCATTCGCTCCGCAGATCATCGACGCGGCGTTGCGGGTGTCGTTGTCCATCACGATCCGGATTTTATCCTGATCGAGCGGCCCGATGAAGCCCGGGACGAGGCCGATGGAGCGAAGCTCCTCCTCGCCGGCGTCGACAAGGTCGATCGCCCCCACGCTGTTGCGCGCCTTCACCTCCTGAAGCTCATCACATCCGCGGAGGAAGAAACAGACCAGTTCGCTCCCCTCGGTATAGACGGCGCGCTGGACGACCGCTTTGAGGGTGTAGTAGGGATCGACGTGGAAAAAGGCGGCCAGGTCGTCGATCGATTTGACGTCCGGCGTTTTGAAACGGGCGAAATCGGCCTGCGGAGCTTCGGGAATCACGCGGCGCGGCGCCCGGCGGGCCGCCTCGACGTTGGCACCGTATTCGCACGTGTCGCACACGGCGAGGGTATCCTCGCCGCTCTGGGCGAGGACCATCAGCTCCTTCGAGCCCGTCCCGCCGATCGCACCGCTGTCGGCCTCGACGATCCGAAACGTGAGGCCAAGCCGCTCCAGCACCCGCTTGTACGCCGCTTCCATCGCATCAAACTCGCGATCCAGATCCTCGGTTGTCGCGTGGAAGCTGTAGCCGTCTTTCATCACGAATTCACGGGCGCGCATCAGACCAAAACGGGGGCGCGCCTCGTCGCGGAATTTCGTCTTGATCTGGTAGACGTTGAGGGGGAGCTGCTTGTAGCTGGTGACGCGGTTGCGGACGATGTTGACCATCATCTCCTCGTGCGTCGGCCCCAGGACGAAAAGGTTCTCCTTGCGGTCGCGGAAACGGAGGAGCTCCTTGCCGAATTTCTCGATCCGGCCGCTCTCTTCCCACAGCTCGGCGGGGGTGACGAAGCTCAAATCGACTTCCAGCGCGCCGCACGCCGCCATCTCCTCGTTGATGATGTTTTCGATCTTGCGCAGGACCCGCTTGCCCAGCGGCAAAAAGTTGTAGAGGCCGCTGGCGACCTGCGCGATGAACCCGGCACGGGAAAGGTAGATATGGCTCGGGAGCTGGGCGTCCTTGGGGGACTCTTTGGTGGTGGGGATGTAGGCTTTGCTGAAACGCATCATTTTCCTTTCGTGTGATAGGTACAGGTTTTCGAGGACAGATCGGACCCCTCTTCGGTGTCCATCAGAAAGTTCATCGCTTCGATCAGGGCGTCAACCTTGAGCGGGTCCGAACCGTCGCGCATCCGCTCGGCGAACGGGTGCAGGAACCGCTTGAGGGTCTGGAGGGCCGCTTTGCGCACGGCGGGCTCGTATTCGCCGGGAATGTACCCGTTGCGGATGACGCGCGAGGCTTCGGCATCGGCGGCTTCGCCGGCCCGCAGATAGAGGCTTTTGATCAGGGGCTCGATCGAGAGAGTTTTGAGCCATTCGAAAAACTGCGCCACATGGCGGCGGACGATCACGTAGGAGACCTTTGCTTCGTCCTCGCGCAGCGCGATGTTCTCGCTGACGATCTCCTGCAGATCGTCCACGTAATAAAGCGAAATCCCCCACTCCGCCGCGTTGCAGTCGATGTCGCGCGGGACGGCCATGTCAAACCAGTAACGGGCAAAATCACAGGGACGGATCATCTCCTCGGTGATGATCGGCTGAATCGACCCGGTCGAGGTGAACAGCAGCTCATAGTCGTTGACCGCGTAGGAGAGTTCTTCGAACGCTCTGACCAGTGCACCGCATTCGTGCGCGATCTCTTCGGCCTTTTCGAAGGTACGGTTCATCACCGTCACATCCGCCCCCTGCGCGCCGAGATGTTTGCAGGTGATGACCGACATCTCCCCCGAACCGATGACGAGGACTTTTTTTCCCGCCAGTTCGCCCACCCGTTCTTTGGCCTTGGCGACCGCGACGCTCGCTACGGAGACGGGTTTGGCGGAGATGTTGGTCGCATTGCGCACCTCGGCGGCGCACTTGAGGGCGAAACTCATCGCCCGGGAAATTTTCTGGGCCGAAAAACCGCCCTCCTGCGAGAGGCGGAAAGCGTCTTTGAGCTGCCCGGCGATCTGCGTCTCTCCGACCACCATCGAATCGAGTGAACTGGCGACGCTGAAAAGGTGGTGGATGCATCCCTCGTCATCGAAAATATCGCCCCGTTCATGGAGCTCCTCGCGCCCCAGCCCCGAGCGGGAAGCCAGGAGCGAAAAGATTGCTTCGGTCGCTTCGCCGGTATCGCAGCAGGTGCAGAAAATTTCGACGCGGTTGCACGTCGAGAGGATCATCGATTCGCTGATGGCGCTGCACCGCGCCAGCTCGCCCATCGCTTCACGCTTCGCCCGGTCATCGGAAAACGCGAGTTTCTCGCGGATCGCGAGGGTCGAGTTGCGGTGGGAATAGCTGGCGATCAGGTAGTGCATCAGTGGCTTCTTCCGAGGACCGATTCGATGATGGCGCTCAGCGCTTTGTCCCCTCCGACCGCGCCAACCGCCTCATCGCACAACCCCCGCGCATAAGCGTAGGAGCGTTCGATGACGCCGCACTCCTCCATCCGCGAGCGAATCCACCCTTTTTCATCCTCGCCCACCACCCGGCCGTGCGACGCTTTGAGCCGTTCGCGCTCTTCGGGCGGGAGCGAATCGTGCAGGTCGATGTAGGGGAGCGTCGTTTTCCCTTCGGCGAAATCGTTCAGCGAAGGCTTGCCCAGCGTCGCTTCGTCGGCCGTAATATCGAGGATATCGTCCACGATCTGGAAAGCCAGCCCCAGATTTTTGCCGTAGACCGCGTGGGCGTCGGCGTCCTTGCCCGAGAGAACCGCCGCCGAATAGGCCGCGGCTTCGATCAGCGTCGCGGTTTTAAGGTAGAGCATCCTGAGGTAGAGTTCGCGGTCGGTATTGAACGTTTCGGCCATCTCCACGTCCATCATCTCCCCCACCGAAAGGCGGGTCACCGATTCGGCGATCGCGCGGGCGATGGAGGGGTCAAACGCGGTGAGGGAGCTGAACGCTTTGGAATAGAGGATATCACCGAGCATGATGGCAACCTTGCTGCCGTGCGTGGCGTTGACCGAGGGGACGCCGCGGCGGAGCATCGCTTCGTCGATGACGTCGTCGTGCAGCAGGCTTGCCGCGTGGATCAGCTCGACGATCGCCCCCAGCAGCGGGGCGTCGGGGGCTTCCGGGGCGATCGTGAGAATGAGCCTCGCCCGGAGCCGTTTTCCCCCGGAAAGTTTCGCGAACAGTTCGCCCGCTTTGGGATAACCGACCTCGGCGACGAGCCTGGCGATGAGTGCTTCTACCTTGTCCAACATACTCTGTATCACTTCTCCGTTAAATAATCGAGCTGCACCCGGTTTTCCTTGTCGATCAGCAGCAGATCCATCCGGGCCGTTTTATTCGCGTCGTCGAACTTTTTGAACACGACGACGACGTAGGGGGTATCCTTCTCCGTTTTTTTGGCGGGCAAAAGCCGTTTACGAAAGCTTTGGTGCGGGTGAGCCGCAACAAGCATGTGCTGCCCCACAAACCGGTCGAAACTCTCGTGAACCACCAGAACCTTGTCGGTGTAGAGGGTCCAGCGAAAACTCAAAAGACGCTCCTGCCCTTCTGCCTTGACCATCACCTTGGCTACTTCATCCTTGCGCAGGATATAGGATTTCGATTCTCTCCACGGGGCGGCAAAAAGACATACGCTGCCGATCGCCCAAACGAGCAAAAGCTTTTTCATCACTCCCCCGACCGTTCCGGCTTCCGTTAATCCCAAACTTAGGATCGCGATTATACCACCACAATTCTTAGTTGACTTCATGGAT
>CAZBIR010000070.1:0-5105 GCA_964491035.1 uncultured Sulfuricurvum sp.
ATGGACTACCTACGCATTCAAGGCCCAACCAAACTCAGCGGCACCGTTACCATTTCGGGTGCCAAAAACGCCGCGCTCCCTCTCATAACCCTCACACTCCTGGCGCATAACAAAGTGACGATGAGAAATACCCCCGAAGTGGCCGATATCAAAACGCTGCTCAAGCTGCTCCAGAATCTCGGAGCCTCCTCCTCGCTGGAAAACCACGTCCTCGAAATCGACACCTCCACCGTCCACCACACGATGGCCAACTACGACATCGTCAAAACGATGCGGGCCTCGATCCTCGTTCTGGGTCCCCTGCTCGCCCGTTTCGGCCACTGTGAAGTGTCGCTCCCCGGCGGATGCGCCATCGGGCAGCGTCCGATCGACCTGCACCTCAAAGCGATGGAAGCGATGGGAGCGACGATCACGATCCACGCCGGGTACGTCCACGCCGTAGCACCCGAAGGGCTCAAAGGGGCCCACATCATTTTTGACAAAATCACCGTCACCGGTACCGCCAACGTCGTCATGGCCGCCGCTCTGGCCCACGGGAAAAGCGTCCTCGTCAACTGCGCCAAAGAACCCGAAGTGGTCCAGCTGTGCGAAATCCTCCGCGACAGCGGCATCGAGATCACCGGGATCGGAACCTCGGAAATCACCGTCGTCGGTACGGGCGGGAAAACGATCGATATGGTCGATTTCGACGTCATCCCCGACCGGATCGAAGCGGGAACCTACCTCTGTGCCGCCGCAATCACCGATTCTTCGATCACCCTCGAAAACGTCCGCCCCGACCATCTCGATGCGGTGACCGCCAAACTCGAACAGATGGGGTGCACGTTCGACATCGGCGAAACGACGATGACGATCCATCCGGCCAAAGAGCTCAGACACGTCGATATCGTAACGCAGGAATACCCCGCGTTCCCGACCGACATGCAAGCACAGTTCATGGCGCTGGCCCTCCGGGCCAAAGGGGCCAGCACGATCGACGAGCGGTTATTCGAGAACCGTTTCATGCACGTCAGCGAGCTTCAGCGTCTGGGTGCGGAGATCAAGCTCAGCGGCCACGTCGCCACCGTCGTAGGCCCCTGCGACCTCGTGGGTGCTGATGTGATGGCGACCGATCTGCGGGCCTCCAGCGCCCTCGTCCTCGCCGCGATGGCGGCGGAGGGGACGACCAACGTCCACCGCATCTACCACCTCGACCGGGGATACGAAAACCTCGAACAAAAACTTCGCGCCCTCGGCGCGACGATCGACCGCCTCAAAGAATAAAATCCGCCGCTTTCCCGCCGTCGCGGGAAACCTCCCCTTCTTTTACTCTCCGCACCGGTATGTCAGATTGGTAATATAATACTCGCAATAGCGTTTGGACCGCTTGCGAAAGATTTTTCGGATTAGCTTTTTCATACCCGAGTGCATGCAAAAAGTATGCCAACGAAGAAACTCGGAAAGAAGGTGATCCCCCACCGCGGGGGAAGAGAGGGGAGAAAGGGTTACAAATCCCCTTCGATCACTTTTTTGAAGGTGTTGTAGTAGACGTCGCGCATTGCGGCAAGATCCATCGCCACATCGTTAAGGGCAAACGTATCGCCGCCGACGGTTCCGATTTTCTGGCAGGCCAGGGTGCCGACCATCGCTTCGAACGCGGCGCAGTTTTCCGGCGCGACTTCGATGATCGCGCGGCTCATGCTCTCGGCGAAGATGTCGCGTCCATCGGCGACGTTGATGGACGCTTTCACCCCTTTGGCGCTGACGCAGGCCATTTTGGCCAACGTGATCGCGGCTCCACCCGCGCTGCAGTCTTTCGCCGAAGCGAGCAGCCCTTTTTTATTCGCTTCGATCACGAGGTTCCAAAGCGCCCGCTCTTTGTCGTAGTCAATTGCGGGGATCGTTCCGGCAACGACGTTGTACAGTTCTTTCATGTACAGCGATCCGCCAAACTCGCTTCTGTTTTCGCCGACGAGATAGAGGACGTTCCCCTCTTTCTGGAACGAAGAAAGCAACACTTTGTTCTGGTCTTCATTGACGCCCACCATCGCGATCGAAGGGGTCGGGAACACCGATTTTCCGTTCGTTTCGTTGTAGAGCGAGACGTTACCGCCGATAACGGGAGTATTCAGTTCGGCACACGCCTCCTTGATCCCCAGACATCCTTGCGCAAACTGCCACATCACTTCGGGGTTTTCGGGGTTTCCGTAGTTCAGACAGTCGGTAATCGCTTTGGGGGTCGCACCGCTCATCGCAACGTTACGGCCGCTTTCAATAACGGCGGCCGCGGCTCCGGCTTTGGGATCGATATAGCAGTAACGGACGTTACAATCGGCACTCATCGCCAATGCCACGCCGTTTTCCTTGATACGGATCACCGAAGCGTCAAGTTCGCCCCCTTTTTTGATGGTGTTGGTCTGTACCATCGAGTCGTACTGCTGATAGATCCACCCTTTGTCGACGACCTCCATCGAAGAAATCAGTTTTTCGAACGCGGCTTGGTTGCCGACCGCTTCAAAATCAGAGAGTTTGACGTTTTTGATTTCGGAGAGGTACTGGGGCTCGGACATCGGGCGATCCAGTACGGGGGCTTCTTCGCTTACCGGGTCAACGGGGACTTCGGCGCATTTTTCGCCGTGCCAGAACAACTCCATTTTCCCCGTCGCGGTGACTTCACCGATGACGGCACAGTCGAGGTCCCATTTCTCGAAGATGTCGATAATCGCCTGCTCGGACCCTTTTTTTGCACAGATGAGCATCCGCTCCTGCGATTCGGAGAGCATGAATTCATAGGGCTGCATCCCCTCTTCGCGCGCCGGAACACGGTCGAGGTGCATGATCATACCGCTTCCGGCACGTCCGGCCATCTCGAACGAACTGGAGGTGAGGCCTGCAGCACCCATATCCTGAATCCCGACGACGTAATCGGTTTTGAAGAGCTCCAGACACGCTTCAAGAAGCAGTTTTTCGGTGAACGGATCTCCGACCTGTACCGTCGGACGAAGGCTTTTGGACGCTTCGGTGAAGCTGTCGCTGCTCATCACCGCGCCGCCCAGGCCGTCACGACCCGTTTTGGAGCCGACGTAGATGACGGGGTTTCCGATCCCTTCGGCACGCCCGTAGAAAATCTCGTCGCTTTTCGCCAGACCGAGGGTAAACGCGTTAACAAGAATGTTGCCGTTGTAGCACTCATCAAAACTCGTCTCTCCGCCGATGGTCGGTACCCCCATGCAGTTACCGTATCCGCCGATCCCCGAGACAACGCCGCGCACAAGGAAACGCTGGTGCTTGCTTACGTCGTCGTTGTTCAGGACGTTTCCGAAGCGGAGGGCATTGAGGTTCGCGATCGGGCGGGCCCCCATCGTAAAGACGTCGCGCATGATTCCCCCCACGCCCGTCGCGGCTCCCTGATACGGTTCGATAAAGCTGGGGTGGTTGTGGCTCTCCATCTTGAAAACCGCCGCGTATCCACCGCCGATATCGATGACCCCCGCGTTTTCGCCCGGCCCCTGGATGACCCACGGCGCTTTCGTCGGGAAACCGCTCAAATGTTTTTTGGACGACTTGTAACTGCAGTGTTCACTCCACATCGCCGAAAAAATCCCGATCTCGACGAGATTGGGCTCGCGCCCGAGAATTTTTTTGATGTGTTCGTAATCATCCATCGACAGTTTGTGCTGTTTGAGAACTTTTTCGATATCTGGGAGAGGAGTGCTCACGGCCAATTCCTTGTAGAATTAAATAGTAGCGCGATTATACCAAAGGGAGGGATACACCTCTCTTAAAGGAGCGGCGAATTTCACCGTTCCCGAAAATTACCGCCCGGTTACCACCGATTACCAACAGAAACTAAAAATACTTGACAATTAACGACTCAAGTATTATAATTTTTGCCGCTTGGAAACAAGTCGATCCAATTCTTCATCAAAGGAGCATTCCATGTTACTGACACGTTTTGATCCGTTCCGAGAATTTGAAAGACGATTCAACGGCTATCTGCCGGCTGAATCCAAAGAAGTAGCCAACGTAGCTGGGTTCACCCCTGCCGTCAATACCCGCGAAGACGAAAAAGGATACTATATCCATGCCGACCTTCCCGGAGTCGAAAAAGATAATATCCACATCGATCTCAAGGAGAACGTTCTGACCATTTCCGGGGAGCGTAAACACAAAGAAGAGATCAACGAAAAAGACTACTACAAACTCGAAAGCTTCTATGGGAAGTTTCAGCGCAGTTTCACCGTTCCCGACGATGCCGACGTCGACCAGATCGACGCATCAACCGAAAACGGGGTGTTGAATATCATGATCCCCAAGGCGGCTCCGAAAGAGTCCAAAAAAATCGAAATCAAATAAAAGGTGCAACATGCAGGTTTTGAATACGCTTCTTTCCGCCGTCGTCGTGGCGGGATTATCGACGATCCCCGCTTTTGCCTCAGCCGATGAGCCTCAAAAAAAGTGTCAGCAGTGCTCGCCGTTCTGGCAGGATGAGTGGGAGACGTTTTTTAATCGCATGACGTCCCGATCGGCTTACGGTGCCTCAACCATGAAAGAGACCGACAAAGCCTACCTCATCAGCATCGACCTCCCGGGGATGGAGAAAAAAGACATCAAAGTCGAAACGGCAGGAAACCGGCTGAACGTATCGGGAGAACGAAAAGAGGAAAACGAAGGGAAAGAGGGGAGTAAACGCGCTTATTCGCAGTTTCAGCAAAGCTACCTCCTCCCCGACGATGCCAACCTCGAAGCGATCAGCGCCGCGTCGACCAACGGCGTCCTGAAAATTACGGTCCCCAAAAGCGGAAAAAAAGCCTCCAAAAAAATCGAGGTCAAATAGCGGGAATCACCTCCGCGCCGCCGATCCGGCTTCTAAAACTCCTGCGACAGCAAAGCGTCGAACGCATTGACTTTTTCCATCGCCGTCGCGATCAGCCGGTCCATCCGGGCGTGGTCAATGCGGTAGCGCTCGATAAAAGGGCGGATTGCATCGTAATCGGTATTTTCGATGTGGCGGGTCATCCGCAGCAATTCTCCCCATTCCCCCTGCGCTTCGAACATCGCTTCCTCGATCTCGGGAGAAACGTTGATCTTGCGCAAAAACTCCCGGTGTTCCATATTCAAGAACA
>CAZBIR010000070.1:5205-10693 GCA_964491035.1 uncultured Sulfuricurvum sp.
GTCTGTTCCTGGGAAGGGGTAAACGTCCCCCCCTCCACCACGTAAGGGCGCTTGATGAAAAACCCCTGGAAATAATCGCTCCCAAGATCGCGATAGAGGACAAACGTCTGGAGGGTTTCAACTTTGGAGGCGATGATCCGTTTTTGATCGGCATGGGCACGCCGGATCATCTTTTCGGCCCATTCGGGTTCGGTTCTGAGGGTGTCGATTTTGACCATGTCGATCCAGGGGAAGAGCTCTTCGATCCGGGCGTAATTCTCCTCACCCAGCGCCGCATCGTTGATCCCCAAACGGTATCCCTCCCCCTTGCGGCGCTCTACCACCCTTTGCAGACGCGGGTCGCGAAGCGAGGATTCAACGAGCATCAGGACAAACGTCTCCTTCGGAACCGTCTCGACCATGTCGGTGTCGAGAAAATCGACATCGACTTTTAACAATCCGGGGTATCCCCCCACGGCGTTCTCCGGTCCCACATCGTTCATGATCCGATCCAGGACCGAAGCCGATACCGACACGTCCGTTGCCGACGCCGCATCGATCTTTGGATCCCGGAACATGATGTCATAGCCAAACATCCGGTAGTCGGCGTCACTGATACTCTGCCGCCCGATCAGACTCATTCCGTCCCCTTTTTAATGGAATCCGTAATCTTTTTCGGTACGGATACTTTTTTTGAGGCTGAAAAGATCCTCACACCGGATAGAGAGCACTTCATAGCTCTTTCGCCCGACGGGGAGGATGACCTGCACCTCATCCCCCTCTTCTTTTCCCAGCAATGAGCGCGCCAGGGGAGAATGCACCGAAATCAGAGCGTTTTCAGGCTCGCTCTCGAGCGTCCCGCAAATCGTGTAGCAAAACTCCTCTTCCGTATCGGTATCGCAGATTTCAACCGTCGCACCGAAATGGACCCGGGAATGATCGAGAGTTGAGGGGTCGATGATCTGGGCTTTTTCAATCATCGAATTGAGGTAGAAGAGGCGCTTGTCGATGTGGCGCAGTTTCTCTTTGGCCGCATGGTATTCAGCGTTTTCACTCCGGTCTCCGAGCTCCGCCGCCCGTTGCTTTTCCCCGTTCACCCGGGGTTTTTCAACCTCTTTGAGGTACTTGAACTCCCGGAGCAGTTCATCGTACCCCCGCGGCGTCATCGGTTCCGAACGCATTTACTTGGCGAATCCGAGGATGTAGTACGTCGCTTTCCCGTCCACTTTTTGGAGTTCTACTTTGTACTTCTCGGCAAAATGGTTGATTTTTTCCAGCGCGTCGGCGGCACTGCTTTCGTTCGTCGCGTCAATCTTGATCTTAAAATAGTCGTTCGTGTTGGACATCGCCACATACGATTCATCCGTTTTCAGCGCTTCGTGCAGATCCAAAATGTGTTTGATGATTTTTTCATAACCGTGGGTATTGGCTTCAATCCGGGCAAGCTGGTCGGCAAGAGCCTCGTTGGGGATGTATCCGAGCTGGTTCAAAACGGCTTCGTAGGTCATGTATCGTTTTCCTTTTCCGAAAATAGGAGGTTATTCTATCATACGAAGTATTTAGCGGCTATAATGTCTTTTATGAAATCACTCCTAGTCCGATTAACCCACGGCCTGTACGATCAGGACATCACCGCAGAGGAACGCGAGCTCGTTACGCAATGGTTTGCGATGAAACTCCTCACCCACGAAGAGGGGAAATACCTGTTTGCCTCCCAGTACCGCGCCGGGACGGTCAGCCTTGCACAGGAGCGCGGTGCCTACCTCCAGACAATCGGGGAGAGCGTGCGCGACCATTTCATCGATGCCGCCGACCTCAAGGGGGCCAAAAACGGCGACCTCGTCATCGCCCAGCGGCTGATGGGGCGGCGCGGCGGTCCGCAGGCCAAAGTCGTCCTGATTGCCGGACGGAGCGAAACCTTCAGCGTCGCCGTCGTGGCGCAGGGGAGCAGCGGCCTTGTCCTGCAGGATATCCGTACCTCCCACCCCGCAGGGTTTGCCCTCTGTGATCTCCCCGAGACGGCCGAGGGGGCCTTGTACCAGATCAACAACCAAAGCGGAAAAATCGAAGCGTACCTCGGAAACCTCAGCGACCCGAGCGTCGATGAAAAAATCGTCCTCGCCCTTTACAACAAACACGACGCGTTTGATGAAGAAGTGTTGCGGCAGGCCCGCGAATTTCCCAAAGAGGTCGATGCGTCGCTTTACCCCAACCGCCGCGACCTGCGTCACCTCCCCTTCTGTACGATCGACCCCGTCACGGCCAAGGACTACGACGACGCGATCTGCTACGTCCCCGAGACGACCACCCTCTACGTTGCAATCGCCGACGTGAGCGAATACGTCCACCCCTTCGGCGCGATCGACGCCGAGGCGATCTACCGCAGCTTCTCGATCTACCTTCCCCACCGCTCGATCCCGATGCTCCCCCGAGAGCTCAGTGAAACGCTCTGTTCGCTGCAGGGGAACGTCGACCGGCTGGCCTATACCTTCGAGATACGCCTCAACCCGGCGACGTACGAGGTTGAGGGGTTCGATCTCTATGAATCAATCATCCACTCCCACCGCCGGTTCACCTACGAAGAGATCGACGCCTATCTGGAAGGGAACTTCACCGTCCAAAATGAAAAGGAAGCGAAAGCCCTCGCCTACATCCGCCCTCTCAACGACCTCACCCGCAAACTGCGCGAAGAGCGGATGAAAAAGGGGTACAACTTCCGTTCCAGCGAACTGGAGATGCGGCTCGACGAAGAACAGAACATCGTCTCCACCGAATTCGCCGTCGAGACCCCATCGCACGCCCTGATCGAAGACTGCATGCTGCTGGCCAATAAAGCGGCCGCCTCGATGTATGAGCGGGGGGTTTTCCGGATCCACGAACCCCCCTCCCCCATGAAACTCCAGAGCCTCTACACCGAGCTGGCAAGTATCGGGATTTTCGTCGAGTTCCAGAGTTCGGTCAAAGAGACGATCACCGCCATCCAGGCCGAAGCGGAACGACGCGGGTTGATCAGCGAGGTGGATACCCTCATCATCCGCGCCCAGATGCAGGCCAGATACGCCCCCTACAACGCCGGACACTTCGGTCTGGGTTTCGAGCGCTATACCCACTTCACCTCCCCGATCCGCCGCTACAGCGACCTGATTGTCCACCGGCTCCTCAAGGCGATCCAGGCAGGGGATACCGAGGAGGGTTCCTACGTCCTGCGCAACATCGAGTCACTCTGTACCTCCATCAGCGAAAAAGAGCGGGAGGCGGCCGACATCGAGATCCGCTTCCACGAGCGCAAATTCGCCCGCTGGGCCGCGACCGTCATCGGGCAGGAGTTCAAAGCCCGCGTCATGAAAGCCGAGGATGACGTCTTCGCCGAAATCCACGACGTCGTGACGGGAGCCAGCGTCGCCGTGACGGCCCATTTCGGGCTGATGCTATTTGACGATATTGTCGTCAAGATCGAAAAGGCCGATCTCGCGACCGCCAAAATCACCGCGTCGTTCGTACGCAAAATCGATAAGGAAACGGATGAATAGACAGGAATTAGACCGTCATCTCCAAAACAACAGCGCCCCGCGCGCAATGGCACTCTTCGGGGAAAGCCACTTTCTGATCGACCGCTATGCCCGACAACTCTCCGCCATCGAGGGGGCATCGGTGCTCAATCTTTATTATGACGAATACGATGCCAATACTGCCAAAGCCCACCTTTCGCAGGGATCCCTTTTCGGCGACCAGAATCTCCTGATCGTTAAAACCGAGAAAAAACTCCCCAAAAGCGACCTCGATACGCTCGTGGAACTGGTCGGCAAAAATCCCGACAACACCTTCCTCTACTGCTACTACGGTGACGACGTCAAAGGGGCAGATACCGCGTTCAAAGGCGCGCATGCCGGTTCCGTGCGCTTCTTCCATCCCTACGCGAACGAAGCCCGTGCCATCTTGCTCCAGGAAGCCCAGTCATTGGGGATGCAGCTCGATAACCAGGCGGCATTCCATCTGCTCGACATCCATACCGGCGATCTGGCCCTCGCCTGCAACGAATTGCCCAAACTCGCAATCCTCGGCAAACCCATCACGTTCAAAGAAGTCGACGAACACGTGCACGGCCTCAGTGAAATCAAACTCGACCGCTTTCTCTCCCAAGTCGTTGAAAAAAAAGAGTTTTTGCCTACGCTGCGCCACCTCCTCGAATCGGGCGAGAACGAAATCCAGCTACTCACCGCCATCAGCGGTTTTCTGACCCAGCTTTATTTGTTCAATACCGCGATCAAGCTCCACGGTGTCGCCGATTCGGCACTGGTTTTGGGTTACAAACTTCCCGGCTTCATCGAAAAAGAGCGCGCCGCCCTCTCGATCAAGATTCCCCCCGAAAGTTACAAAAAAGGGATCAACCTTCTCCTCGATACCGAGCTGAAGATGAAATCGGCCGGTTCTCCCGATCCCGAAGCGCTCCTCATTTCCGCATTGCTCAGGCTCCAAAACCACTTATAACCAAAACTTAAATTAAGCTATTTTTTAGTATAATCGCGGCGTTCCTTGCTCTTTGCAACACGACTGTCGTGCTGTATTAATACCATAAGGGGCGAACACCAAAAGGAGACATACGTTATGAGACATTACGAAAACCTAGTAATCGTCAAACCTACTCTTACTGAAGAAGAGATCAAAAGCACTATCGCTCAGGTCGAAGAGATCCTCACTGTAAACGGTGCGGAAATCATTGCACGCGACGCGATGGGAATGAAAAAACTGGCTTACCCGATCGAGAAAAACGCTCGCGGTTATTTCCACGTCATGTATTACAAAGCAGCACCTTCTGCTATTAGTGAAATTGAACGTCGTTTCCGTATCAACGAGGAGATTTTGCGTTTCGTAACGATGAAATACGATAGCAAGCGTGAGATCAAAGCATGGAACGATATGGTTGAAAAAACCAAAAAACCTGCTGCAGCAACTGAGAAAAAAGAAGAAGCCGCTTCTTAAGCCCTTTTAAGGAAACCCCATGTACAACAAAGTCATTTTGGTCGGAAATCTTACCCGCGATGTCGAGCTTCGATACTCGCAAAACGGCTCGGCGATTGCAAAAACCGCCATCGCCACCAGTCGTAAATTTACGATGAACGGCGAGAAAAAAGAGGAGACATGTTTTGTCGACATCACTTTCTTCGGCCGTTCGGGTGAAGTAGCCAACCAATACCTCCGCAAAGGATCAAAAATCCTGGTTGAGGGAAGACTGAGCTTTGAACAATGGGTCGACCAGCAAAGCGGCCAAAAGCGCTCAAAACACTCCGTGATCGTCGAAACGATGCAAATGCTCGATTCACGTAACGAAGGGGGTTCTCAGGGCGGTTACAACGAATACAGCGATGCCGGAAGCAATTACGGCGGGGGTTATGACGCTCCCGCCGCTAAAGCCTACAATCCGCAGCCGTCGTATTCGAAACCCTCACCGGCAAAAATGCCTGAAAACAATCTCCCCGAGATTGATATCAACGAAGACGAAATTCCGTTT
>CAZBIR010000071.1:0-10660 GCA_964491035.1 uncultured Sulfuricurvum sp.
TTGAAAGTGCTTAAAATTGGAAGTTTGTGTTGGTGACCCCAAGGGGATTCGAACCCCTATGGCCAGAATGAAAATCTGGAATCCTAACCATTAGATGATGGGGCCACTTTCGAAGAAAGAGGCAGGCTTAACCTTCGCCGAAATTATATTAGCTGTTTTCTTATAAAAAGATAAATTTAAATGAAAAATTCCCGCCGAGACGGGAAAAGAGATCAGTCGTTATAAAATGAGCGAAGGGCGCGGATGATGACGGCGTTTTTGGAGATGCTTTCGGCTTTGGCGTTGTCATCCACCAGCTCGTAGATATCCAGCGGCAATGAGATCGAGAACGTTTTGGTTTCGATTTTTTTCCGCTTGGAAACGAGAGACGCGATGTTCTGGAGCATTTCGAGGATTTTTTTCGTATCGATCGGTTTTTGGATAAAGCTGTTGACGCCGACTTCGATCGACTCGGAAATTTTCTGGATGTCGTTGCTGGCCGAGATGACGATGATGATCTGGTTCGGGTTGATCGCGCGGATGCGGCGTGCCAGCTCGATACCATCGATTTCGGGCATGATGATGTCGACGAAAACGATGTCGGGATTGATTTTTTCGTACAGGCGGAGGGCATCGGCACCGTTGTACGCAGAGGTCACTTCACCGAAGAAGTTTTTGAACGTGGAGCTCAGAAGGTCGTTGGCTACGACTTCGTCTTCGACAACAAGCGCGGTCAGTTTTTTGGTCTGTTCGGTAAGCTGAATCAAATCGACGTTGGATGACATGGAAACTCCTTTGTTTTTTAATGATATGTTAAAAAATATCATTGTGGTTTCTTGTTGGTATTATAAAGGATAATTTTTAGTGGCACCTTAAAAAAACAAATTTAGTTACGGAATTCGATCAATACTTTTTGAATTGTTCGAGCCATTCGAGGTTGGACTCGTTGGTTTTTTCCTGCTGGCGCAGCAGGGAATCGATGATGGAGAGGAGGGTGGAGTCGTCCATAAATCGGAGCAGGGCGGGGTCGATGTGGGTCGGTTTGATCCCCTCGTACCGGTTGAGGAGATTTTCGATATCGCAGATGAGTTGTTCTTTGGTGGAATTCATGAAGCGAAGTCTATCCAAAAGTACGTGAAAGGGCAACTTCCATTTCGTCGGTGGGGAGCGGTTTGGAGTAGAAATACCCCTGGATATGGGCGCATCCGTTGTCGATGAGAAACGTGTGCTGTTCGGTTGTTTCGACCCCTTCGGCGATGATGGAGAGGTTGAGGTTGCGGGAGAGGGCGATGATCGCCCGGGTGATGGCTGCATCCTCTTCGTCTTCGGGGAGGTCTTTGATAAACGAGCGGTCGATTTTGAGTTTGTTGATCGGGAATTTTTTGAGGTAGGAGAGGGAGGAATACCCCGTCCCGAAATCATCGATCGCCAGGTTGACCCCAATCGCACTGAGGCGCGTGAGGATTTTGATCGCTTCGTCGGGGTGGATCATGATCTGCCCCTCGGTCACTTCGAGTTCGAGCCACTCGGCTTTACATCCGGTTTCGTTGATAAGTGCTTCGAGGAAATCGAAGAAATCTTTTTGGTGGAGCTGTTTGACGGCGAGGTTCATCGCCAGTACTCCGGGATTGAATCCTGCCGCGTACCATCGCGCGATCTGGGTCATCGCCGTTCTCATCACGTGACGGTCGAGTTCGACGATGAGCCCTGTCGATTCGGCGATCGGGATGAATTTGGCCGGAGAGACCAGTCCCAGTTCGGGGCTCTGCCACCGTACCAGCGCTTCCATCCCGCAAAGTGATCCGCTGCGGCCGTCGACCTGGGGCTGGTAGAAAACGACGAATTCGTTGTTTTTCAGCCCTTCGCGCAGTTTGGTCTCCATCATGACCCTCTCGAGTGCCCGTTCGGTCATTTCACTGGTGTAATACTGGAAATTGTTTCGCCCTTCGTTTTTCGCGTTGTACATCGCTGCGTCGGCGTATTTGAGGAGATCTTCGGGTAAGTCGCCGTTGTCGGGGTAGAGGCTGATACCGATGCTGCATCCGCTGTAGAATACGTGGTTGTCGATGCTCATCGGTTCGGCGAGAAGTCTGAGGATTTTTTCGGCCAGCAGCGAGGCGTCCTGCGGTTCTTTGAGATCTTCGATGATGACGGAGAACTCGTCTCCACCCAGTCGGGCGAGGGTATCCCCTTTGCGCAGGGTTTGGCTCAGCCTTTGAGTAACGATTTTCAGCGCCTTGTCCCCCACTTTGTGCCCCAGTGAATCGTTGATTTCCTTGAAGTGGTCGAGGTCGATAAAGAGGAGGGCGAGTTTCGTGCCGTTGCGCTGGGCTTTGGCGATCCCCTGTTCGAGACGGTCGTCGAAGAGGGTGCGGTTGGCCAGCCCGGTCAGGGCATCGTGGTTTGCCTGATGTTCGAGGGCTTTTTGCTGTTCGCGGAGCTCTTCTTGGACTTTGAGGTGGGCGGTGATGTCGCGGGACGCTTCGATGATCCCGATGCAATCCCCTTCTTTGTCAAAGAGGGGGGTGGCCGAGATTTCGACGTATCGTTTTTCCCCGTGGATGTCATGGCTGTGGACGACTACTTTATGGTGGCCCGTTTCCATCACGAGTTTGAGAGGACAGGCATGATCGTTCCCCTCGCAGGGGGTGCTGCGGTGGTGGGCAACTTCGTAGCAGCGGGGGCGGAACGGATCGCTGATCTCTCCTTCCTCGATCATCTTGCGGGCCGCGTTGTTCATCAGCTGGATCGTATAATCCTCATCGATCACCATGATCGAATCATCGACGCCGTTGATGATCGCCTGGAGGTATTCGTGCTGTTCTTTGAGCGCCCCCTGGGAATCGCGTATCGCGTTAATCATCCGGTTCATTTTATCCGCGAGGGTGAAGATCTCTTTGGAACCTTCCCCGGGGACCGGTTTGAGCGGGATACCGTTGGCATCGCCGCTGTCGATGATCGCGACGATATCCGAAAGGGGTTTGAGGACGAAAAGACGGATCGTGACGAACAGCAGGAGTATCAGAAAGAGTGAGATGATCAGTGCGTTGATCAGTGTATTTTTGATAAGGCGTTTGAATTCCTCGTTCAGGGAACGGTCGGAGAGATAGACGGTAATCGTGCCGAGTTTTCCTCCCCCGGGGGCGAGGATGGCATGGCTTTCGGAATAAAATGCGTTTGTCAGCCCCTGGACGTGGTCGGGATTTTCGGGATTAAAATCGACGCTGGCCCATTCCTCGTTGCGGATCTGACCGGTCTGGTAGCTCTCTTTTCCGACGATTTTTCCCATATTGTAATCGTGAACGATGATCGCGTAGTTGTCCTGGTCGTCCATCTGGGTTTTGAGGAGGGTTTCGTACTCGTTGACCGCGTAGGCGGCCATCATCGTCGCGACGTTTTTTTGCAGTGATGCCACCCTGAGCCGGGCATTCTCCTGCATTTCGGCAATCATGCCGTTTTTGAGGGTCTGGTAATTATGAGCGGAATGAAACGCCATCACCGTGATGACGGTGGAGACGATGATGAATCCCAGGATGACGTAGAACGAGTACCGGGAAAAATGGATTTTGAGTTCGTTCATTGGGGGTTCTTTTCGATTCCCAGAACGTTGCGCCGGATAATCGGGAGTTCGCCAGCGATGTTGTGGGTTGAAATCGCCAGTACGGGGAGGAGGACGTCTTTTGCTACCGCCAGACCCCGCAGATGGCGGTCCATCGCTTCAACCGCTTTTTCACCCATCAGGTAGGGCTGCTGCATCGCCGAACCGACGAGGATCCCTTTAGGGATCAGTTCCAGAAACTCGGGTTCGGCATCAAACGTCAGCAGAAGGACCTCACCCTTTTTACCCGCATCGGCGATGGCGTCCAGCGCCCCCCGGTAACGGTCCGAACCCTGTAGCCAGATGGCCCGAAGGTCGGGATTTACGGCAATCAGCTCTTTGGCATAGTCGTACGTTTCCTGATAGGAGAACGTGGCCTGCTGCCGGATTCCGGCTCCCCTGATCCCCGCCTCGTCGAGCGCTTTCATAAACCCGGCGGTTCGGGCCTGGCCATTGAGCCTTTTTTGGGGGATGGCGATAATGCCGACACGCCCGGACTCCCATCCCCTCTGTCTCAGCGCTTCGGTCAGGACGCGGCCGATCTGGTAAGCCCCTTCTTGGTTATCCGAAGCGATGTAGGAGACATACTCCCCGCCATCGGTCCCGATATCGGAGATGACGACCGGGATCCCCGCATTTTTGGAGAGTTTGAGAATTGTCGCACACGCCGATGAGGTAGTAGGGGAGACGATGATCCCCGCCACGTTATCCCGTATCGCCGCGGCGGCGAATTCCAGCTCTTTTTTCGGGTTGTTTTGAGCGTCGTAAATACTCACTTCGTATCCGAGCTTCTCGGCGCCCGACCGGACACCGCGAGCCATGATGGTCCAGAACGGAATACGGGTGTCGGAGACGATATAGGCCAGCTTTTTCGTACGGTGCTGCGTCGGCTCGTCGATCAGGGCTGAAGCCGCGGCGGGTTTTTGTTCCACGGATGGTGCCGTCTCCGCGTCAAACGTGAAATAAAAAAGGACCGAGCTTACGAATACCGCGACGAAAATGGCAACAATACGTTTGGAAGTGGACATGGACTCATTACACCTTGGCATTTGATTACGAGTACGAGAAAATATGGCTATATCATCGCATACGTTTACTTAATCATGCCTGCTGATGCATATTGATTAACATAATATATATTATATTTAAAAAAGTTTTTGTACGGAATGCCGTATTACTGGCTTGAATGTTGTTTTAAGCCAAGAGATATTAATCTTTATGATTCATAAAAAATACAAGAAAAGTCAAAGGCACCCGTTGAGAATCCTCCATTTCTCCGACACCCATCTGGGGTTTAACGATCTTGAGATCGTGAATGAATCCGGTATCAATCAGCGCGAAGCCGATTTCTACGATGCCTTTACGCAGGTGATCGACGCGATACTCGAAACCAAACCCGATTATGTCATCCACACGGGGGATCTCTTCCACCGCCCCCATCCCTCCAACCGCGCCATCAGTTTTTGTCTGAGCCAGCTCAAACGACTCAGCGTGGCACAGATCCCGACGATCATCATCGCGGGGAACCACTCCACCCCCCGCACCCGCTCCGCCTCCCCGATCCTCGCGGCATTACGGACACTCGATCATATCTATCCCGTATTCGAGGAACGTTACGAGAAGGTAATATTTCATAATATCAATTTCCACTGTATCCCCCATATCAACGATGAAGCCTCCAATTTAGCGGCGATTGAGGAGTGCGAAGGCTCAATAGACGCCGACAAACGCAATATCATGATGCTCCACTGCTCCGTCGGGGCGCAGTTTATGATGGAGGAGTACGGCGAGCGGGTCTACCCAAGAGAAAAAGAGGCTCTGTTTGAGAGAATGGATTACGTCGCCCTCGGACACTGGCACGGGTTCGGGAGGGTCGGCAAACATAGCAACGTCTACTATGCCGGATCGAGCGAGCGAACAAGCAGCGGCGATGCACGAAACGACAAGGGGTACGCCCTCGTTACGTTGGGCGAGAGTCTTGAGGTGACGTTTCACCCGATCACGCTGCGTCCCAGCCACCGCCTCCGTGTCGATGCCCAGGCTTCTACCGATATTTTCGACGAACTCCGCTCGCTCGCGTTTTCATTGGACGTGGAAGGCGCCCTCCTCTCCATCACCCTGGAAAACCTGAGCGCCACCCAGTCGATCGACATTGCCAACCGCGATATCGAAGCGTGTTTCCCCACCGCCTTAAACGTCCAGATTCAGCGCAAATTCCGACGCAGTGAAGCCTCCGCCGCGACGGAGAGCGTCAATGCCGCCTCGTTGCAGGAATATTTCGGCGCGTTCCTGGAAGAGCAGAGTTCTACACCCGAAGAGTTCACCCGCCTAAACTCCAAAGTCGCGGCATTGTTCGCACGCTATGACGAGGTGACCCGTGACGCTTGAATCGCTTCGCCTCCACAACTTCAAACGCTACGCCTCGTATGAGATCACCTTCGAGAGCGGTCTGTGCGGAATCCTGGGACGCAACGGTCGGGGCAAATCGACGATCTTCGACGGGGTATTTTTCGCCCTCTACGGCGAGTACAAAGGCTCCAAAGATCTGATCCAAACTGCCGGAAGCACCGGAGGGGTCAAAGTCGAGCTGAACTTTGAGATCGAGGGGAAAAGCTACACCGCGATCCGTGAGTTCCGGGGCAAAGCCCTCACCGCCTACGCCACCCTCAAAGAGGGGGATGAGTCTATCGCCACGGGAGCCAAAGAGGTCACTGCATCGGTCACGAAACTACTCGGGATGGGGAAAGATGCCTTTTTACACACGGTATTCGCCTCCCAAAAGGAGCTGACGGCACTCAGTTCGATGAAGAACGACGAGCGCAAAGCGATGATGCGCCGATTGCTGGGACTGGAGAAGATCGACAAGATAGAGGAGATGATTCGCGAGGAGCTGCGAGAACTCAATCGAGATATCAAAAGTGCTTCGGGATTTCTCCTCAGTGATGAAATCCTCAAACAGCACCGCGATGACCTTAGCGCTAAAACAACCCTCTCCCAGAGCCTCGAAGCGACCCTCAAAACCCTCACCGAAGAGGCACAGAAACTCAAAACCGCCTACGAAACCGCCAAAGCTCTCGTAGAAACGCACCAAAAAGCCAAAGAAGAGCGGCAAAAGAAACTCGACACCCTCGAAAAAGCCCAGCAGACCCTCACCCTCCACCAAAAACAGCTCATCGAACTCGAAACCGAGTTAAAAACCCTCCACGCCCACCAGAGCCATTACACGGCGCAACTCCCTCTCAAAACACAACTCGCCACATTGGAGCACTCGCTCAAAGCTCAGGACGAGCTAAAAACCAAATTCCTCCAAAAGGTCGGATTGGAGAAAGAGCAAGAGGAGTTGCGCAAAAGCTACACAGCCCGCAAAGAGGAGGTGGCACAGCTCACCAAAGCAATCATGCCGCTGGAGGATCTGCAAAAACAGCTCCAAAGCGATCAAACCGCCCTCTCGGAGCACAAAACCGCCCTCCTCGCCCTCGACGCTCAGATCACCACCCTCACCTCTGAGATCGGTTCCCACCGCTCCAACATCGCCAAAATTACCAAGCAGGTAGAGACGATCACCGATCTGGGACGCGAATCTGCCTGCCCTACCTGTACCCGTCCTCTGATGGAGCAGTATGACAGTGTCCTCACCTCCCTGCACACCGAGATCAGTGAAGTCTACCAAAAGCAGATCGATGCCCTGGAGGTCAAACTAAACGCCCTGAACGTTCAAAAAGCCTCTGCACAAAAGATCACCGACGAGGCGCAGCTCAAATGCAATGCTCTGCAAACCCAAATCGCCCTCCTCCAGAGCAAATCCAAAGACCTCATCAAAGCCCAAGAGCTGTTCCGCGAGGTCGAAACGCGGGGGATGAGCAACAAAGCCGCCCTTGCTGAGCTGGGGAGCATCACCTACGATGAAAATGCTCACAATACACTCAAAGAGCAGTATCAAGCCCTCAAACCGCAGGTGGAAGCGCTCATCAAACTCGAAGCGCTCATCGCCACCATCCCGACGAAAACCGAAGCCCTCCACGCACTCCAAACCCAGATCAAAACTGACGAAGCCGCCATCGCCGCCGCCCAAACCCTGATCGCCGCCGACACCTACAAAACAGAAACCCATAATGAAGCGATTACCCATGCCAAAGCTTCCGAAACCGCTAAAGATGCCAAAGCGGTCGAGCTGAACACCGCACTGCTGGAGCAGACCAACATCCGCCGCGACATCGAAGCGATTGAGCGGGAGATCAAGCGCGACGAGGCACAGCGCGCTTCTCTGAAAACCCGCGAAAATGACCGCGACGACTACGAGAAACTCAAAGCGGTGATGTCAGAGTTTAAAACCCATATCAACGCCCGAGTCGCCCCCCGCATCGGCGAAGTCGCCAGCGAGATGTACAGCCGCATCACCCGTGGACGCTATCAGCACATCGAGGTCTCTCCCGAATTCGACTTCTACATCTACGACAACGGCGAGCGCTACCCCATCGAGCGGTTCAGCGGCGGAGAGATCGACCTCGCCAATCTCGTCCTCCGCATCGCCATCTCCAAAACGCTGGGGGAACTCAGCGGCGGCGGCAATATCGGGTTTTTAGCCTTTGACGAGGTATTCGGCTCCCAAGACGAGGAACGGCGCATCCAGATCATGGAAGCGTTTCACACGATCAGCGAATCGTATCGGCAGATATTTCTGATCTCTCATGAAACGGAGATCAAAGAGATGTTTGAGAGAGTGGTGGAGTTATGAACATGAACGAAATAATGACGACCGATGAAGAGATCAAAAACAAAATTTTCACCATCAGAGGGTTGCAAGTGATGCTTGATCGGGATTTGGCTGAGCTTTATGAGGTGGAAACAAAAGTTTTCAATCAAGCAGTCAAAAGAAATGAGAACCGATTTCCTGATGATTTTAGATTTCAGTTAACAGAAGCAGAGTATCAAAACTTGAGGTCACAATTTGTGACATCAAGCGAACAAAATTCTTTAAGGTCACAATCTGTGACCATAGAGAGCAAGAGAGGCAAACACACAAAATATTTACCTTACGCTTTCACCGAACAAGGGGTCTCCATGCTCAGTGCGGTTTTAAAAAGCGATATCGCCGTTGACATCAGTGTAAAAATCATCCGAAGCTTTGCAACCATGAGAAAATTTATCTCCAACAACGCGCTTATATTTCAAAGACTCGAAACGTTAGAACAAAAACAATTCTCCAACGATGAAAAATTCAACAAACTTTTTGAAGCCATAGAAGAAAAATCAATCAAACCGACGCAAGGTATTTTCTACGACGGAGAGGTTTACGATGCCTATCTCTTCGTCTCAGACCTTATCAAAAGTGCTAAGAAAAGTATCGTCCTCGTCGATAACTACCTCGATGAGAGTGTTTTGACCATGCTCTCCAAAAGAGCCCCCGATGTCACCGCCACCCTCTACACTAAAAACATCACGCCGCAGTTAGAACTCGATCTTAAAAAACACAATGCCCAATACCCCAAAATCACCCTCAAAAAGTTCGATGCCTCGCACGACCGATTCCTCATCATCGACAGCAAAGAGCTTTACCATATAGGAGCCAGTCTCAAAGATTTAGGGAAAAAATGGTTCGCTTTTTCGAAGTTTGAGAGGGAGAGTTTTGATATTTTGGGTAGATTAGCGAAGTTATAAACCGATGAAAAGAAAACCATACACAAACCCCGATTTTAAACTAGTCGAATTCGACGGGTTTAGAAATGAAGCAAGATCAAACAGCTTGGCGATGCCTTTTAGAGGCATTTAATCAATTTAAAGGTTAAAAATATGGAAGCAGATTTGATTTTTCATAATGTTGGACAAGGCTTGTTCTATAGTGGGCAAATCAGATGTAATGATGAGCCAAATTTTAATTTTGTCTATGATTGTGGAGGTATTGAAAAATACCCATCTCAAAAAAGTTTAACTCTTGATACCTGTATTAGACGATACAAAAAATATTTACAGGAACAACCAATAGATATGTTGGTAATTTCACATTTTCATAATGATCATACAAATGGAATTCCAACACTATTAAATAAACGACATGTAAAAACTGTCATTATTCCTTTTTTTACGTTTGAAGAGCGTTTGTCCATACTTTTAAGTGAGTATCATTCCAAAATGACAGATGCACAAATCTTATTTTTGTTAGACCCATACAGATTTTTAATCAAAAAAGATGTTCAAAAAATTATCGTGATGATTCATAACCATAATGACAATGATGGGATGGATAATCAAGGTGCAAGAGACTTAGATAATCTGCAAAGTAACATACCTGATTTACCAGAATACAATGAAATCCGAGCTTTTAACAATAATCACAATAATCAAATTTTAGTCATTACAGATAATGAACCAATAAAAAAAGCTTGTTGGAGTTTCGCATTTTTTGCAGATGATAGACATAAAAGTACATTCGATCCATCCATAGCCGAACAAGGAATCGATAATTTACAAAAAGCAACAACTGAAGCAGATCGAAAAGCTGCGATTAAACACATTAAAGATAGTTATGGAATAAAAAAATCTTCCGATTTTAACGAAACATCTCTGATTATGATCCATAAATTTGATTCTCAATTGAACCATATTTATCCATTCTTGTACCATTCTCATCCCAAACATTATCGATTCCGTCGATGCTCTCATATTTTGAGAGAAACTTTCAATCATGTTCATGTTCTGACTGGAGATTTTAATTTTAAAAATGAATCTTGGAATGATGTAAAAAACCATTTTGGAGCTTTTCTGGGTGCAGACGCTTCAATAAAACAAATAGCCCATCATGGTTCAATTGACAATTGGGATAAAGATATATTAACCCACACTCAAAATAATAATTTATGCGTAATACCATACGGTACTAAAAATACCTACGGACATCCTGCACTTAATGTCATCAAAGACATTGTAACAAGTCATGAATACTTATTCGAAGTCACAGAATATCAATCATTGATGTTGTTTTACAAATCATGACCCTCTCCAAATCCCTCTACACCCGTGGAATCCAGTGCTCCAAATCCCTCTGGCTGAAAAAATACAGCTCCGAAACGATGGTCAGGGTACATC
>CAZBIR010000072.1:0-10175 GCA_964491035.1 uncultured Sulfuricurvum sp.
TCAACCTCGCCGAGGAGCTCAGATACGCGCTGCGCAACCCTGTTTTTGCCAACGTCGGCCGCGTCGCACCGTGGGACAATGCGCACGGTCCCCATCCTGATTGAAAACACTCCAGCCATCTCCTTTCGATTACAAGGTTTGTTCCAACACGAATCAAACATTGCATCCTTATACTTGACGTGTGGGAACTGATCGTGTGAGGAGAAAGCGATGACAAAGCGATTCGATATAGCTTCAACGTATTTGACTCTTTTGAGCAGTCATAGGTCTGATATTATTCAGAGGTGGATGAATTGCGCGGATGTTCAAAAAACGCTTGGTCAGAACGGCATAGCTGCCGATTTTTTCGCCAAATATTTTGCTCTCAAAGTGCTGGATTACGCTTTAGGGGTGGTATTGGGAAAAAACAAACTGGGGAATTGCCCGGTGATCGGGGTGATGCTCGTGTTTTTTCAGAAAAAAAACATCCCCCTTGAAGACGTGTTTTTCATCTGTGTCAATTTAAAAAATACGCTCATCGCTTTCATGCTGGAGAAAGGTGTTCTTGATGGGAAGCTTTTGTCCGAGGTGTGCGGTCTGATCGATCATAATTTTTCGGGGGTCATCAAAGAATATCTTCAACTGCATCACCACTCCTGTCTTGAACATGAATCGTGTAATTTACCGACCTACAGTAACCCCTCGTACCGCCAGAATACGCCCTGTAATGTAACGACGGTGCCCGGTTTGAGCGCATCGCAATATCTGCAGGAGATTGAAGTCGATTACGATGTCATGGACGAACTTGCCGAATTGGAGCAGGAAACGCTGGATTCACTCCATTTGACGGAAGGTTTTTCCAATTCAATCGGCAACGATATTGTCGATCTCTTTAGCCAGTATGCAAAAATGATCAACCAGTTGGTTGATTTTCAAGAGCTGAGCTACGCCCTTTTTGTTCTAGTCGAGGTATTGCAGAATATCAATTTCGATGATTATGAAAGTCAGGCAACCTATCTTCAAATCTATTCCAAAGCCATCATCAACGATTTGGCGATGTGGCGAAAATCGGTTTTCATGGAAAAAAATGCCGAAGACATCCATTATCTGGATAAGACGTTGTTGAGCAGTATCGCGCAGCTTCAGATCCTATTGAGTCAGTCTGACACGCAATCGGATACGGTTGAATTTTTTTGAGGTGGATGCAGATGCACGATTGGAGTGAAAATCACCATTTGCTCGAAGAGTACAAAGAGGCGGTCGATGCCAGCAACATCGTATCCAAGACGGATCCGTCCGGAAAGATCATCTATGTGAACCAGCAGTTCTGCGACATTTCCGGTTATCTGGCGGAGGAGCTGATCGGGCAGCCCCACAGGATCATCCGTCATCCGGATATGCCCTCAAGCGCCTTTGAAGAGATGTGGCGGACCATCAGGGCAAAACGGATCTGGCGGGGGAAGATCAAAAACCGGGCCAAAAACGGCCGTTCCTATTACGTCGATACGACGATCAAGCCGATCGTGGATCCTGATGGAAACATCGTCGAATACATCGCGATCCGAAAAGACATCACCGAACTCGAAGAGCTCCGGCAGCACCTTGAAAACGCCCTGAGCGTCAAGGAAGAGAACCTGCAGGAGATCATGAGGCGTTCGCGGGAATACCACAAGGCGATGGATGAGAGCACGATCCTCACCCGAGCCGACCTGGACGGAAAAATCACTTATGTGAACCGTGAATTCACCGAGGCGCTGGGATACACCTCCGCAGAGATACTGGGCAAGGACCATCGCTTCATGAAGCATCCCGCCACCCCCAAAGTGATCATCAAAAATCTGTGGGAAACGATCACGAGAGGGGAAACGTGGAAAGGGATGATCCAGAACCTCGACAAATGGGGAAATACCGTTTGGCTCGACACGGTGATCGTCCCGATCAAAAACATGAAAGAAGAGGTCGTCGAATATTTGACGATACGGCACAACGTCTCTGAAATCATCCAGCTGCACGAGGAACTCGAGACTACCCAGGGAGAGCTGATCTATACTCTCGGTGCCGCCGCCGAAACCCGAAGCCGTGAAACGGGAAACCATATCCGAAGGGTGGCCCATTATTCGAAACTGCTGGCACAGCTTGCAGGGTTGGATGAAAAAGAGGCGGCGATTCTCTATCAGGCTTCCCCCATGCATGACATCGGCAAACTGGCCATTCCCGATCATGTTCTCAAAAAACCGGGCAAACTCAGTATCGAGGAATGGACCATCATGCAGACCCACTGCGAGATAGGCTATACCATCCTCAATACCTCCACCCGGCCGATTCTCAAAGCTGCCGCCACGGTCGCCTATGAGCATCATGAAAAATGGGACGGTAGCGGCTATCCAAGAGGATTAAGGGGCGAGGAGATTCATGTTTTCGGCCGTATCAGCGCCATCGCCGACGTTTTCGATGCCCTGGCGAGCGAGCGCGTATACAAAAAAGCGTGGCCTTTGGAGCGTATTTTGAGTCTTTTCGAAGAGGAAAAAGGAAAGCATTTCGATCCGCGCCTTCTGGAACTGTTCGTAACGCATCTCGACCGGTTCCTCGAGATTCGCGGACGGTTCGAGGATGTGGGCGATTGATCCTCAATGAACAGGACCAAGCGCGCCGATGTGTTTCATCGCCGCCTTGGTGGTGCTGAACGTCTTGATGTCCCCCAGGGAAATTCCCAGATGGGTGAGGCTTTTGGCAATGTTGGCATTGACGCCGCTGATGTAGGCCATCGACCCCATGAAGTGGATCGCGTTGCTGAGTTTGATGATCTGGTTGGCGATTTCGCTGTTCATGTCGAAGATGGCGTTGATCTCCAGGATGACGTGGGAGATTTCATCCCCCTCGAGGCGCTTGAGCACCTTGTCGATGATCATCAAAACCCGGTTGGAGTCGAGGGTCCCCACGATCGTCACCATCAATACCCCGTCGGAGATTTCGCTCAGCGGCGCTTCGCGCTCCTCGAGTTCCCGGGTGGTAGAGAGGACCATTTCCCGTTTTTTGTGGAGATTGTTGACCATGATGCGCGACGTCATCGATTCGAAAAAGGAGGTGATGGCCAGCGCGAGGGGATAGTGGAACGCGTCGTGCCGGTCGAGGATGTTGAAAATCGGAAATTTCAGGTAACAGCTGTAGACGGAATTTCGAAAATTGAAAAAATACTCCTCCCCGATCGTTTCGCACAGGCGGGTCAAAAAGAGGGTCATGGTCTGCGCCGAGTCGCTGTGAAGGTCGAGCCCTTCGAGGATGCACTCTTCGAAAAATCCGAGGAAATCGTCGTAGTGACGGCTCTGGAGCTCTTTTTCCTCGGGTTCGAAAAATTTGCTCCATTCGACGATCATTTCGGACGTATTGGCGCGGATGATGGTGAGCAGCTGGTTGCCAAGTTCGGGGGTCATGAGGATTTCCTTTTACGATAAGATAAGAACGGTCTGGTCGTCGCTGGTGCCGGCGAAATGGGTCAAAGCGACGACGAGGGTTTCGGGCGGCACGCCGCTGCTGCGCCCCAGAACCTCCATCGCGGCGCGGGGATCGATTCCATCGGTAAAAACGGCCAGGCGGTTCGTCCCCGTCCGTTCGAAGCGGAAGCTGGACAGCTCTTCGAAGGCTTCTCCGACGATACCGGGGGCAAAAGTCCGGCTAAGGATGTTCCCCTCGGCGAACATGACGGCCAATACGTTCCCCACCCCGCAAACATCCCAGTGGTGCGGAGAGGACTCGATGAGACTTCCCACGAGGCTCCGTGAGCCTGTGCGGTGAAGGTGTTCGTGAAGCTGTTTGAAAAAGGAGAGGGGGTCGAGGCAGGAGAAGTGCGATTCCCTGAAAAAGGAGATCGCTTCCTGCGCCGATTCGGCCGCTTTTTTCCCGTGACCGGAGACGTCGGCGATAAAAACGTGCTTGCCTCTTCGGACGATGAAATCGCCGTTGTAGAGGGAATTGTAGAGCGAAAGGCTCAGGGAGGTAAAATCGGGATCGATCGAGGAGGATTCGACGAGGGTAAGGACCGTCCCCGTAAAATGGGTCCCGTTATGAGGACTGAACGACAGGATTCCCATCCGGTAGCGCTGATGGACCGAGAGGCTGTACAACCCGATCCCCAGCGAAGACTCGAGCGTCGAATGCCCCTGACTCACGGCCCTGGGGATATCGGCAATCCCCGGCCCATCGTCGATCGAAGCGATTCCGAGTGAGCGCCCCGAGAGGATGATCCACAGCTTCCCTTTTCCCGCGTGTTTGAGCAGGTTGTTTCCCAGCTCCATCAAGGCAAATTCCAGGAAAGCCGGATCGTTCGAAGGATGGGATTTCAGGCAGTTTTTGAGCATGGTTTTGGCATAGAGAAGTTCGATCGGATTGGAGACCGGGCATTCGGCGATCCGGTTCATAAAAGGTATCCGAGCTTTTGTTCGATGTTGGAAGGGATCTTTTCGGCACTCAAAAGGGGCTTCCAGTAGAGTTCTACCGGGAGCTGGGAGGAAGCCTTCGACATGGTCGTCTCCAGACGTTGGACCAAAAAAGCGCTGCGTAAGCCGAACTCCAGGAGATAGAACCGGTCGGCATACCCGTGGAACAGATAGGTTTTCCGTTTGAGCGGTTCTTCGAGCTCGCTGTGGGCGTCGAGGTGTTTGCGCAGGAGCGATGCCGCCTCCACCAGCAGGGCATCCCCTTTTGCCAGACCGTAATGGCGGTTGTATTCGCTGAAATGACGGATGTTGATTTCGGCGAGGAACGCGCTGTCTCCGTGGCTTGAACCTTTGCGCAAAAAGGCAAGCAGGGCGCTGCGGTTCATCAAATCGCTGCCGGGATTTTTGAAATGGAACGAGTTCCTCCGCTCTTCGAGCTCGGGGTAGGTCTGATCGGACAAATGAGCGGCATCCAATACGCCGACTTTAGGGATGTGGTGAACGAACAGTTCAAAAAGAACCGGGTCGAACTTCCCTTTTTGCTGCTCTTCATGCATGATTTCGAGCGCTTTTTCCAGCGGCATGGAATCACGGTAGATACGGCGCGTCGTCAGGGCGTCGAAGACGTCGACGATGCTGATGATCCGGGCCATCAGCGGGATCGATTCGCCCAAGAGGGCATCGGGGTAGCCGCTGCCGTCGAAATTTTCATGGTGATGGCGTACGGCGGGCATCAGGTCGCTGAACTGTTCGAGTTTGCCGATGATCTTTTCGGAAAGGGAGCTGTGGAGTTTGATCAGGTCGTACTCTTTTTGGTTGAGACGTCCGGGTTTGAGAAGAATTTCATCGGGGATACCGATCTTGCCAAGGTCGTGCAGCAACCCGGCGGTGAAGATTTTTTCGAAAAAACTCTCTTCCATCCCCATCCATTGAGAGAGAAAAACCGCGTAGTTGGCGACGCGCTGGGAATGCCCCTGTGTGTAGGCGTCCCGGATCTCGATCGCATAGACCAGCGGTTCGATTTTCCGGATCCGTTCCCTCGAGCGGAAAATATCCGACGGAAGGGTGAGGGAATTGAGCATGGCCGTCATCAGGAGACCATTTTCCGATACCGCTTCTGGCGGTACATTTCGCGGTCGGCCGTTTCGATCACCGTCTCGAGAGGAGACCCGGGGCTGAAAACGGTTACTCCGTACGAAAAACTCACCTTGAAGCTTTGTGCATTGACTTTGAACACTTTTTTGTCGCATTTGCTGAGCATATCGTCGATTTTTTTCTGTACCGCCTGCGGTGAAATCTCGGCGGGAAAGACGACGAGGAATTCATCTCCCCCGTACCGGACGACCTCGCCGCCGATCTCTTTGAGCTTATGGGCGACATGGGCGAGTACTTTGTCCCCTACGACGTGGCCGAAGGTATCGTTGATCTCCTTGAAACGGTTCAGGTCGATAATCGCGATCGTCCCCTCGGTACGCAGGGCGGTGCGGGAATGGTCGAGGTAGAGATCTTCGAACCACTTCCGGTTGTAGCTTTTGGTAAGGGCGTCTTCGTATACGATTTTGCGCAGGGAATTGATCTCGTCGCGCAGCGCTTTGGTTTCGGCGAGTACCGCGTGCAGCGCCGCTTTGTCTTCTGCCTCTATCGCCGTGACCGCCTTTTCGGCGCAGGATGAGAGGGTGATGACGTGACGCACCACTTTTTCATCCAGCATCTCCGAATCGAGAAGCTCTTCGGGAAGCAGATCGATGTTCTGGGCGCGTGCTTCGAGGGCATAGAGTTTGCCGTACTGCGAAGGGAAGACGATCTCCAACGGTTCGATGATCGATTTGACACGTGCAGTGATGATTGCATGATGCTGTTCCAAACCCATCTCCTCAATGACGTTGCATAGTGCATGATCCCTTTTCTCAGGCATGTATCCCGAAGAGGGGAGCAAAAAATATTCGGAAGTATAGAGGGGAAGTGTTTGAAACGTGTTGGTCACACTCTGATGCAAGTTGGAGTACAATATCATGACATGAGAAGAGACCGTATCAGGATTGGTCGGCAAAAGGAACGCGATGGGGTTGGAGCTGTTGGGGTGTGCGGCAGGATTGAGTGGATTGGCACTGCTGGGGTACGTACTCTACGGCAAGCGTCTCAAACGCGAAATCGAGGAGAAAAACCGTTCGATCGAAGCGTTGGCCGTTATGCAGCGGCAACAGGATTTCTTCATCCGCAAAATGATCCATGAGATGAACACTCCCCTCAGTGCCATCGAATTGAACGTATCGGTCCTGATGCGTGAGTATCCCGCCGTCAAAAACCTCGAAATGATCCGGGGATCGGTGCGGGTATTAGCGACGATTTACGATGACATCGCCTATATGTGCCGAAAGGAGAAGCTTGTCCATCCGGTCGAGCCGATCGATCTGGAAACGTTTATCGCCGATCGGGTCCTCTATTTTGATGCGATGGCGTCGGTCAAGGAGATCCTGATCGAGATGGATATCGAGCCGGGGAATACGGTGCTGATGAGCCGCACCGAACTGCAGCGGCTGATTGACAACAACCTCTCCAATGCCCTCAAATATACCCAGCTCCACGGTGAACTCATCGTGATCGGTGTCGCCCGTACCGGGGAAGGGGGGATCGAGCTGGCTTTTCGCGACCGGGGGATCGGCATGAGCCCCGAAGAACTCGAGAAGGTCTTTGAAACGTATTACCACGGCAACGCCCATCATATGGGGCTTGGACTGGGGATGAGCATCGTGCGCGACATTTGCGATCATTACCGGATCAAGAGCGAAATCAGCAGCGTCAAAGGGGAAGGAAGCACGTTCATCTACCGCTTTCCCCCCTCGATGTGCCGCTCAACATCCATCCAACACTCGTAGGGTAGAGTTTCGACAAAAAAAAGACGATCGGAGAAACAGGTGCGGGCATTGGTACTCGAAGACGATTATATCTGCAACCGTGTTATTTCCGACGAACTGCAGCGGCTCGGGTTTATCGTCGATAGGTTCTGTGAAGGAGAAGCGGCGGTCGATGCGGTCCATAAGCGGCAGCACGATTTTTACCTGATCGATATCAACGTCCCGAATCTCAACGGGTATGAGGTGCTGCGCTATATCCGGGAACGCTATCCACAGACGCCGGCATTGGTTATTTCGACGAACGCCGAGATCGAGTACCTGAAAAAAGCGTTTGAAGCAGGGTGCCACGATTATCTTAAAAAACCGTTTGAACTGGAAGAACTGGTTTTGAGGGTTTACAACGCGCTGCGCCTCTCCCGGACCGGGCACAACAGCGATATCATGGACCTGTCGCAGGGGTATTCGTACTCGGTTGTGAGCGGAGAGCTCTTTTTCCACGGAAACCTCGTTGAACTCACCCGGATCGAAATGCTCCTGCTGAGGATTCTCGTCCACAATATCGGCACGATCGTCACGTCGGATATGATGCGGGAGTATGTCTGGGATGACAAGGAGATCTCGCCGGCGACGATCCGCTATTGGGTTCACCGTCTCATCAAAAAATTGAAAAACGGGATGATCGTCAATGTCCGGGGGATGGGATACCGCTTGCGAAAGCCCGAACGTAACGGCTGATTGGTTTTGCCTTCCCGGTTGAACCGCGATCCAACGTTCGGCCAACACTTCTTGATTACACTTCCGCCTCACCTTGTTTCAGGACATCGAAATTGCTTAAATGCCCTACCGATGGAGTGAAAACACAATCAAGACGCAGAGGGGAAAACGGTGGAAAAACCCGTTCCGAAACAACACGAAATTATATTGAAAAGCAGTGACTACATCGTATCGAAAACCGATGTCAACGGAAAAATTATTTACGGAAACAAATATTTTATTGAGATGTCCGGCTACACCGAAAAAGAGCTCCTGGGTGCTCCCCATTCCATCCTGCGCCACCCTGATATGCCCAGAATCGTTTTCAGGCTGTTATGGGAACGGATCAGAAGCCGCAAGGAGATTTTTGCGTATGTCAAGAATATGTGCAAGGACGGTTCCTTTTACTGGGTGTTTGCAAATGTCACGGTGACGACGGATCAACACGGGGGAATACGTGATTTTCACTCTGTCCGCCGGAAACCTTCGTCCAAAGCTATGGAGATCATTCCCCCGCTGTACGCCCAGCTTCTCCAGGTTGAACGCAGCGGTGGAATCGACGCTTCGGAAGCGCTGCTGAAAAAGGTATTGAATGAAAAAGGAGTCGATTATGACACGTTTGTCCTCGATCTTCAACAGTAAACGATCTTTTTACTGGCCCGCAATCGTTTTGATGGCCGCGGTGTATGCACTGGCGCGGGGAGAGGTACTGCTGGGCGGAGCTTTGATTGCCGGAGGCCTGATCGGCTTCATGATCGAAAAGGGCAGGTCGGAAGGGTGCGACAGGATTTTGAACGATGAACTGATCGCTCAGATCAGGGACGTCGTCTTGCAAGCCGGGAGCGGCAATCTATCCAACCGTGTTACCGGAATTTCCGAACACCACCCATTGCACGGGGTCGCATGGGGGATCAACGACATGCTTGACCAGGTGGAACAGATGATGAGGGACATCCGCGCATCGATTCAAAAAGCGAATGAAGGCAATTACAAAAGAATCATTTTCCCGGAAGGGTACAAAGGGGATTTCGCCTCTTCGTGCCCGGAGCTTAACTCTGCTATCCATGCGGTTGCCGAAGCGTTTAAAGGTAAAATGCGATCCGAGCTTTCAATGGAATTTGAAAAAAAGAGCGGCGGAATTTCGAGGAGTTTGCAAATCATTCAGATGACCCTGAAGAATAATACCGAACACGCGACGAAAATCAATGCCACTTCAATGGTGACGGAAGAGCAATCGTTGCAAAGTCAGGAGAACGTAAAAGTCATCATCGGAAACCTTGATCATTTGCAGGAGCTGATCGTCCATTCCCATGAAGCGATCGAACTGTTGGGAGGGCGGACCCGAGATATCCATACGATTGCCAACCTGATCAAAGAGATCGCCGACCAGACAAACCTTCTCGCGTTGAATGCCGCAATCGAAGCTGCACGGGCGGGTGAACATGGCCGTGGATTCGCCGTAGTGGCCGATGAGGTACGCAAACTCGCGGAGAGGACCCAGAAAGCGACACAGGAGATATCGGTGACGCTTCATGCGTTACAGGAAGAAGCGAACGGTATCCAACACAATTCCCAAACGATTACGGAAATCGCAACCCGATCCCAATCGGATGTCAAGGAATTTCAGGCGACACTGGACAGTTTTACCCAAACAGCCGGTGCAACAACCCGCCTCGCAAAGGTCATAGCCGATTCCCTGTTTACGACGCTTGTCAAAGTGGATCATATCATTTTCAAAAACAGGGCTTATTCGACAATTCTGAGCGAGGACGAAATACGGGCTACGAAGTTCGTCAACCATCACGAATGTGAAATGGGGCAATGGTACGATACCGGTGAAGGTCAAAAGCGATTTTCACATACCAAAGCCTATGCCGGTCTTGAGGCGCCTCATGCCAAAATCCATGAGTTGATACTTCAGATTCTGCCGTGTACAGCGGAAAAAAATTGTCTGAGCCAAGACAAAAGACCGCTGTTACTGAAGAATATCGAAATGATGGAAGAAAAAAGTGCTGAAATGTTCGGCTTGCTTGATCTGATGGTTGATGAAGCCAATCCTCTGATAAAATCGTGTTAAATCTTCGTCAGATGCTCTCGTAAACCGCCCAGCGCCGCGTCGATACTGAAATCGCTCCCGTAGACGTTGTGGACCGAA
>CAZBIR010000073.1:0-10164 GCA_964491035.1 uncultured Sulfuricurvum sp.
AGATGGGGCAGCAGGGTAAAGGAAAAGGATACGGCCAGGGGCAGGGGATGCAGCAAGGGCTGCATAAAGGCCAGGGCGGCGGTATGGGAGGGGGAAAAGGACGCTAACGCTCACTTCTGGGGGAACGAGAGGATTATCGTATAGTGGGTCTGGGTTTGGATCACCTGATAGCCAAACCCCACTTCGAGCGAGAGCCTTTTGAGCATTTTTTCCCCGATTTTCGAGCTGAAGAGATACTTTTCGTTTCCGATTGTGTTGTGTATCGAGACGCTCCGTTCAGACTCGGACGCTACGGCGGTGATCTGGACAGCGCTTTTGTAGGTCGCGTAGGTGATCGCGTTTTCCAGCAATGCCCCCAGCACTTTTCTGAGCAATTTCTCCGGGGCTGAAACCATGAACATGGATGCGGGAAGCTCGACCGAGAGATGCTTGCGTTCGATCAATATCTCCATTTTCCGTACAAGGGCTTCAAAAACCTGTTTCAGATCGAGAGGAACGGGCTCTTCGAAGTCCGAACTCTCCAGAAAGAGGACATTTTTGAGCTCTCCGCTCAGTCTTTCGATGTCATGGGCGAGCTCTTTGACAAACCTCTCTTTCTCATAGTGTTCATTGGCTTCATAGACGTCAAGGCGCGAGCGCATCAGCGCCAGCGGTGTTTTGAGCTCGTGAGCCGCTTCCTTGAACAGCTGGGCCTCTTTTTGGCGGTACGCTTCAAGCCTTTTGACCAGTGCGGCGAACGCGCTCGAAACCTCCCTGATCTCCGTGGCTGCCTCTTTTTGTTCCAGGTCAAAAGGGGTATCTTTCCTCCACTCCCTCGTTTTCCCGGCGAGTATCCCCAGAGGTTTCATATAATGATCAAGAATCCACACAACGATCACGAGGATCAGGAACAGCGATAATACGAAGCGGCTCAGGAGCTTTTCGGCATATCTTCGGACCGAATGGTCAATTTTCCGGTGGTCGCTGGTGGCACTGAAATAGTAACCGTTCGGGAGGCGGATGGAAGAGACGATCAGCGTATCGCTGAGGGGATGGGGGTGTTCCGAGACGAACAGGTTCAGCCGGCTGACTTCCGAATCGCTCAGGAGCATTTCGATATGGGGGATCTTGTAGAGGAAATCCAGATCGCTTTGGGGGGTAAGCGGGGAGAGGAGGTACTCGTCGGTGCTCTCCACCAGCAGATGTCTGAGGACTTTTTCGACGTCTTCGGCTTTTTCGGCATGGATCGTTTTGATCGCTACGAACCAGTTGATGCAAAAAGCAACCGATAGGGCAACGGCAAAAATGGCCGTGATGCGAAACTTCAGCGATGATCCCCACTCAAATCTCAACGAGGTATCCTCGTGTCTTGACGGTTGTGATGATGGCTGGATGGAGCTTGCGCCGGACTCTCCCTACGAGCTCGTCGATGGTGTTGGAGGTGATGTCCTGGGGGTTGTCGTAGAGCGCGTCCATGATCTCCTCGCGCGAAGCGACGCTGCCGCGACCGAGGAGATAGAAAAAGAGTTTGTGCTCGTTCTGGCTCAGGAGCACTTTTTTCCCCTCTTTTTTGATTTTTTGGTGGAGCGGGTCGATCTCGATCCCCTCGAAGCGCAGAAGCGAGGGGGCGAAGCGGCGAAGGAGGGCGCTGAGCCGGGCACGAAGCTCTTTGATGTCGAAGGGCTTTTCGAGATAATCGTCCGCGCCGTATTCGAGCCCCTCGACTTTGTCGTCGATGCTCCCCAGCGCGCTGAGGACCAGTATTCCCGTCGAAGGATGTTTATTTTTGGCATGGGTGATCAGCTCTTTGACCCGGTCCCGTCCGTGAAACGTCCGGTCGACGATGAACAGCTGGTAGGAAAAAGCGTCCAGAAAATCTTTCGCTTCCTCTACCTCTGCGGCGGTATCGATGATCCACTCGCTCTTTTGGAGTGACAGTTTCAGCAATTCCAGCAGTTCGGGTTCGTCATCGGCAATCAGCAGGCGCATTTAGAGTTCTCGTATATCATAAGACACTATTTTGATCGTTTTGTCTTTAAGATGCGCTTTAAGCATTTCGGCCAGTGTCAGGGCCTGTGTGTCATCGCTGATCAGCCGAAACATCCCGAACTGAGAGCGTGCGCTTACCTGTTCTTCGGCACTGATCAGGAAGGCGCTTGAACCGTAACGGCTGCAGGGAAAAAAATAGAAGTCGTTTTTCTCCTGAGCAAGGAGGAGATCGACGACGGCGTCTTTGGACGCGATGGGACAATAGATTTCGATGGTTTTCATTTCTGACCTCAGCAAGGAGGAGATCGACGACGGCGTCTTTGGACGCGATGGGACAATAGATTTCGATGGTTTTCATTTCTGACCTCGCAGATGGAGCATTTTAAAGGCGGGGGGCAAAATGAGGAGAGTCAGAATCGTGGAGGTTACGAGCCCCCCCAGAACCACGATGGCGAGCGGTTTTTGGATTTCGCTTCCCACCCCCGTCGCAAACAGCAGCGGCAGTAGCCCCAAAGCGGCGATGAATGCCGTCATCAGCACCGGGCGCAGCCGTCTGCGCGCCCCTTCGGAGACGGCGTTGTCGATGGTGTACCCGCTTTTGAGCAGCGTATTGAAATAGCTGACCATGACGACGCCGTTGAGGACGGCGATCCCGAACAGCGCGATGAACCCGACCGATGCGGGAACCGAGAGGTATTCGCCGCTGAAGTAGAGTGAAATAATCCCGCCAGTGACGGCAAAGGGGATATTGAGGAGGATCAGAAGGGTGGAACTGACCGACCGGAAGGTGAAGAAAAGGATCAGGAAGATGACCCCAATACTGATCGGAATCACCGTCATCAGTTTGGCCGCCGCACGCTGCTGGTTCTCAAACTGTCCCCCGTAGACGATCCGGTACCCTTTAGGGAGATGGACGTTCCGGGAGATCTTATCTTTCGCCTCGTCCACGAATCCAACGAGGTCCCGTCCTTCGACATTTGAGCGGACGACGCTGAGCCGCTCGTTGTTTTCCCGATCCACCTTGAGCGCTCCTTCGGTCGTCTCTATCCGGGCGATACTTTGCAGAGGAACCGAAAATCCCTCAGAGAGGGGAAGCTCGAGGGATTTGAACCGTTCCATGTCATGGCTCACTTCGCTGTCCATGCGGAGAATAACAGGGATGCGGGCGTTGTTCTGGGGAATCTCGTCGACGACGATGCCGTCGAGGGCGGTTTTCAGAAACAGATCGAGTTCGGCGGTGTCGACGCCGATTCTGGCCGCTTCGATCCGGTCGGGTCGGACGCTGAGGTAGTTCACCCCTTCATTGAGCGTCGTGAAAACCTCTGTGGACCCTTCGATCTCCCCGAGGGTATCGGCGATTTTCTGGCTGAGTAAGTTGAGCGTTTCAATATCGGGACCATAAATCTTCACGGCAAGATCGCCACGTGATCCGGTGAGCATTTCGGAGATGCGCATCTCAATGGGCTGGGTAAAGCTGAAACTGATCCCGCTGAAATCGCTGAGCGCGTTTTGGATTTTGGCCTTTATCTCTTCCTTGTCGGCCGCTTCCCACTCCTCCTGGGGCTTGAGGGTGATGAAGGTGTCGGTCTGGTTCAGCCCCATGGGGTCAAGCCCAAGCTCGTCTGACCCCGTCCGGGCGACGATGGAGTGAACTTCGGGGACCTTTTCCAGGATGGCCCGCTGGATCGCCAGGTTCAGTTCTTTCGATTTTTCCAGGGAGATGGAGGGAGGGGTTTCGACTCCGAGGATAATATCCCCCTCATCGAGGGTGGGCATGAAGCTCTTCCCGACGAACGCGAAGAGGGTGAAACTGATCACCAGAAACGTGATGGCTCCGCCAAAGAGGAGTTTCGTCCGTTTCAGGGCGAATTCGAGCATCGGTGCATAGACGCGGTTGAAAAACGCCCCGAGCCGGGTCTCTTCATGATGTGTACTTTTGAGAATCAGCGAACAGACGACCGGAATCAGCGTCAGGGAGAGAAGCAGTGAGCCAAAAAGGGCGAATACGATCGTCATGGCTACCGGTGCAAACAGCTTGCCTTCCAGCCCCTCCAGCGTCAGAAGTGGCAGAAAAACGACGGCAATGATCAAAATCCCGCTAAACACGGCGGTACTGACCTCTTTGGTCGCGCGGTAGACCTTGTGCAGCTTGGGAAGGGTCGAGTCGTGTTCGCTCAGCCTTGCAAAGGCGTTTTCGACGACGACGACGGCCGAATCGACGAGCATTCCAATCGCGATGGCCAAACCGCCGAGGCTCATCAGGTTGGCGCTGAGACCGAAGTAGCGCATCATCAGAAACGCGATGGCGAGGGAAAACGGCAAAATGACGCTCACCGCGATCGCTGCGCGCAGGTCTCCCAGAAAAAGCAAGAGGAGGATGACGACGAGGATGATTGCCTCGACGAGGGCTTTCGAAACGGTTCCGACCGCTTTGTCGATCAGCGAACTCCGGTCGTAAAAAGGGACGATCGAGACTCCTGCGGGGAGTTGAGGTTTCAGTGCCGCCAGCCGTTCCTTGATCTGGGCGATCGTCTCACGGGCGTTGGCTCCCTTGAGGGTCAGCACGAGCCCCTCTGTCGCCTCACCGACCCCGTCTTTGGTCACGAATCCCATCCGGGTTCGCGCGTCTTCGCGAATGTCGCAAAAATCGCCGATCCGGATCGGTCCGCTGTGCGAATGGATCGTAATATTGGCGATTTCGGCGGCGTCTTTGACCCCGCTTTCAAACTTCACCAGGAAACTTTCCTCATCCATATCCAGCCGTCCGGCTCCGTCGTTTTTGAGGTTGTTGGCGAGGGTCTCTTGCAGCACGCTCATCGGAATGCCGAGCCGGCGCATCGAGAGGGGATCGGGAACGATCACGATTGAACGTGCCTCTCCTCCCAGGGCATTGACATCGGCAACCCCTTTTGCCCCTCGCAACGCGGGGCGGATGACGAAATCGAGGAGCTCACGCTTCTCTTTGGGGCTGATCTCCCCCTCGATCGTGAACATAAAGGCTTCGCCCAGAGGGGTCGTGATGGGAGCCATCCCCCCCTCCACCCCTTTGGGGAGCGTGGGGAGGAGGGCAGCCAGTTTTTCGGCGACCTGTGCGCGTGCGCGGTAGATGTCGGTGCCGTCGTTGAAATCTATTGTGATATCGGCGATCGCGTATTTGGAGGTGCTTTTGAGGAGTTTTTCGTTCTCCAGCCCAAGCAGCTCCGCCTCAAGCGGTCTGACGACCCGGTTTTCGACCTCTTCGGGGGTCATGCCGGGGGCTTTCATGATGATTTTGACCTGAGTCGAGGAGATGTCGGGAAATGCGTCGATCGGTATTTTGAAAAACGAATAGAGGCCGTACCCGAACAGGGCGAGCGAGAGGAGAAGGACGACCAGCCGCTGTTTCAGCGAGAATTCGATGATGGAGGAGAGCATCATTCAAATCCCATCCCGCTCAAAGCTCCCTTGAGGGTGATGATCCCCTCTTTGGCGACTTTGGTGTGGGAGGTGAACCCTTCTGCGGAGACGGCGATATGCTCTTTGTAGATCTTTTTGATCTCTACGCTCCTGGGCTCGAAACCGGCCGCCGTTTTGACGAAACAGATATCTTTTTTCTTGTATTTGCTCACCGATGAGCGGGGGAGAAGGACCCATTTCTCACTGATCGGTGCTGCGATGTAAAACTCGGACGACGTTCCGGGGCGGTAGGTCTGATCGGAGTTTTTCAATATTGCTACCACCGTCGCGGTATTGTTCAGCACATCGACCGATCCGGTGGTCGAGAGGACGGTGCCGACCTGACGCCCCTGCGCGTCGAGGACGCTTGCATTTTTGGAGACTGAACCGATCATTTTAGGAGGTATTTTGATATAGGCGGTGAATGCCGTGGTCGAGGCGATCTTCAGATAGGGGCGGAAGGGTTCGATTTTTTCTCCCGCTTTGAGAGGGGCTTCGGCCAGCACGCCGCTCTGTTTGGCCCGAATGGTGAAACTCATCCCCTCCGAAACCTTGATGTCGGCTCCGGCGAATGCAAAGCGTCCCTCGATCTCCTGGAGTCTGGTGCGCAGGGTGCTCTCCTCCAGGGCGCTTTTTTGGGCTTCGCGCAGCGACAGGACGCCGTCTTGATAGAGCTGCTGGTCTTTGCGTGCGTATTCCCGTGCCAGTTTGAGGCGGTTGAGGAGATCGTTTCGTTCGGCCAGCGACGAGAGGAGCTCGGTGGAAGCGATTTTGCAGATCACTTCTCCTTTTCTGACGAGGTCCCCTTTATGTCTGCTCAGTTCAACAACGCTTGCTTCGGTTCCGAGTACATAGTTTTTGGCCCCCTTGTCGCTGTAATCGATCATGCCGATCAACGGTCCCATCGCTTCGGAGCGGATGAGGCGGACTTCTTGGACTTTGATCCCCATTTTCTGGATCTGTGTGTCACTCATCTGGATCTGGGCCGCCAGAGACGCCCCCAGCAGACAGCTTAGCCAAAACAGTTTCATTCGATGATTCTCCCCAATTGTGTTTCGATGGTGTTAAGTTCGTGAAGGTACTCTTCGCGGATTTCGACGGTGCGCAGCCGCGCGTCGTAATAGGCTCCTTTGGCGGCGAGGTATTCAAACTGGTTCATCACCCCCCCCTCCAGGGCTTTGTGGGCCATGGCAAACAGCGACTGATATTCCGCTTCGGCGTTGCGTGAACGTTCAAGGAGCGTTTGACGTTCGGCAAGGTGCTGCATCATCGCTCTCAGGGTCAAACGGAGTTTTTCGGTCGCCAGCCTTTTTTGGTGGAGGAGGGTGCTTTTTTCGCTCATCAGGGCCGCGATCTTGTTTTCGCGGCGGTCACTCCATTCAAACGGGACGCTCAGCCGCACGTCGATGCTTTTCTGGGTCGGTTCCTGCGTCATCCCCACCCCTACCGAGTACGATTCGACCCGGGCGCTTCGCAGGGTGAGGATCTGTGTCTCGATTTCGTCCAGCCGCATCTGTATGGCGGTGAGGGAAGGGGCATGTTCGAGCATTCCCAGCACTTTTTGGGTGTCGTTCACGAAATGAAAGGGCATATCGTCGATGAGGACCGTTTCGTTCATCATCGAGCGGGCGCGAAGGCGGTGCTGTATGTGCTCGGCCTCCATGGAGGCCTGGGCATATTCGCTCCGTGCCCGTTCGGCTTCGGTGGCAAGACGGGTCAGCTCCATCTTCGACAGCCGCCCCGCCTGGTGCTGTTTCAGTCCGGTTGCATAGGCTTTGGAGGAGATGTCTGCCTTGTCCGCAAAGATCGAGGCCCGTTCGGCCGCGGCTTCGTACGAAAGCCACTCGTATTTCGTTTCGACGCCGATCATGTGGCGGAGGGTATCCTCCTGACGGTGTGCGTTGCGCTCTTTTGTCTCCCATTCTTGTCCTAGGGATCGTTTCAAGGAGGGAGTTTTGAACAACCAGTCCACCATCATCGCATATTCGGTTCCGTTCTCTGAACCATCGTCTGCCCGGATGCGCCGGCTCGAGGCTTCGAGTGCCGCGGGCTCGCTGGAGAGGGAGGCTGCCTTTTCGAATCCGATCACCTGTATCCGTCCCTGTGCCGCTATTGCCTCTTCGGAATTTTCATAGACTTTTTGCGTAAAGTCGCTAAATCCAATCGAGTATCCCATAACGGGAATCAGGATGAAACCCAACCGGATGTTCATGGCAGCGGCTCGCTGTGGAGAATGGCGCCGGTGGCCGGATCGACGGCAAGTTTGAGCCGCTGATGAATAGGTGGGGTCGCATGGACCTCATAGACGAGCTCCGAGGAAATGTCACGCAGTTCGATCCGAGAGATTGCATATCCGGCATCGTTTAATTTGCTCCGGATCTCTTCTTCGCCCAGCGGTGCGAGCGAGCGGAGATAGCGTTGCTCCTCAAGTTTCTGGACGGGATGGTTTTTGTGGTTTCCGAATGTGTACTTGATGTGCTGCTGGGCGGGGACCTGAACGGAAGAACCTACCGACGCATGGAGCGCCATGACATAGAGCACGAGTGTGGCGGTAACAGACGATTTCATGATTTTCTCCCTCGATTGATAGGGCTAATTTTAGGGAACCGGCATGAGAAAATCATGAGAAAAGACATTAGCTTTACGTTGGTTATTGGTTTTTACAATGCCGTTATCCATTATCACCGCAAGGGAGATTTCATTGATCCGCGAGCTCTTTAAACTCTACCTCCTCTTCATTCTCCTGTTTTTCGTCGGGAGGGGCGGGCTCTACTTTCTCTATGCTGACCGGATGGCCGACATGGCGCTTGGCGAATCGCTCCTGTCGTTTCTTCATGGGCTCAGGCTCGACACGATGGCAGTGTCGTTCATCCTCGTTGTCCCCGCGCTCGTCATGGCATTCACCCCCGCGCGGTTCGCCCGTGCGGCGGGGAAGTTCCTCCATGTTTATGTCCTCCTCTTTGTGCTGATCGCCCTGTTCGTCGAAAACGCGACCTATCCGTTCGTCGCGCAGTACGATGTCCGCCCCAACTATCTCTTTGTCGAATATCTCGAATACCCGGAGGAAGTCTCGTCTATGGTCCTCAAAGAGTATCCCTTCGAACTGGCCGTGGCAGGGGTGATGATGGCTCTGGCCGTCTGGCTCTACCGCCGGTTTGGCCCGTTTCGCTTCGAGGAGGCGATGCGCTCGGTGTGGTGGAGACGAGCGATCCTTTTTCCCCTCGTCGGTGTCCTCATTTTTATCGGTATCCGCTCCTCGTTCGGCCATCGCCCGGCCAATATCTCCGATGCCCTCTACAGCACGAACCGGATGGCCAACGAGATCGCCAAAAACTCCCTATACAGCATCGGATACGCCTACAAAAGCTACCGCGACGAGGAGTCGATTCTCAAACGGTACGGGAAGATCGACATTGATGAGGCCTACAAACGGGTTTCCGAACGCCTTTCTCTGCCGCTGCGGGAGGATGCCCCCTACAGCCGTACGGTGAAGAGCCACTTCCCCAGCGAGAACCCCAAAAACCTCGTCATCTTCATCCAGGAATCGATGGGGGCGCAGTTTGTCGGATTCAGTGGCGGGGATGCGACCATTACCCCTAACATGGAAAAACTCTCGCACGACGCCCTGGTCTTTACCAATCTCTACAGCAACGGCACCCGCAGCATACGGGGGCTGGCGGCGATGACGTCGGGATGGCTTCCCCTCGCGGGCGAGGAGGTGGTGAAGCGGAACAAATCCCAGAGCGATTTTTTCACCGTTGCCTCGCTCCTCAAACCGCTGGGGTACAAATCGAGCTTCATTTACGGCGGGGAGGGGCGATTTGACAACATGCGTGCCTGGTACATGGGGAACGGGTTTGACGAGGTGATCGAGCAGAAGGATTTCGGCTTCCCCTCGTTCGTCAGTTCCTGGGGGGTGTGCGACGAGGACCTCGTCGTCAAGGCGAACGAAAAGTTCAAAGAACACGCCCGCAAAGGGGAGAAATTCGTCAGCGTGATGTTCTCGCAGTCCAACCACGCCCCCTTCGAACTCCCGGAGGGGAAAATAGAGTTCATCCCGGGCAAACCGCGCCAGAGCGCCGAAAATGCAATTAAATACGCCGATTTTGCGATCGGCCGGTTTTTCGAGATGGCGAAAAAAGAGGCGTATTACAAAGACACTGTATTCGTCGTGGTGGCCGACCACAACGTCCGGGTCTACGGGGACGATACGGTGCCGGTGAACATGTTCCATATCCCCGCACTCATCGTCTCGGAGGGGGTGAAACCCCAAAAATTCGACCGTCTCGCAACCCAGCCCGATGTGCTGGCGACGGCGCTGGATCTGATCGGCGTCGATCTGACCTACCCGATTCTGGGGCACTCGATGCTCGATGAGTCAAATCCAGAGGTAGCGTTCATGATGTTCAACGATACCTTCGCGCTGCGCGACCATGACCGGGTCGCGATACTCGAACCCGACAAAGCGCCGCAGACATTCCGTTACGTCGACGAAAGGCTGGAACCCTCCCCGCATGACCGGGGGCTTGAAAAAGACGTTTTGGCAATGATCGCCGTTCTGGATGACATGTATACGAAGAAGCTCTACCGTCCCCGGTAGGGAGAGGGAGGATTCAGCTTCTGTTTTTCTCGATCTCCTCGACTTTTTCTTCGATACTCAGCAATTCGTCTACTTTTGCCTCATAGAGGGCTTTTACGTTCTCCAGCTCTTCAGCCAAAACGGTAATACCGATTTTTTCGTATTGTTTGGGATCGGCCAGC
>CAZBIR010000074.1:0-10077 GCA_964491035.1 uncultured Sulfuricurvum sp.
TTTGCGATACGTTTGCGATGCAAACCGAGTACACTTACACCCAAAATCATCTTTCCGGTTCAGGAAGCCCATGAAATTGATCGAAAAGCTACGTCATAAATCCATCCTGTTTCTCGAAGACAACGAAGAGTTCGCGCGCAATACGACGGCCCTTCTGGAGGTTTTCGTCGAAACCGTCCACTGCGCCGCGACGATTGAAGAAGCCCGCGGCCTGCTGAAAAACGAAGCCGTCGACATCGTCATCAGCGATATCAGGCTGAGACAGGAGAACGGCCTGGATTTCATCCACGAAATCCGCGCGACGAACGCTACCATCCCGATCATCGTCCTCTCGGGGCATAAGGACGAGGAGTTCTTATTCCGATCCATCCCGCTGGGGCTTAGCGCCTATCTGCTCAAACCCATCAAGTACGACGACCTCATCGACGCGCTGGGCAGATGCGCGGAGCGGATCGGTCTCATGAGCCAGCACCTCATCGATCTCAAAGAGGGGTGGATGTTCGATACCCGCACCCGCGTCCTGGTCAGGGAGAACAAGGAATACCCCCTGAACAAAAAAGAGGCCCGTTTCGTCGAAATGCTGGCCCTCAACCGCGAACGGCTCATTACCAAGGAGATGTTTCAGCTGGAGGTGTGGCAGGAGGATGAGATGAGCGATTCGGCCCTGACCAATTTCATCCTCCGGATCCGCCGCCGATTCGGAAAAGAGTTCATCTACACGATCCCCGATCTGGGATATCGTTTCAAACTCTAAACGATCAGGCCAGTTCGATCACGCAGTCGTCGGTGAAATCGCTTTTGAGGGTGGCGGCGTAGCGCTGGATCTTCATGTCCTCGCCGACGATGTGGTCGACCAGCGCTTTTTTGATGATGAATTTGAGCTTCGTCTGGATCATCGCGATCGTCGGGGAGTGGGAGACCGCCCCGTTGAAGAACGTGATGATCTCGCGGTGAAGGGTGCGGTGGGCTTCGTATTCGGGGAACCCGATCCGTTTCATGTAAACCTCTTCGTCGGCGAAATGGCGGCGCATGTAGTCGCTCAGTTCGGCGAGTATATCGCGCAACTCTTCTTTGGTGGAGGTGGCCGCATCGAGCGCGGCGATCCGTCCCACAATTTCAAACAGATGCGCGTGCTGCGCGTCGATTCCCTCGATACCGAGCCGGTAGGCTTCATTCCATTCCAGTTCGTTTGCCATCGTTTCGCTTCCCCTTTTAGAGTGTTCCGTATTATTCCGTTTTCGTATCGCAACCAGATCGCAAAACGACCTTTGCGCACAATCCCTCGGCCCCTTCGTCCAGTTCCACCGCGGCACCGTATTTGGCGGCAATCTCCCGGCACATCGGCAGTCCGAGCCCTCCGACGCTGTTGAGCGGTTTCATCCCCCCGGCGTTATCGCAAAACGAAACGCTCCCCTCTTCGATCCGGATCCGGATCCGCGGTTGTTCCACTCCCCGTTCGGCGAGGACCTGGACGGCGTTGTTAAGGAGATTGAGCCAGATCTGCATCCATTCGTTTTTGACCCCTTCGACCGAAACCCTTTCATCCCCTTCAAGGGTCACCGAAACGGCATGGTCAAGCAGCCGGGTCTCGATGATCGAGAGGACCCCCTCGATCGATTCTTTGATCGAAAAAACGCTCCGGCGGTCGTTTTGTTTGTAAAACTCCAGAAAATTCTGCATCGTCTGCGACATGAAATCGATCGTCTCTTCGATCTGCCGTGATTGTTGGTGCAGCCACTCGCGCTCCACCTCCTGCCCCGTGCGGAGCTTGGCGAGGAGAAGGAGGTTGATGGAACTGAGTTTCGAGAGGGGTTCGCGCCACTGATGCGAAATATTGGCGATCATGTTGCCGATTTCGGCCTGTTTGGCGCTGCGGTAAAGCTGTTCGCGGATCGCCAGGTTTTTGGCAACCTCAGAACGGACCTTGCGGCGAAGGAGGGTATTCCACAGCATAGCCAGCGCGATCGTGCCGAAGAGGGCGGCCACGATCCAGACGACGGTTTCATGATCGATCCCTTTTTGGACGATAACGCCGGCGTGGCGGTTGATGATCGCTTCGCGCTCGATCGGGGTGATCGTCGCGATCCCCTTGTCGAGGATGTCGCGCAGAATCGGTTCGTCTTTACGCACCCCCATACGCAGATGGTTTTCGTATCCCGCCGGCTGTCCGGCGATTTTGAGGTTGAAAAGCCCCTCTTTTTTGATCGTATACGCCGCCACGATGAGGGAGCGGACCGTCAGATCGGCACGGCGTTCCGAAACCATCTCGACCGCGTCGGATTCGGATACGACGGGAAGGTATTCGAGGTTCGGAAAATCCTTCCGGAAACGTTCCAGCATCGCCGTCCCGTCCGGAAGGGCCATCCGTTCGCCGTCCAGGGCAGCCAGATTCCCGACGAAGGGGTGCTCCTCGCGGGTGATGAGGATATTGGGATCGCTGAGGAGCGGCCGGGTGAACACGAGCCACTTTTCCCGTTCGGGGGTCTGGTTGACGAAACTGAGGATGTCGCATTGCCCGCTTTTGGATTTGTCCAGCGTCTCCTGCCACGTCGCGGTGGGGACCAGCCGTATCGGCACCCCCAGCCGTTCGCTCACCAGCGCAATCAGATCTGCGGCGATCCCGACGTGTTTTCCCTCGCCGTCGATAATCTCGAAAGGTTCCCAGTCGGGATCGGCGCACATCGTGATCTCTTTTTTTCCTTTGAGATACGCGATCTGGGCGGGAGTCAAAGAGACGGGCTGCGCACCGATGAGCACCGTCTGCAGCAACATCGCCGCGATTGCGGCCGCAAAAAAGATTTTCATCCGGTTCTCCTCATGTGTCTAAAACGGATAGGTTGCCGACAGCGTCAGGATATCGTTGTCGTAGCGGTAGTTGTGCGATTCGCGCGATTCGTACTGGGCCCGCAACGTCGTCTTGCCGGAGAGTTTCGCCTTATAGACGACGTTGAGGACCCCGATGTCGCTGTTTTGGATAACCGCTTCGTCCAGATCGATCAGCGAATACCCTATGACCAGTGAGTGCCCCGCCAGCCCCGCTTTGGCGAGATCAAACCGCAGCCCCAGCTTTCCCATCCGGCTTGAGGCAAGTGCTGAAACCCCCTCGTCCTGCGCGAACATGTAGGGGATCGAGACGTATTCGGGGTATCCGCCCCAGTTGCCGAACGCCGTCACCGTTTTCGTCCCCCCCGTAAAAGCGTTGAACGCCGCCGAGGCGGTCATCCCCAGCCGTTTTTCCTCCAGCGAAATCCTCGCACCGTAGAGCTCGTATTCCCCCTCCAGCCCAAGGCTTGCCAAAAACGATTTGAACGCTCCGAGGGGACGCACCCCGTATCCCTGAATTTCCAGCGTGGCGACCAGGTCGGGCGAGAGGGGAAAGGGATAGGCCGCATCGGCGTAAACGTGATTCAAAACCTCAGGACAGTAATAATTCCACCCCTGAAACCGCCCGATCCCCTCGTACGCGACGCCGACCATCCAGACCCCTCGCTCCCCCGAGATTTTCGACACGTCCACCGTCTCGCCCTCATTGGCAGGGAACCTGTAGTCCGCATCCATCGCAAGCGAGGTGTAGGTCTGCTGCGACATGCTCCGAAAATTTTTGAAGCTCACCAGCCCGTCCAGCCCCGACATCCTGGTCACGTACGACAAAGTCAGGAGTGTGTCAGGGATGTCACGGTTGGTCAGGGTGTAGGCTTCGAAAAGGTTGGGAATGATCCGGTAGTCGTAGGTCGAAATGATCGGGGTGTCGATCTCCTGACGCCCCAGCACCAGCCCGGTATTCCCCGCAGTAGAGGCCAGGTACGCTTCCCCCAGCACGCCGTAGGGGGTTTTGTCGACGTCGAACATGTAGGCGTCGGTTTTTCGTGGATCGGAATGGCTCAGCCCCAGATCACTCGTCAGGTAGTAGGCCGCTTTGGCCCGAACCCCCTCGGGCCACCGGGTCTCAAAAGCGATTTTTCCGCCGACACCGAACGTCGACTGGTCCAGCTTGGGTCCCTTTCGGTCGTCGTGAACGTACATCGCCTTGGCGTACCCCGAAACGGTTCCGGGGAGGATTTCCCCGGCGGCGAGGGGGAATGCGATGATCCCCAGTGCCCCTACGCCGACCCGCACCGACATCGGAAGGATCAGCCCTTTAGCCGTGTGATCGTCGCAACCACGTCATCGATAATCCAGTCGGGGGTCGATGCCCCCGCACTGATGCCGCAAAGCTCCCTGTTCTCAAACCACGCCGGGTCCAGATCGTCTTTGCTCTCGATGTGGTAGCTTTGCGGGCAATATTCACGGGAGATGGCGTAGAGTTGTTTGGTGTTGGAGGAGTTTTTCCCGCCGATGATGATCATGACATCGGCCCGCTGCGCCAGCGACCGGACGGCGTCTTGGTTATCGAACGTCGCGTTGCAGATCGTATTGAACACCCGCACCTCTTTGTGGCTCTGCATCAGCCGCCCGACGATCTGCTGGTAATCCTCGATCTTTCTCGTCGTCTGGGCCACCGTCGCCACTTTTTCACGGAGCCTGAGCCGCTCGATCTCTTCGGCCGAGTTGACGACGTAGACGTTGGCGGAAGCGTAGCTTTTTACCCCTCTGATTTCGGGGTGGGCCTCATCGCCGAAAATAACGATATCGTACCCCTGCGCGCTCATTTCTTCGACAATCTGCTGGGGTTTGGTGACGTAGGGGCAGGTGGCGTCGACAACGTTCACCCCCCGTTCGTGCAATACGGAGAGCTCATCTTTGGGGATGCCGTGGGTTCGGATAACGGCGGTATCCCCCGCCCCGAAGGTGTCGAGATTTTCGCTCAGCTCCACGTTGAAATCGTTTTTGAGGCGGGAAATTTCGTTGGCGTTGTGAATCAGCGGGCCGTAGGTGGCGGAGTTGCGGTTCTCTTCGGCGATTTTGATCGCCCGTTTGACCCCGAAACAGAATCCGTAGCTTTCGGCCAGCTCGATTTTCATTTTTCGACGTTCCCGCACTGCGATAGGAGATCGAAAAAGTTGGGGAAGGAGGTGTTGATGCACTCGACGTCTTCGACCTCCATCCCGCATTTCAGCCCCGCGATCAAAAAACTCATCGCGATCCGGTGATCGCCGTAGCTGTTGACCACCGCTTTTTTGAGGTTCCCCCCGAACACGGCATAACCGTCCGGATACTCTTCGGTCTCGATCCCGCAGAGGTTCAGGTTATCGACGACGGTCTTGATCCGGTCGGACTCCTTGACCCGCAGCTCTTCGGCATTTTTGACGACGCTTTTCCCCTCCGCGCACGCAAATGCGATCGAGAGGGCCGGAAGTTCATCGATCAGCCATGCGATGTTGTCTTCGACCGTGACCGCCTTCAGCGGGGCCTGCTCGACCCGGATGTCCCCGATCGGCTCATAACGCTCGTCGGAGAGGGTATAGGTGATGCGGGCCCCCATTTTTTCGAGGACCTTGAACGCCTCGATCCGGGTTGGATTGAGGGTCACTCCGCGGATCAGGGCTGACGCGCCGGGAGTGATCGCCGCCGCAACGGCGAAGAAAAAGGCACTGGAGGGGTCGGCCGGGACGCGAATGTCCAGCGGCGAAAGAGGTTTCTCCAGCGGCCATATTTTCGTCTCGAGGCCGTTCACCTCGATCCGGGCCCCCATCCCGCGCAGCATCCGTTCGGTATGGTCGCGACTCAGTTCGGGCTCACGGAACGTACAGACGCCGCTTGAGCGGAGTGCGGCGAGCATCATCGCACTTTTGACCTGGGCCGAGGCGATCGGAGAGGTGTAATCAAACGCCTCCAGCGACGCTCCCCGGATCGAGAGGGGGGCGAGATCACCGTTATTACGCCCGTCCAGTTTCGCACCGATGGAACGCAGCGGCTGGGTTACCCGTTTCATCGGGCGGCGTTTGAGGTATTCATCCCCGGTGAGGATGAAATGTCCCTCCGCCGAAGAGAGCAGACCGCAAAAAAGGCGCATCCCCGTCCCCGAGTTCCCGCAGTCGAGGATTTCGCTCGTCTCCCGGATCCCGTTCGAGCGGATCGTAATCGTTTCACCCTCGTCGGTGATCTGCGCGCCCAGGTGAGCGACGATTTTGAGGGTATTGAGGGTATCTTCGGCGCGGAGGAAATTGCGGATGCGGCTCTCCCCCTCCGCGAGGACGGCGAACATCGCGCAGCGGTGCGAGATCGATTTATCCGGCGCGACGGCGTCGCTTTCGAACGTGAAAACGGAGGCCGGGTGGACGTGGGCTTTCATCATCGCAACGTCACCCCAAGCTCGTGTTTCAACCCGCCCAGGATCGATTCCATCGCGGCGGTGATTTCCTCTTCTTCCAGCGTCTTTTCATCCGACTGGAGAACAAAACGGAGCGTCAGGCTCATCTGTTCCCCCAGCGCCTCGGAGACGTAGCGGTCGACGGGATAAAACCGGCGCACCTCTTCGGAAACGTGTTTGTCGATCACGTTTTTGATCGTTTCGTACGCAATCGTTTTGGAAACGACGAGGCTCAGGTCACGGTACGAAGCCTGGTATTTCGAATACGGTTTCGCCTGAATCAGCCCATAGGGGAGCGCATCGCTGTTCAGTTCGCACATAAACGTCTGCGGCAGGTCGAACGCCTCCTCGACGCTGGGGTGGACACGGAAGAGCTCTCCCGCTTCCACGCCGCCGATCATCACCTTCGCACAGACGTAAGGGTGTGCGAGCCGGTGCGAGGGAGTGTGCGCAGCGAGCTCAAAAGTCCCCGCCACATCGGCAATTTTCTGGACGAACGACGCGAAATCGATGGATGCGGGTTTCCCGGCATTGGAGACTTTTTCCTCTTCCACCGCCCCTGAGACGATGAAAGCGATCCGTTTTGACTCTTTGCGTTTTGTATCGAATACCATTCCCGCTTCGAAAAGGGAAATTTTCTTCTGATTCACCTTGACGTTGGCTGACGCGGAATTCAAAAGCCCCATCAGCAGCGTCGGGCGAAGGGTATCAAAATTGGCCGTAATCGGGTTGAGCAGCTCTTTGGATTCGTCGGTGCAGACAAAACCGTACTGCTCGAGCTGCGCGCGCTCATTGAAAACAAAATGGACCGACTCGTAAAACCCGCTCTGGGCGGCGCGATGGCGATACATCCGCGTCTTGCGGTACTGGGCCAGGTCGTCTCCCATCCGGTTCGCTTCGGCAAATGCCAGGGGCTTGGAGGGGATATTATCGATCCCGACGATCCGGACGATCTCTTCGACGATGTCTTGTTTGTTCACGATGTCGTGGCGGAACTGGGGAATCGAGATCGCAAACGTCGATCCTTTCGATTTGCCGATCTCCATCCCGAGATTTTTGAATATCTGGGTGATGGTCGTCTTGTCGATATGCATCCCGATAAACGCTTCGATCTCCTCTTCGCTCATGCTGACAACGCGGGGCTCGTACGAGGAGAGAAGCTCGATATGCCCGCCGTAGAGCGAAGAGGCCGAATATTTTTCAAGCAGCCCCAGCGCGTAGCCGATCCCCATCTCGATTTTCGGTTCGCTTCCGCGCGAGGTGCGGTAGTAGTGGGGACAGCTGGGGATTTTTTTCTCCCCCATTTTTTTGGAGATGATGTCGGGGGCGATATAGCTTGCCTCGATGATCGCCAGCCCTTCGCTCGCGGTGAAATGGGCCTCTTTCTCCTGGGAAACGCCGATGACGGAAACTTTCTCTTTCCCGTACAGCGCCGTGTAACCGTTTTCGTCGGTATCGAGGGTAATCATCCCTTTGGCATCGGCGTCGCCGAATTTTTCGAACGGATAGGCCCGCAGCACCACCCCTGTCGTATGGGTCGCATACAGCAGCAGCGCATCGACCGGGCTCGCATACGTCCCCTCGATGAATGCCAGCCGCACCGCGACGGCCAGCGGTACCGACGATTCCCTGACATCGACCGCCCCGAAAAGGAGATCAACGTCGAATGTTTCGTTGTGATGAAGCTGCAAAATGCGCCCGATCCCGAGCCGTTCCTGGTTCTCTTTGCGGACGTATTCGCGCAACGGACGACCGAATGCCGCGCGCAGGTCACGGGCGATCCCGTGGATGCTGAGGCAGTCGCCGCGGTTGGCGGTCAGCTCGATCTCGATCAGGTCGTCGTTGAAGAGGGGATATTCGTTCAGGTTTTTCCCCAGTTCCAGTTCCCCGATGCTCTCATCGAGGATCATAATCCCCTCGCCCATCGCGGGAAGGCCGATCTCTTTGCTCGAACAGATCATCCCGTCCGATCCGACGCCGCGCAGTTTCGCCGCCTTGATCTTCAGACCTCCGGGAAGCTCCGCGCCCACCGTTGCCAGCGCGATGTGAATCCCCGCGCGGACGTTCGAAGCGCCGCAGACGATCTGCCGTACACCCGAGCCGATATTGACCTGGCAGACGCTCAGCTTATCGGCGTCGGGATGACGCTCGCACGCCTCGACGTACCCGATTACAACCCCATCAGGGACCCGGATCGCTTCATGGGCGTCCACTTCCAGCCCGATGGCGTTGAACGTTTTGAGGAGCTGCTCGGTACTGATCCCCGCAAGGTCAATCCATTCGTTTAGCCAATTTTTCGTAACGATCATTTAAACTGCTCCAATAGTCTCGTATCTCCCTCGAACAGGGAACGCAAATCGCCGATCCGGTGGATCAGCATCGCGAAACGCTCGACCCCCAGGCCGAACGCGTAGCCGCTGACGTTTTCGTAGCCGACCGCCTTGAAAACGTTGGGGTCGACGATTCCGCAGCCGAGGACTTCGAGCCACCCCGTTTTCGAACAGACGCGGCACCCTTCCCCGCCGCAGAAAATACAGCTGATGTCCACTTCGGCAGAGGGCTCCGTAAACGGGAAAAAGCTCGGGCGGAACCGGACGCTGACGTCGCCGAACATCGTTTTGAGGAAGTCCTCGAGGATGAATTTGAGGTTGGCAAAGGAGACTTTACCGGCCTCCTCGACGACCAGCCCCTCGACCTGGTGAAACATCGGGGTGTGGGTCAGATCGTAGTCGCGACGGAAAACGGCTCCCGGGGCAATCATCCGGATGGGGGGCTTTTGCGAGAGCATCGTGCGGATCTGCACCGGCGAGGTGTGGGTGCGCAGCAGCATCGCATCCTTGAAATAAAACGTATCCTGCATATCGCGTGCCGGGTGGTATTTGGGAAGATTCAGCGCCTCGAAATTGTGAAAGTCATCCTCCACCATCGGCCCCGTCTGAACGGCAAAGTTCATCGACAGGAAATACTCGACGATCCGGTCCATCGTCTCCATGACCGGGTGGAGCGAGCCGCGTTCGCTGTGCGGGGAATAGAGCGTGACGTCGATCGCCTCGGCTTTCATCGTCGCTTCGAGGTGCTGCATCGCCAAAAAGAGTTTGCGGTCCAGCAACAACGCGTTCAACGCTTCCTTGTGGACGTTCAGTTCTTTGGCGAAAGAGCCCTTTTCCATGTCCGGAAGGTCTTTCATCCGGGCGAACTCGGCGTTCATTACCCCTTTTTTACCGAAAACGGCAATCCGAATCTCTTCGATTTTGTCAATCGTATCGGCCGATTTTATCGCGTCGTACCACTCTTGCAAAGCAGTGTCTCCATCGTGTTAAATTCTCAAACCCTGCCATCCCCGATTTGCGGGACTTTTCAGGGGCGACTTTTGAGAGATATTGTAGTCAAATCTCTTTTATAAACAGCTTCAGGGGTAGAGACGCGCACCGAAAGTGTGCTACAATAGCTCTAAAAAAGAAGGTTTGATATGTGTATTTTTTGCAAAATCATCAACAAAGAGATCCCCTCCAACCCCGTCGCCGAAAACGATGAATTCTACGCGTTTCATGACATCAATCCCAAGGCTCCCGTCCATGTCCTGGCAATTCCCAAAGCCCACTACCAGAGCTTTAACGAAATTCCCGGCGATCTGATGGGGAGAATGGCGACGTTTATGCAGGAGGTTGCCGAAACGGTGGGAGTCAAAGAGAGCGGCTACCGCATTATCAGCAATATCGGCGAAAACGGCGGGCAGGAAGTGGGCCATCTGCACTTTCATATCCTCGGCGGAGCGAAACTCAAATGGGGCCATTTCGCCGACGCCGACCCGAAAGACTTCTTCTAAC
>CAZBIR010000075.1:0-10010 GCA_964491035.1 uncultured Sulfuricurvum sp.
GCGATGGTATCAAAACGGGGTTTGGAACCGGGGGCAAATGTTTTATAGAGGCTCTCTCGCCCTAATCCGCTCTCTTGTGCGATTTGACTCATACCGCGAGCTTTGGCGATATGACCGATAGCACGGATCAGTTCATCGGTATCACCCTCTTCGAGGACTTGCGTGAGGTATTCGGCAATCGCCTCTTCGCTGTCTAAATACTGTGTCATATCAAATGGAGTCAATTGTGTTTCCATCGTTATATCTCCTTTGCCATCTCTATGGCTTTTTCAATATCGCGTTGCTGAGTCGATTTATCACCGCCAACAAGCAAAATAATCAATTCATTCCCGCGCATCGTGTAATAAAGCCGATAACCCGGTCCCATATCGACACGCATTTCAAATACACTTTCACCAACGCTTTTCACATCCCCAAGATTCCCGATTTGAGCACGTTCCAAACGTCGGGCGATTGCGATGCGGGCACGCATATCTTTGAGTTTGATGAGCCATTGCGAAAATCTATGGGTTTGCTGAATGGTATACATGGACAAATTGTATCCATTTAGATACATGGTGTCAATAGGTCAAATAATTCTTTTCCCCCCTCAACCTCAATGCATTCGCTATAATCACGCCATGATAATCGTATATGAGAATGCCTCCTTCATCGTTGTTTCCAAACCTGCCGGAGTCAACTTCCACTCCGAAGGAGAAGCGGGATTTGTCGTGCAGGTCAGCGAACAGCTCGGAATCCCCCTATTCCCCGTCCACCGCCTCGATAAAATGACCTCAGGACTCATCATCCTTGCCAAAAGCTCTGAAGCCGCCGCAGAGTTCACCCGCATGTTCGAAAACCGCGAAGTCGAGAAATACTACCTCGCCATCAGCACCCGTAAACCGAAAAAAAAGCAGGGATGGATCAAGGGGGACATGGCCAAAGCGCGACGGGGAGATTACAAGCTCTTATCGACGATGGAAAACCCCGCCATCACCCAGTTTATCAGCGCGTCACTCCGCCCCAACGAACGGGCATTTCTCGTCAAACCCCACACCGGGAAAACCCACCAGATACGCGTCGCACTCAAAGCGATCGGCAGCCCCATTGCCGGAGATGAACGCTACGCGCAAGCCGACGAAGCGCGCAAGGAGGAGCGGGGGTATCTGCATGCGTACGCGCTGCGATTTAGCTTCGGCGGGGAATCGTTTGCCTTTGTCCTCCCGCCCGACGAGGGGGAACGGTTCACGAGTACGGCGATGAAAGAGCACTTAGAACATTGGAGCGAACCGTGGAAGCTGTTCTGATGGTGTCACCTACCAAAAACGGATAGAGCCCTCCTGCCCCCACTTCATTTTCAGTGAAATCTCTTCTCGATATCCGGTATCGACATCACCCCCGCAAGTCCGAACGACATCGAGTTTTTTGCCGTGGAACAGGGAGGACAACACCGAGTAAAAGTTCAACGCTTCAAGTTCCTGCCCTTTTTCGAAGCGGATGACGACATCTGCGGGAAGCTCTTCCGAAACGGCAGTCAGCTTCATTTTCCGGCTCCATTCAAAAGGGTTCCAGTTCACTTTGTTCTTTTTTTCGCTGTTACGCGCGTAGATACGGACCGAAGGAGTACCGTTGTCCATCCGAAACGACATTTCCCTGAGCGTAAAATCGTTGTAATACTCTTCGGGATGCGAACAATCCGAAGTGATGCGCAATTTCGCCGCATCTGCCGAGCTCACGGCCAGTGGAAGTATCAGCATCGCGATCCATCCGCGTACGGTTTTTTGGTTTTTCATGTCGGCTCCAATCGTTATGGTTTTCCCTATTATAAATCATAATGGAAAAAATGGAATGGCCACTGTATGAACGAAGTAGCAGCTAAAGAGTGGCTAACAAAAGCGTGGCATCATGAGGCGCGCAAAGAGGATCGGGGCTATCTGCACGCATACGCGCTGCGGTTTGGCTTCGGCGGGGAATCGTTTGCCCTTGTCCTACCGCCCGATGAGGGGGAACGGTTTATGCGCGAAGTGATGCTGGAGTGGGTGAGGGAATGGCACGAACCGTGGAAACGGTTCTGATCCGTTAGGAAATCCGCCGGGTTTGCGCGGTCTCAGCGATCGGCAAAGCGTTCAGAAGCTGTTCGAGAAATCCCGTCTCCATCTGGGTCGAGGTTTTTTCACGAACCGACTTGATTTTCTGCAGCAAATCACCGCTCATCAGGGAAGCGGTCTGGGTCTGAGTGTTTTCGCGGTCCATTTTTTGCGTTTCCATCAGCTTTTCAAGGAGCTCTTTTTTGAAATCGCTCACCATCTGGTTGATGTCCATCGGTTTATCGGGATTCGCGGCCTGCTCTTCGAGCAGTTTTTGACGGTACTCTTCGACGAGGGCTTCGATCTTCTCCTCGTTGAGCTCTTTGAGAAACAGGGCTGAGCCTTTGGCGATCAGGTTCTCCCGGAACTGGGAAAGCTCGTCGTCGCTCGCATTGACTTCATCCCGCGTCCGGTATTCCTCGGCCGGGAATAACCGCTCGACCAGTGCTTTGTACTCCTGCGAAACGCTTTGCTCTTTTTCGGGCAGGGCGGAGAGGACGTTGGCGACGATGCCGACGACGGAAGCGATGTTCATGATCTGCTCCTTGATGGGTATAATGAGCAGACAAGCAAAAACCGTTCTCTTATGTGTTACAATCGCGCCATGCAATCGTTTACTACCGAATCTTTGAATACCATTCTGGCGTGGGCCGAATCCTCGCTCGCCTCTTCCGACACCCTCGTTTTTGACGTTTTGAATCCCGACGCGGCACGCGGATGCTACGCGGGTGAGCGAGTCACGATCGGCGAATGCGATTATCTTTACCGCTCCTACAGGACATGGAACGATCTGGCCGGGCTCCTCTTCTGCCGCCTCCTGACCCCTGAAAAAATTTCGGAACATACCGTCCGGCTGACGTTCGAGAAAATCGACCGGGGCGAATCGTTTCACCGCACGGAAGCCAAAGAGGAAAAATACGGCACCGCTTCGGCATTTGCGCGAATCCATAAAAATGAAGAGAGCACATTTTTGCACCCCTACCTTTACGCCCTCAAAAACGTCCGTATCGGGGAGAAAAAGCGGGTGCTGAACCTGGGGATCAATACGGGGGACGAATTCGACCTCATCCGGACGATGCTGCCCGAGGCAACGTACCGCAACCTCGAACTCGTCGGGATCGACCACTCAGCCAGCGCGATCGAAACGGCGCGGGGGCGTTTTGGCGAGGGGAACGCTGCTTTTTACGTCCACGACATCAACGATCTTTCATCGCTGGGTCTGGGAAAATTCGACCTCATCGTCTCGATCGGGACGCTCCAGAGCACGTCGGTGGCGTTCAAGCCGCTGTTCGCCTCGCTCGTGCAGGAATACCTGAGCGCTGATGGGGCAATGATTCTGGGATTTCCCAACTGCCGCTGGATGGGGGGAGAGATGATTTATGGGGCGAAAGCTCCCAATTATCCCTATTCGGAGCTTTCCCTCCTCATCAAGGATATCCACTACTGCAAAAAATACCTGCAGCAGAAAAAATTCCGCGTCACCGTCACCGGGAAGGATTACCTGTTCGTGACGGCGACAAAAATCGGTGCCGACCGCTAGTTCAGTGCCGTTTTCGTCCAGTTGTCCTCGACGTAATGGCGGTGTTTCTCGGAATCGTCATCGTCGACTTTAAGCTCATAGACGTTTTCGTCGGGAGTGATACAGTATATTTCAAACTCGACGATGTTCGGGTTTTGCTTGACGACGACGTCTTTCACATCAAGTGAAAGGGCGAATTTACGGATCTGCTGGACCGCTGTCGCATCCTTGGTCGTGATTTTGACGATCAGATCCCCTTTGTACCCCGAATAGGTATGGACGTCGCTGATATCCTGTTCGAGTGCGTACCGGAGGATTTTTTTCCGTTCTTCGTGCATCCGGGCCCCTTAGCGTTCGGTATAAATGGTTTTTTCCCAGATATCGTTGATGTGCTCTTTTTCATCATCGACTTTCAGGTTATAAGCCTTGTCGTCTTTGGTAACGCAGTAGATTTCATACAGATCGTTGCCGGGGTAATGTTTGAGAACCACTTCGAGGATATCGAGCTCCAGTGCGAATTTCCGGATAGCCATCATCGCCGGTCTGTCCTTCGTCGTGATTTTGACGATCAGATCCCCCTTGTAGCCACCATAGGTGTTGATGTCTTCGATCTCGTATTTCAACGCTTGCTGAATGATTTTTTTCCGTTTCGTCTGCATGGCTTATGGGTTCCTTTCAAAACGCTCCTCTTATTGTAACGTAAAAATGCGGTTTTCAACCCGTTCCATTTTTGCAGCCGATTATGCTATACTCGCTATAAAAAGAATGAATAATGCCGGTCAAGACCAATCTGACGCGATTTGACTCTCCGATCATCCATATCCAGCCTTTGAACTTTCCCGCCGTGGGGGTCGTTACGGCCAGCCATGACGTTTACCTCTACTATACCGAAACCCAAACGACCGAGAAATTCGTCCACCTTAACCTCCCCGAAGAGGGAAAACTGCTGTGCGCGTTCGATCCGGAGGGGATGCTTTTGCTATTCGGGCTCAAAGAGGGGCGCACCCTCCACATCATCGACCTCATGCACAAAAAAATCGTCAACCGTTTCGAACTCGACCAGCAATCGCCCACCTCCCTCGCCTTTTCGCCCGACGCGTCCTACGTCGTCTGCGGAACCGATCAGGGACGTGTGTTCCTCTGGAGAAGCCACTCCTCGACGCTGGTGTCGCGACTGCACTCCTTTCCCGAATTCACCTCATTCTATACGCGGCCCAAAGTCAACTACGTCTCGGCGCTCTCATTCGAGGGGAAACTGCTCGCCACCTCCGGCTACGGGGGGAGTGTCGTCGTCACCGACTACCTCAACCAGACCGCTTCGAAACGCTACCATCCCGGGATCATGCAAATCCATGCCCTCCTGTTTTACAACAACTTTATCATCGCCGGCAACCACGAGGGGACCCTGATCAAAATCGACCGCAACGGCAAGCAGAACAACCAGCGCCTGCCGACCAAACTGGGACCCATCGGGGGACTGGTAAAAATCGGCAGCGGCCCCCATCTCCTGGCCTTTTCGGGTCAGCGCACCATCGTCCTCATCAACGCCGAAACGTTCAAAATCGTCCATGAACGCTACTACGAATTCGATAGCGACATCACCGCCCTCTCCAAGAACAGCGTGGACGAGATTTATATCGCTACCGCATCGGGAGAGCTGTTTTTCAGCGCCCCCTATTCCCCGCGGGCGTTTGATGATCTGATCGATGCCAAAGCCTATGCCCAGGCCTACAAACTCTGCCAGCAAGACCCGCTGCTCGAAGAAGGTCCCGGCTACCGGCTCCTCGAAGGGATTTTCCAATCCCATTTCGAAAAAGCCCGAAGTTCCCTGGAAAAAGGGCAAAACGAGCAGGCCAAACTGATCCTACAGCCCTTTGCCGCCGCCAAGCCCAAAGAGATCAAGGCCTTATTCAACGATTTCGCCTATTACAAACGGATGGTCCATCTCTTCGAGAACCGCAGGCTGGCCCCGTTTTACGGGCTGGCCGACCACTACCCCCATCTCAAATACACGGCGATCTATCGCCAGACGGAAAAGATCTGGGAAGAGCGGTTCACCAAAGCCCAGAAACTGATGCTGCTCGGAAGGGCCAAGGAGGCGTATAACGAAGTCGAATCGTTCGCCGTCATCACGACCAAGCGTCCTTTCATCGAGCTGCTGATCCACCATTTCGACGTTTTCAAAAACTATTCCAAAGCGCTTCAGCAACGCAATTACCCCCTGCTCAACGCGCTCATCCAGCGATACCCCGTCCTCAAACGACTCCCTTCGTACATGCAGCTCATCGAGGAGGCGGGGGAACTGACCGACGCCACCCGAGAAGCCCTGATGGAAAAAGAGTTCGCCCAGGCCCAGCTTTTTATCACGCAGCTGGAGGGGATCGTCCAGTACGAGGAAGCCTACCGTTCGCTCAAGGATTTTCTGACCAAAGCGATGAATCTCGCCCATGCGATCGAGCGTAACCTGTTACGCTCAGCCTACCAGCTCCTGGACGCCCATCCCGAGCTCCTAACCCTCCCCTGGGCCGCCGCCCTCGAAGACAAATGGCACCAGAAGCTCCGTCAGGGAGAGCTCTATGCCGCCAAGGGAAACATTGCATTGATCAAAAAAGAGTTCGGCAAACTGATTACCCAACCGGGACGGTATGAACGGATCGGCGACATTCTCCGGATGGGTTACCAGGTGCAGCTCAAAATACTGATGCGTAACCATCCCGACCTCTTCGCCACCGGTGTGCTCAACTACTGCCAGATCTTCGGGATCGACACCGAGCTGCGCCATCTGCTCAAAAAAGCACGCCGCAACAAACTGGAAGTCTCACTCGATCCGCTGCTGCTCCATCCCAAAAAGCGGGATCACTGGCTCACCTGCGCCCTCACCCTGCCTGAGCGTTTAACCCAATACGATACAATGGCTTCATGATATTACGTCTGACAGTACTGATAGTGTTGTTGTTCGCGGGGCTGGAGGCGCACTACACCCCCGAGCAGATCGATCGCTCTTTGGCGCAGCTTGGGTCGGATGAAAAACTTTCCGATTCGGCGGAACTGGCCGCATTGCTCAAACGCTACGATCCCCAGATTCCCCCGCTGCTAAGACGCTACCGCCAGACGACGCAGGAGTACCGCACCATTTCGGAGATTTTTGCCGAAGAGGGGCTCCCCTCTTTTTTCTCCCTGATCCCGTACTGCGAATCCAAGTTCAACCCCGATTCACGCGGGTATGGCACGGCGGGGCTGTGGCAATTCACCAGTCAAAGTGCGCGCAATTTCGGTCTGAAAGTGGAAAAAGGGAATGACGAGAGGCTCCATCCGGAACGTTCCACCGTGGCGGCGATCCGCTATTTCAAAAGCCTGAAGCAGGAATTCAAAAAATGGTATCTGGCCGATCTGGCCTACGGGATGGGAGAGGGAAAGCTCAAACAGCTGATCCGACGCAACGGGAGCGATAAACTCTCGGTGCTCCTCAAAGACCCCCATTTCCCCTCGGGGACGAAAGCCCATCTGGCCAAAACGCTGCTGCTGGAAGCGACCATCGCCGCTTCGAAAGAGGATAAATAACCGACTTCAGCCGATGTTGGTGTAAACGGCCTGGACGTCGTCGTCCTCTTCGAGGCGGTCGATCAGTTTTTCGATATCGACCATCTGCTCGTCGGTAAACTCGACGGTCGTGTTGGGAATCCGCTCCAGTGCGGCTTTCGAGGGGGCGATATTGAGCTCTTCGAGAGCGGCGGAGAGGCTTCCGAAGGCGGTATAATCGCCCGTGACACTCACTTCTCCATCCTCTTCTTCAAGCTCCTCGAGCCCCGCATCGATCAGCGCCATCTCGAGTTCTTCGAGGTCCATTTCGGGTTTGGGAAAGCTGAATACCGCTTTGCGGCTGAACATGAACTCCAGGGCGCCGTTGTTAAGCATCTCCCCTTTGGCTTTGGAGAAATAGCTGCGGACGTTTCCGACGGTACGGGTATTGTTATCGGTCGCGCACTCGACGAAGATCAGCGCGCCGTGGGGCCCTTTGCCCTCGATGTTCACCTCCAGCAGGGTGATCGCGTCTTTGCCCGTCGCCCGTTTGATCGCCGCATCGATGTTGTCTTTGGGCATGTTCTGTGCTTTGGCCGTCAAGATTGCGGTACGAAGCTTGGGGTTCATATCGGGATCGGTTCCCCCCTCTTTGGCCGCCATCGTAATGATCTTGCCCAGTTTGGGGAAAATTCTCGACATATTTCCCCAGCGTTTCATTTTGGCCGCTTTGCGGTATTCAAACGCTCTTCCCATGCATCATGCTCCTGTCTTTAATCTCTTAAAATTGAGCGAATTATAGCCGTTTTAGACGATTATGACAACCGCTGCCGGGGTGAAAAATTGATCAGCCACACCGCCGCCATGCTGATCGCCCCGCCTGCCACCAGCGCCACGGAGGGGACTTCGCCCAACAACAGGTAGCTGGAGACGAGGGCAAAGAGCGGGACCAGAAACATGTACGCACTGGCCCTTCCCGACCCCATCTCCCCCGAGGCGATGAAATAGATCGTCGAAGCGACCGTCTGTCCGAGGACCGCGAGATATACCAACGCCCCCCAGAACCGCAGGTCCTGATCAAAGACCGCCCCGATACCGTGGGGATAGGCGATAAACGCCATGAGCACGGTGGCCACAAGCCCCAGCATAAAGGTGTAGTGGACCGGGTCGAGGTGGAGGCGCGAACGCTGCGCCGCGAGGGTCAGGACCGCCCACACGAGGGCGCACCCGACGAATATGAGGTTTCCGCCGTTAAGGAGCACCTCGCCCTCCCACACCCGCACCATCACCGCTCCCCCGGCCAGGCCGATCAGCAACCCCGCGACATGGCGCACGGAGGGCTTCATCCCCAGCACGGCCACGGCAATCAGCACCGTCAGTATGGGGCTGAGCGTCGTAATGACGACGCCCCCGGCCCCCGCGGTTCCGACCGCCACCCCCAAAAATGAGAGCCCCATAAACACCGCGTTGAGCAAACCGCTCAAAGCCGCCCATCCTAACGCGCGGAGATTCACGCCCAAAGGGTTACGATGCCACCATAGCACGGGGAGGAAAGCGAGGCTCATCAGCGCGAAGCGCCAGAACGTCGCCACTTCCCACGACACGCTTTCGGTAAGGATTTTCAGCGCGGGCCAGCCGCCGCCCCAGAGCATCATGGCCAGAATCATCAAAAACGGGAAGGGAATTTTCATCAGATAACAGGGGAGATGAAACCGCTCAGGCGGCTTCAGGCGTCGATGTAGACGATATCGCTCTGGATATTGTTGAACAGCAGGGAGCGGTTATCGACGCGGTGCTGGTAGAGAAATGTATTGGGCTTCATGCTGCGCAAAACGGTGGTGTTGTAATAATAGGCGTTCGAGCACCGCCCGATAAAAAGAAACGAGAAGATGAGCTTGACGCGCGGATTTTCGAAAATCTCGTTGGGCTGTGCGAGGAAGGTGAGGCCGAATTTTTTGAGGTTGACGAGATCGAAGATGTAAAAAATGAAGTCTTCGAATTTCGCGTGGAACCCCTCGACGTTGGCGATGTCCTGCATGAAATAATAATAGTTATCCAGAAATCCCCGCTTTTGGATCACCCTGGAAAGCTTGCTCTTGATATCCCGCTTGCTCGCGAAGTACGCCGGATTGACCGCCATGTAGATATTGCGCCGTTCTTCGATCGCGGCATCAACCGCCGCCTCGAATGCATCGCTCTCGTCGAATCGCATGTAGTGAAACTCGCTGCCATGCTTGAACCGCTCTTCGATCTGCTCTTCCTGGGGATCGGAGAAATCGAGGTAGAGGGTCGGGATACCCGCGGCGATGACGAACTCGCGGATCTTGTTGGCCAGATGGGTTTTCCCCGATCCGGGCTCGGCGAGGATCAGGGTGTTTTCCCGCAGCACGCGGTCTTGCAGCTCAAGATTGGCAATAGAACTTTTGAATTTTCCGATTTTACGTTTCATGGTGATACCCGATACAAAAATGATATGAGTGAGTATAACCAAATAAAGATAAATAGCGTCCGGAAGCAGGACGCTATTGCCACCGCTCTTGCGTTATCGTAACATCCCCTGCGTCCGAATGAAGACTCAGTTCGCCATCGCTGATCGTGACCGAAAGACGCATCGAACGGCCATGAAGCTTTTCGATTCCCTCGGCGTGCAGATGGATCGCACAGAAGTTTTTGAACCGTCCGAACGCCGCGCCGTTCTGTCGCCACCACGCACTCGCGGCTTTGACGTTGTAGGTGTAGACGATGACCCGCTCGCTGCGCCCGCACGCCTTGCGCAACCGCTTCTCGTCCACCTGCCCCAGATCGATCCACAACTCGATCTCGCCGCCGTAGTTCTTCTCCCACAAATCGGGTTCGTCCTCCCCCCCGATCCCCTTGGTAATGACGAGACGGTCGGTGGCATTGAG
>CAZBIR010000076.1:0-9075 GCA_964491035.1 uncultured Sulfuricurvum sp.
GTACCGGAAAAATCACGGTAAACGGTCTTTCACTCGACGCTTGGCTCGGTGGTCTCGAAGCGAAAAAACTGCGTGTCACGCAGCCCCTTTCACTGACAAAACAGGACACGTCGGTCGATATCACCGCGACAACGCTCGGCGGCGGATTCTCAGGCCAGGCCGATGCACTGCGCCACGGTATTTCCCGTGCGCTCTGCACGTTCGATCCTTCGTTCCGTGCGATCCTCAAACCGTTTGGTATGCTTACCCGCGACTCACGTGTCGTCGAGCGTAAGAAACCGGGTAAACGCAAAGCGCGCCGTTCACCACAGTTCTCCAAACGTTAATCGTTTCTTTCTCTCTTCGGAGAGAAAGTTTTCCTCCTTTCTCCGATTTCCCCTTTTTATCCTCAAAAATATTGAACGTTTCACCCAATAATATTGATTTGCGTATGATGCCTATCTCCGCTACCATAAGCGATTATAATTTCGGGAGATTCAAATGAACAATCCTTTAACCCTTTCGCTGATGGCACTTGCCCTTGCGTGGAACGCTTACGCCTCAGAACCCCATGCCCCCCACTGGGATTACGACGCCCACGGGCCTGCGCACTGGTGTGATTTCAGCGCCGTTTGCAGCAACGGCAAGGCGCAGTCGCCGATCGATATACGGACGGACGCTACCGCTCCGATCAGCTCCGCCAACGTGATTTTGCTGGATGAAAACGTCATCACCCGCGCCGAGATCGTCGACAACGGCCATGCCGTGCAGGTCAACGTCGATAACGGCGGCAAGATCAGCGTCGGAGGGGTCGACTATCAGCTCGTCCAGTTCCATTTCCACGGCAAAAGCGAGGAAAAGATCGACGGTAAACAATACGATCTCGTCGCCCACATGGTGCACAAAAGCGCGTTCGGGAATCTCCTCGTCGTCGGGGTGCTGTTCGAAGAGGGGAAAGAACGCAGCGCGATTCTCGATACCGTCACCAAAGGGGTGGGTAGCACTACCCTCCTCAACCCCGCCGCACTTTTGCCCAAAGAGAGCGGGCGTTACTGGCATTACATGGGCTCGCTGACAACGCCTCCGTGCAGCGAGAATGTCCGCTGGTACGTTATGAAAGAGATCCAGAGCGCAACGGCGGAGCAGATCGCGGCGATGCGTAAATTTTACGATCACAACTACCGCCCGGTTCAGCCGCTGAACGGCCGTATCGTCGAATCGAAATAGGTTTTGCTATAATCTCACCCAAAAAGCGGGTTGAGATTGAAACTGTTACTCCTTCTGATCCAAAGCGTCTGGCTGATCGCCGGGACGCTCCATCTGAGCGCTTCATCCAATCCCGCACGCCTCAACCCCCTCATCGCGACCGATTCGGCAAGCTCCTCCATCGCCGGGTTTGTATTCAACGCGCTCGTCAAGTACGACGAAAGCGGCCAAAACGTCATCGGTGATCTGGCCGAGTCGTACCGGTTCATTACCCCGACGCTGATCGAGTTCAAGCTGCGCCGGGGGGTGACCTGGCATGACGGGACCCCCTTCACTGCCCGCGATGTCGCCTTTACCTACGAGCTGATCCGTTCGCCGAAAGTGATCACCCCCTATGCGAGCGATTTTCGGGTAGTCAAATCGCTCAGCGTTATCAATGATCATACGGTGCGCGTCGCGTATGAAAAGCCCTATTTCAAGGCGCTGGAGATCTGGATGATGGGGATCGTCCCGCGTCACATCCTCGAGCGCGAGAGCGACGTGATGGGGAGCCGTTTCAATGCCCAACCGGTCGGAACGGGCCCCTATATTCTCAAAAAGCTGGAGTTTTCCAGGCAGATCGTACTCGAAGCCAATCCCCGCTATTTTGAAGGGGCACCTAAAATCGGGAAGATCGTGTTCCACGTCATCGCCGACCCGATGACCCGTTTTCTGATGCTGAAATCGGGTGCGATCGACATCAGCTCCCTCGAACCGATGCAGTACGAACGTCAGCTTGACCCCTCATTTCACCGGCGGTTCAAAACGCTCGAACTCCCCTCCCACAGCTATACCTATCTGGGATTCAATCTCCGTCTCAAAAAATTCCGGGACCCCCGGGTGCGTGAAGCGCTTTCCCTGGCGATCGACCGTCAGGCGCTGAGCGATCTATTGTTTCTGGGACACGCGAAGGTGTGCACGGGACCGTTTCTCCCCGGGAGCAGGGGATACAACGATCAGGTTAAACCTCCCAAGCGCGATATCAGGCGGGCCAAAGCGCTTTTGAGGGCGGCGGGCTATGATGCAAAAAACCCCCTCTCGTTCGAGATCGCGACCTCGAATTCGAACATGATCCGCCCCTACGCCGCCGAGATACTGCAGCGCCAGCTGGCCGAGGCGGGGGTGCGTGTGAGTCTGCGGGTCATGGAGTGGCAGGCTTTTTTGAATACGGTCGTTGCCCCCCGGCAATTCGATACCGTGCTGCTGGGTTGGGCCCTGTCGCTGACCCCGGACCCCTATGCCCTCTGGCACAGCCAGAGCGATGTGCCGGGGGGATTTAACCTTGTCGGTTACCGTTCATCCCAAACCGACCGGCTGATCGAAGCGATGGAACGCTCTACCGACCCCGAACGGATCGCCGCGCTGCAGCGGCGTATCTACGCACGGATCGCGCAGGACAACCCCTACCTGTTTCTCGTGGTTCCCAATGACATCAACGTCTACAGCCGCTCTATCAAAGGGGTGAAACCGACGATTAACGGCATCTGGGAAGATTATATCCGCTGGGAAAAGCACTAAAACAAGGAGAAGTATGAAGCCGGTCATTTTGTTTGATCTTGACGGTACCCTGATCGATTCGACCGAAGCGATCGTCGAGAGTTTCCGCCATTCGCTGCGGGTACACGATCTGGTCGGGGAGGTGGAGACGGTGGAGATAACCTCCCAGATCGGCCACACGCTCGAGACGATGTTTGCCGCTGTCGGCATCCCCGAAGCGAGGGTGGCCGAGCACGTCGGAACCTACAAGCTCTATTACCGCGAAATCGCCTGCCTGAAAACACTCCTCCTTCCCGGAGCGGTCGACGCGATACACGAAGCGGCGGAATTCGCTCGGCTGGGGATCGTGACGACGAAGACGGGGCTTTATTCGCGCGAACTGATGGAGCATTTCGGGGTGATGAAGCATTTCGAGGTACTGGTGGGGCGCGAGCACGTCGAGAACCCCAAACCCCACCCCGAACCGATATTCAAAGCCCTGGAACAGATGGGGGCAACGACGGGATCGGCATGGATGATCGGGGACACCCGGCTGGATATCGAAGCCTCGAATCGGGCCGGAATTTCCAGCGTCGCCGTCAGCAGCGGATACGATAATATAGAACAATTACTAACATTAACAGATGTTATAAAGCCCGATGCGCTTGAAGCGGTCCGATACATCGCTGGACGGGGATTAAAGTAACATTTTTCGAGGCCTTTGAGCCCCTCCGAAAAGTGAAAAGCTACATTTAAGAGCAACTTTCATAAAATACCTGCATTGATGAAAATTCAACTTAAAACTTAAGTCAGAGGGAGAATTCATGCTAGAAATTCGATGGCATAGTCGTGCCGGACAGGGTGCCGTAACCGGTGCCAAAGGTCTTGCCGACGTTGTATCCACCACCGGTAAGCATGTTCAGGCATTCGCGTTTTACGGTTCAGCTAAACGCGGCGCGGCGATGACGGCCTATAACCGTGTCGACGACAAAGTGATTTTGAACCACGAGAAGTATATGAGACCTGACTACGTTTTGGTTATCGACCCGGCGCTTGTTTACGTCGCCGACATCACCGCAAACGAAAAAGAAAATACGGTCTATATCGTGACGACCCACCTGAGCACCGAAGAACTGGTCGCGTCTCAACCCAAACTTGCCGGGAAAAAGGTCTACACCGTCGACTGTATCAAAATTGCCCAGGAGACTATCGGAAAAGCAATTCCCAATACTCCGATGCTCGGTGCACTGATGAAAGTGTCCGGAATGTACGATATCGAGTTTTTCAAAGAGAGCATGGTCAAAGTTCTTAAAAAACTCCCCCAAAAAATTATCGACGCCAACATGATCGCGATCCAACGCGCGTATGATGAAGTGAAATAAGGAGCACAGGATGGAAAAAAAAGGATGGGATGGATTCGAAATCGGTGCCATGCTCCGGTCATTTGACGGCCCGACACGCGATATCGCTATAACGCTTCCGGAGAACCGCCCTTATTCGCAATCAAACTCGTTTACGGCGAGTGTTGCCGACTGGCGTATCGAAAAACCTTTGTTCAACAAAGATTACTGCATCGACTGCCAGTTCTGCTGGGTCTATTGCCCTGATATGTCGATCATCTCCCGCGACAAAAAAATGGTCGGAATCGATTTTGACCACTGTAAAGGGTGCGGGATCTGTGTCCAGGTATGCCCGACCAATCCAAAATCGCTTCTGATGTTCCCGGAACAGAAAAATGAAGAAGAAGCACTTGCCGAATGGCCTAAAAAAGACAAAAATGCTCAAGCAGAAGAACCAAAGGAAGACTAATGGCTGATACAATGGAACTACGCGAAGTAGAGGTCTGGGACGGAAATATGGCGGCAAGCCAGGCACTGCGCCAGGCACAGGTTGACGTCGTATCGGCATACCCGATTACGCCATCGACTCCAATCGTTGAGAATTACGCGAACTTTCTGGCCAACGGCTACGTAGACGGTGAATTCATCATGGTTGAATCCGAACATGCCGCAATGTCAGGCTGTATCGGCGCTTCGGCCGCCGGCGGACGCGTTGCCACGGCAACCTCGTCGCAAGGGTTTGCCCTGATGCTCGAGACCCTTTACTCGGCTTCAGGAATGCGTCTTCCCATCATTCTCAATGTTGTCAACCGCGCAATCGGTGCACCGCTGAACGTCAACGGTGACCACTCCGATATGTACATGGGACGTGATACGGGATGGATCCAGCTTTGTGCGTACAATGCGCAGCATGCGTACGATCTGAACTTCATCGCGTTCAAAGTCGCTGAAGATCACGACGTTCGCCTCCCGGCCATGGTGCACCAGGACGGATTTATGACGTCCCATACGGCACAAGGGGTTATTACGATGCCTGACAACGTCGCATACGGCTTTGTCGGAGAATTCCAACCGATGAACGACATGCTTGACCTCGACCACCCGGTTACTCACGGGGTTCAGACCGAGGAAGACTGGCATTTCGAACATAAAGCGCGTCAACAGCATGCCCTGATGACGGCCGTAGCTCCCAAAATCGAAGCCGCATTTGATGCGTTTGAGAAATTGACGGGTCGCCGTTATAACATGGTTGAGACGTACGGGATGGAAGATGCAGACGTAGCCGTAGTATGTATCGGCACGTCCGTCGAAACCGCGATGGAAGTAGCAAAAGAACTGCGCGAACAGGGGACCAAAGCGGGTGTCGTCGGTATCCGGGTATTGCGCCCGTGGCCGTTCGAAAAACTTGCAGAGATTCTCAAAGGGGTGAAAGCCATTGGTGCGCTTGACCGTTCAAGTCCCCACGGTACTGTCGGAATGCTCTACAATGAGATCGCCGGCACGATCATCAACAGTGGTTCGAATGCTGTGTTGACCAACTACATCTACGGCCTCGGAGGACGCGATTTGACCAAAGCACATTTGGTCGGAATCTATGAAGATCTCAAAGCAAACATGGAAGCGGGCAAACCTACCACTCCATTGCAGCAATACATCGGAGTACGCGGGCCTAAACTCGCGTTTCTATAAGGAGTGAATGATGTCTGAAATCAAAAAAATCAAAAATCTCAAAGAGTTCTCGACGTCAGCAGACCGTTTCGAGGGGGCCAACCTCCTGTGCCCCGGATGTGCGCACTCGATCATCGTTCGTGAAGTCCTTAACGCGACCAACGACGACCTGATTCTTTCGGCGTCTACCGGATGCCTTGAAGTCTGTACGGCGGTTTACCCTTACACCTCATGGGATGCTTCCTGGATCCACATCGGGTTTGAAAACTCCTCTACCGCGATTGCCGGTGCCGAAGCGATGCACAAGGCGCTTAAACGTAAAGGTCGCCTGAAACAGCCTGATCGTACTCCAAAGTTTGTCGCGTTCGGTGGTGACGGTGCGACGTACGATATCGGATTCCAGTGGCTTTCGGGATGTTTCGAACGCGGGCACAACATGATGTACGTCTGTCTGGACAACGAAGTCTACGCGAATACAGGGGGACAGCGTTCTTCTTCCACCCCGATCGGTGCTTCAGCGACGACGTCACCGGCAGGGCGTGTCAGCTATGGCGAAAAGATGAACAAAAAAGATATGCTCGGTATCATGGCGGCCCACGGTGCTCCCTACGTCGCGCAGGTTGCTCCGAACAAATGGAAAGATATGATTGCCAAAATCCAGAAAGGGTTTGCTACCGAAGGGCCGGTTTACATCAACGCGATGTCGGCATGTACGACGGAGTGGAAATTTGCTCCGGAAGATACCATTTCCGTATCGGATCTGGCAACTGATTCGCTGGTATTTCCTCTTTATGAGATCATCGACGGAAAAGAGCTTAATATCACCTATCGTCCGAAAAACATTATCCCGGTCCGTGATTACCTCGGTGCACAGGGGCGTTTTAAACACCTGTTCACCAAAGAGTACGAACACATCATCGAAGAGTGGCAGCGCCGCGTCGATGCAAACTGGGAATATCTCCAGCGTCGGGAGGAAGCGCGCGTCTAAGAGACGCCCTTCTCCCCCTCCCTCTTTTTTCGCTATCCTCCCTTTTTGTTGGAACTCTCTTTGCTTCTGAATCGCAAATACGATTTTGGAATCAGCTATGTATCGAATGACCTATAACCATACCGGCGTGAGCGGGTGTTCCGCACGCGGGATCGCCAAACGAGAAACCAAAGAGGAGCTGATCAAATTGGCCGAAGAGCTGAAAGGCTCAATTTGTAATATCGATATCCGCCCTATCGAGGGGAGCGTGGAAAAACGGCTGCCGATGGAACTGTTTGCCAACATGAAAGCGCTCCGATGAACCCCTATTTTCTTGTCATTGATGCCGGGACCGGGAGCATCCGCTCGATCGTTTTCGATGCTTTGGGAAACCAGGTTTCGATTGCGCAGTACGAATGGAGCCATATTGCCGAAGCGGGGGTTCCCGGATCGATGGGATTCGATTTTTCGCGAGGCTGGGAACTGGCCCTGCGGTGTATTCGCGAATCGATTGCGGCCGCGAGGATCGACTCCTCGAAGATCGCAGCGGTTTCGGCGTCGAGCATGCGGGAGGGGATTGTCGTATACGACGCGGACAAGAATGAGCTGTGGGGCGTCGCTAATGTCGATGGCCGTTCAGGTGAGGAAGTCTCCTATCTCAAAAAAGCATTTCCCTCACTGGAGTCCGAGAGTTATGCCATCAGCGGGCAAACCTTTGCCCTCTCTGCCGCACCACGACTGCTATGGCTGAAAAAAAATCGTCCCTCACTGTATGAGAAAGCCCGCTATTTTACGATGATCAGCGATTGGATACTTTTCAAACTCAGCGGGGAGCTAGCAAGTGAGCCTTCCAATGCGGGGACGGCGGGAGCATTTTCTCTCAGAGAACGCCATTGGAACAAGCGGGAATTTGAACAATGCGGACTCAAAGATCTGTTTGTTCCGATACGAGAGAGCGGGGACGTGCTGGGCAACATCAGTGCAGAAGCCTCTACTGAGACGGGATTAAGTACGGAAACGCTTGTCGTGATGGGGGGCGGTGACGTACAGATCGGTACCGCGGGTCTGGGCGCTTCAAAGCTGGGCGATGCGGTTGTACTCGGAGGGAGTTTTTGGCAGCAGGTGGTTAATATCCCTAGCGATGCTGCACTCTCCGATGCAATGCTGTTGCGGGTTAATCCGCATGTCGTACGGGGGATGTCTCAGGCGGAGGGGATTACCTTTTTTACGGGGTTGGTGATGCGGTGGTTCCGTAATACGTTCGGATGCGGAAAAAGCTACGCTGAACTTGAAGCGATGGCGGCATCCGTACCTCTGGGCTCTTATGGAATCACCCCGATATTCAGCGATCGGATGAATTATGGCGAGTGGATACACGCCTCCCCTTCGTTCATCGGTTTGGGGTTGGATGAGTCCAAATACAACGTCGCATCGATGTTTCGCTCTCTCGAAGAGAACGCGTGTATCGTGAGTGCGATCAATCTGGAGAACATCAAAGCCTTTAGCGGCGTTTCACCCACCTCCATTACGTTTGCGAGCGGGGCATCCAACGGGGCGTTATGGTCTCAGATATTGGCCGATGTTACAGGCTTGGAAGTGCGCGTGCCGGTAGTCAAAGAGGCGACGGCACTCGGTGTAGCGATGGCGTGCGGGATCGGTTCGGGCGAGTATAAAAGTTTTGAAGAGGCGGGAAAAGAGATCGTCAAAATCGAGCGGACGTATGAGCCGAACATGGTCAATCACGCGCAGTATGGTGAGATAAAAGAAAAATGGCTCAAAGTCTACGCCAAGCAGATGGAATTAGTTCGTGAGGGGATTACGGAGCCGATGTGGAAGGCTCCTGGGATTTAGAATCCGTACGCCTCTGCGTCTAAAATCTCTAAATCTTCGGTGTATTTGTGTTCCACGAACGGCTCGTAGTTGGCTTTATAATGGGCATAATGGGCCGTTTTGGCATGCCCTGCCAACGCATCGGCATTTTCCCACGATTCGACCGCAAAGAATTTGCGCGGATTGTTTTTAGAGTGTACAATGTAGTAAAACAGACATCCCGGCTCTTTGATCGAGGGGGCAACCATGTCGGTCAGGAGTTTTTTGACCTCTTCGATACACCCCTCTTTGGCGATAAAGGTCACTTTTTTCGTAATTTTCATCTATTTATTCCTTATTTTTTGAGTTTAGCTTGTTCGAGTTCCCAGTATTCCATCTGGAACATTTGGGAGAGGGTGAGTGATCCCCATCCCCCGAGTTGCTCGGCCGAGAGGATAGCGGTAATCGTGTGTTTGACGATGTCGCCGATGATACGGGACTCTTTTTCATCTTTGCCGAGGAGAACGATTCCGGTGCCTTTGATCACCGCATAACGGGGGGCAAGATCGAGGCAGATATGTTCGCTCGAAG
>CAZBIR010000077.1:0-8894 GCA_964491035.1 uncultured Sulfuricurvum sp.
CCGCTGAAAGGGAGCTCTTCGTAACCGATCGACGTGCCGAGGAGATAGAGCGGTGCTTCGTGAATGCGTCCGGGATACGCACCGATCGCTAACGCCGCCGAATCCGCCGTTATCTCTGCCGTGATCCCCTCGGAGATATCCAGCGCGTTTAAAACGGCGTCACTCAGGAGTCTGGCATCATGGATTCCATCGATGCGGAAGGCCACGTCGATCCAGTCGTAGCCGCGGGCCTTGTCCTGTACACTCAAACGGATCGTTATCGAAGTAGCGGAGTGGGGGGTTATGGAGCGGATCTCCCCCTCACGGGCATATTCGATCCGTTCGAGAAGGTTTTTGAGCGCTGAAGCGTTCAGGGGCTTTACTGGCACCCTTCACACTCCATCGAGCGGTCTGCCGTGTCCTGTTTCGCTTCGGGCGACTGGGAACGGAGGTAGTAGGTCGATTTGAGCCCCAGCTTCCACGCGAGCATGTAGATATCGTTCAGATACTTCCCGCTCGCCCGGTCGAGGGTAATAAAGATATTGAGACTCTGCCCCTGATCGATCCATTTCTGGCGGATCGCGGCGGCTTTGACGAGGATCGTCTGATCCAGGTCGTACGCCGGGGTGTAGTAGCTCCACGTCTCGGGGCTCAGTTTGGGGGCGACGACGGGGATGAGCCCGGAGAGGTTCTCCTCGAACCATTTGCGTTTGTAGATCGGCTCGATCGCCTGGGTCGTCCCGGTGAGAATCGAGATCGAGCTCGTGGGGGCGATCGCCATCAGGTAGCCGTTGCGCATCCCCTGTTTTTTGATCGTCTCGCGGAGGCTCTCCCAGTCGTAATTGGGGGCAAAGAGGCCGCCCCGGTCGATCAGATTCTGTACCTCAGGGGTTGCATGGTCCATCGGGAGGATTCCGCGGCTCCATTTGGATCCCGCAAACTCGGGGTAGGACCCTTTTTCGACGGCAAGGTTGCTGGAGGCGAGAATCGCGTTGTAGCTCACCGCTTCCATTACTTCGTCGATCTTGTCGAAATGCTCCTGGCTCCCCCAGACGATTTTGCTTTCGGCGAGCATCTGCGCTTCCCCCATCACCCCAAGACCGATGGAGCGGCTGCGCATGTTGGTCCGCTTGACTTTTTCCAGCGGGTAGAAGTTCAGATCGATGACGTTGTCCAGTGCGCGGATCGCGACGGGAACGATGCGGTCGATGTCTTCTTTCGTATGGATCCGCGAGAGGTTGACGCTGGCGAGGTTACACACCGCCGTCGCACCGTCGACTTTTTCCTTTTCGACGATGTAGATCGCTCTGCCCCCCAGCGAATCGAGGGCCGTGATCTTTTTGGCCGGTTTCTCGATCCCGCTGTCGACTTTCACCATCTCCTCTTCTTCAAACGTTACAAACGTCCCGTCCTCGAATTTGATCTTGACGAGGTAGTGGTTGGGCTGGGTATTCTGGAATATCTCGGTGCAGAGGTTGGAGCTGCGGATGATCCCGTAGTGATCGTTGGGGTTGGCACGGTTGGCGCTGTCTTTGAAACACAGGAACGGACTTCCCGTCTCGAAATAGCTCGTGAGGATCTTTTTCCACAGGTCTTTGGCCTTGGTGTGCTCTTTGACGACGGAGGGGTCCTGTTCGAGTTCAAGGTACCGTTTTTCGAACTCGGCGCCGTGCATCTGCGTCAGTTCCTTGACGTCGAAAGGATCGAACATCGTCCAGATGCCATCTTCCGCCACCCGTTTCATGAACATGTCGTTGATCCAGAGGGCGGGGAAGAGGTCGTGAGCGCGGCGGCGCTCCTCCCCCGAGTTTTTCTTGACGTCGAGGAAATCCTTGACGTCCATATGCCACGGTTCGAGGTAAACGGCGATCGCCCCTTTCCGGGTTCCGAGCTGATCGACGGCGATTGCGATGTCGTTGGTGATTTTCAGGAACGGTACGGTTCCCCCCGCAGCGTTCTTGTGACCGTCGATGAACGATCCCATCGCCCGCACCTGCGTCCAGTCCCAGCCGATCCCTCCGCCGAATTTGGAGAGGAGTGCCATCTCCTTGTAGCCGTCGAAGATCCCCTCGATGTTGTCGGGGCTGGAGCCGATGTAGCACGAACTGAGCTGGTGACGGGTCGTACGGGCGTTGGAGAGGGTAGGGGTGGCAAGCATCACCTCGAACTTCGAGATCATATCGTAGAATTTTTTCGCCCATCCCTGACGATCCGTTTCGTTTTGGGCCAAAAACATCGAAATCGCCATGAACATGTGCTGCGGCAGTTCGATCGGGTCACCCTTGCGGTCCTTGATCAGGTAGCGGTCGTAGAGGGTTTTGATCCCGAGGTAGTTGAATTCCAGGTCGCGGTCGGGGACGATGTAGGCGTCCAGATCGGCGAGATCGTATTTTTCCTTGAGTCCCAGCAGAATCCGTCCTTCGGCTTCCCCCCGCTCGAAATAGCTTTTGAGGCTGCCGTACCCGGTAAACCCGTTGACGCGGTGGTACAGGTCGTAGAGGAAAAGGCGTGATGCCACAAACGTCCAGTTGGGAGTGTCGATATCGATTTTGTCGACCGCCGTTTTGATCAGGGTCTGCTGGATCTCGTTGCTCGTGATCCCGTCCCGGAACTGGATCTGTGCATCCACTTCCAGCTCGCTCTGGGAAACGTTGATGAGCCCCTTTACCGCCGCGGAGGTGTATTTTTGAATTTTGGTGATATCGAGCGGCTCGCGCCGGCCGTTGCGTTTGATAATGGTTAGCATCTCTCTCCCTTGGACTCTGTCAAATTGGTGTATTATAATCACTCTAAATTTTATAATTTCTTATGCGGTATCCGCGTTATTTCCTGTGGATTATTTGAATACCCGCGCAAAAATCTTGTCGACGTTTTTCGTATAATACCCGTAATCGAAACAATCACGGATCGCCTCTTCGCTCAGGCTCTGGCGCAGCTCCTCGTCTTCGAGAAGATACTGGAGGTAAAGGCTCTCTCCTTTGTCGTTGATCGCCTTGTTCCCCTGCTGCAACCCTTCCCACACTTTCATCGCGTTACGCTGGACAATCCGGTAGGCGTCTTCGCGGCTTACCCCTTTAAGCGGCAACTCCAAAAGGACCCGCTGGGAGAAAACCAGACCGCCGGTGAGGTTGAGGTTTTTCATCATGTTCTCGGGGTAAACGACAAGGTTGGCGATAACGCTGTTAAAACGGTGGAGCATGAAATCGCTGGTGATGAACGCATCGGGGAGCCAGAAACGCTCGGTCGAACTGTGGGAGATATCCCGCTCGTGCCATAACGCGACGTTTTCCATCGCCGGAACGGCATACGCCCGGATCATCCGCGCCAGCCCTGTGATGTTTTCGGTCAGGATCGGGTTACGTTTGTGCGGCATCGCCGATGAGCCTTTCTGCCCTTTGGAAAAAAACTCTTCGCATTCGTACACTTCGGTCCGCTGCCAATGGCGCACCTGAACGGCAAATTTTTCGATCGAGCTGGCCAGCAGGGCGAGCGACGTCGCCAGACGGGCGTAACGGTCGCGCTGGATTACCTGATTGGATGCGGGGGCGGGTTTGAGCCCCAGTTCCTCGCACGCGTACTCTTCGAGCTCCAGCGGTGCGTGGGCGAAATTCCCCATCGCTCCGGATACCTGACCGACACTAATCACCTCCATCGTCTCTTCGAGGTTTTTGAGATGGCGGGCCATCTCGTCGTACCAGACGGCAAGGACGAGACCGAACGTGATCGGTTCGCCGTGGATACCGTGGCTCCGTCCGACCATCAGGGTCATCTTGTGTTCCATCGCCCGTTGCTTGATCGACTCCATCACCATCTTGACGTCTTCGATAATAAGCTCGAGCGAATCTTTCATCTGAAGGGCGACGGCGGTATCGACCGTATCGGAAGAGGTCATCCCGTAGTGGAACCAGCGGCTCTCCTCGCCGAGCGTTTCGGAGACGGAAGTCGTGAACGCGATCAGGTCGTGTTTGGTCACCGCTTCGATCTCGTCGATCCGCTCGACGCTGAAGCCGGCATTTTTGACGATTTTCTCCGCATCCTCGTCCGGGATCAGCCCCAGACGGTTCCAGGCTTTGACGACCGCTTTTTCGACATCGAGCCAGGCCTGGTATTTGGCCTGCATCGTCCACTTGTTTTTCATTGCTTCACGGGCGTAACGTTCTACCATGAGTGTTCCTTCTATGTTAAAATGCGCAGATTAAAACGGCGCTAAATGATATTTTTAGTCTACCCAACCCTCCCTTATAAAGGAATATATTTGCCCTTCGTTATCAAAAACCTCCATGCCCCCCTCAAGCAAAAAGCGTTTCTCTTTCTGATGAAAGAGTTAGGGTATACCCAGAAAGAGGCGCAGCGCCTTATCGCCAAGGGGCGGTTGTTTGTCAACGGTGAAGTGATGGACAACCAGGCGGGATTTGTCGAGGGGGATTTTGAATTTGTCTGTTTTGAGCCGTTATCCAAAGGGCTCACTCCTACGTTTGTCGCTAACGACTTCGCGGTCTATGACAAGCCCAGCGGCCTCATCGTCCATCCCCAGAACCGTCATACCCCCTATTCGCTGAACGATGAAATCAAACACCGCTTCGGCCAGGACGCTAACATTACCCACCGTATCGACCAGGAGACAAGCGGCCTGGTTTTGGCCGCCCGTAACAAAACGAGCGAACGTGTTTTAAAGATGATGTTCGAAGAGCGTGAGGTAACGAAGCGTTATCTGGCGTTAGTACGGGGGAGGGTGGAACACCCGATCGACATCCGTGAACCGCTCCTTCGGCGCGAAGATCCGAGCAGCATCGTCCGGATGATTGTCCGGGTCCACCCTGAGGGGAAACCCTCCCGTACCTTCATTACCCCGTTGGAGTATTTTCCCGATATCGATGCGACCCTCGTCGAGGCTTCGCCGCTTACCGGGCGTCAGCACCAGATCCGGGTCCATTTGTTTCACGTGAAACATCCGATCATCGGCGACCCGATCTACGGACAGAATGAAAACGATGCGGTACGGTTTCTGGACAAGGAGATGAGCGACGAGGAGCGGTTTGCCAATACCGGGGCAACCCGGCTACTCCTCCATGCCTATTCGCTCGAATTTCAGTACGGAGCCAACCCGTACCTGATCGTCTCCAAAGAGGATTTCGTCAGGGAGTGTTTCGAGGCGATGAAAATCACTCCCCCCCTCTGATATAGCGCTGCCGTTTTGCCTCTTTGATCTTCGAAATCTCGACGAGGATGTAACCGTCGATGGTGTTGAAATCGGTGTCAATTCCGAAATCGATAAATTCTATCCCCCCTTCGTCGCACAGTTCGCTGTATTGCTTGTAAAGGGTAGGGACTGCGACGTCAAACGATTTGAGGTAATCCTTGAGACGTCTGAAATCCCCGGCATAATCGTCTCCGCTGAAAAGGGCATCGAATTCGGCCCGGACGTAATCCGAGAGACGGTAGGGTGAGCGAGCGCGAACCCATGCGTAGTCCGATGCGAAATAGAGGGTGTAAAAATAGATCAGCGCCTCCTGGGCGTGTTTGGGAAAATTCCCTGAAATCGAGACGGGACCGACCATGTAGCGGATCTGGGGATTGTGGCTTAGATACGCGCCGATTCCCTGCCAGAGATAATCAAGGGCGCGGCTTCCCCAGTATTTGGGCTGTACGAAACTCCGCCCCAGTTCGATTGCATCTTCGAGGATCGGTTCGAATTTTTCACTGATGTCACACAGATCGTTCAGATAAAGTCCCTCTTTACCCAGCCACGAAAGGATCCATCCGCACTCCCCGATCCGGTACGCCCCGGCGATTTCGAGCGCTTCATCGTCCCACAGTACCAGATGGTGATAATAGCGGTCATACCCGTCGATATCGCGGGAACGCCCCGAACCTTCCCCCACCTTGCGAAACGAATACTCCCGCAGCCTCCCGATCTCGTTGATCACGGCAGGGGCATTTTCCTGCTCGATCAGGTAAATCTGCTTGTTATCGCTCGTATTCCCGAGTAGTTCCCCCCTGCGCAGTTCGGCGCGGATCTCCTGACGCGAAGAGGGGTGGGCGATCGAACACTCGGTCGGATAGATCCCTTTTTTCCCTTTGGCCAGACGGAGGAGATGTTTTCGGAACAATTTTGCGTGATGCTTGTCGCTCAGGTTAAAGTCGCTGAGCGATTTGTCGCTGACCGGTTCACCGATGGTGAAATCGAATACCCGGTTCCGTGCGGCGAACATTTCGTGGCTGAGGAGCAGCCCCCCCAACGGTTTATAGAACCAGGAAGCGGCGTAGAAGAGGGGACTGTTCCGCCCTTTGATGTATACAGGGAGGATGGGGGTCGCATTACGCTTGGCGAATTTGACGAATCCCCCCTTCCATTCCCCCTCCCGGATCCCGAACAAACCCGCCCGCGATACCTCGCCGGAAGGGAAAAAAATGACCGCTTCCTCGGCACGAAGCGCATTGTCGATTTGGCGCAGCGCATGACGGGAAAGACGTTCATTGAGATTGTCAACCCCGATCAGAAATTCTTTGAGCTGGGGAATCGCGCCAAGAAGGCGGTTGGCCACGATTTTGACTTTTTTGTCCTGCCGGACGCTGCATACCATCTGAACGAGACAGAGGGCGTCAAGCGCTCCGAGAGGATGGTTGGCCACGATAATCACTTTTCCCATCGAGGGAATGTGGTCGATCTGTCGATGGATCGTTTTGTACGAGACGTTCAGATGTTCCAAAACGGCCTCGATAAACTCCAGCCCCTTTTTCTGTTCATTGTTGAGCATGAAACGGTTAATCGATTTTTCATGCAACAGCCAGCGCGCCATCCCGACAACACTTTTACTCACCATGTCGGGATACCGGAACAATCCCGGGCGGGCGTTTCGCAACAGAGCTTCCGAATTGAGCATTTTTCTACCTCGTTCCATCACATTTCTTAAATGGTAAATAGTGTTTATTTCAGATGGATTACATTTATATTACCGGGCGATTACCGCCGGCGCCGGGTGGAACGGACGACAAAAATGTGAATAACTTTTTATAACATTTGCTTAATGATTTTTGAAACGGGTAAAGTTTCACGAAAGTCCCTGTTTTAAGGGATTTGAGAGGTTTTTGACGGGGGTTGGTTCAGCCTGTTTTCAGATAAATTTTTTCTGAATGAGAAAGTTTTTTTCCCTTGTAAAGAGCCCGGAAAGAGGAAAGTTATTCACAACGGCGTCACAGTGTGAATATTACCCATTTTGAGAAAAAAAGCCTTTTTTTTTACCGATTCAGAAATTTTTCAGCCGGTCAACAAAGAGTAACGTTTAAGAGATTCATCAATCGTAAATTATTAAGCTTCTATAAGGGTCTTTGGATACACTTCTGCCTCGGCGGCCTTCCTGGTGTGTCGGCCGCTTTGAGTATCGCGCTTATCCCTTTTTTCACTTCTGCCGGTTTTTTTCGAGTTTTACCCTCTGGGCGTGAGCAATCGCCACCGCCATCGCGTCGGTGATATCGAGCGGCTTGATCTCCTTGGTAATCCCCAGTATCTGTTTGACCATGAACGCTACCTGCTCCTTGGCCGCTTTGGCTTTTCCCGTCAGCGCTTTTTTCACCTGCAACGGCGTGTATTCGGCAAACATCCCGTATTCCTGCAGCAATTTCAGCGAAATTGCCCCCCGAAACTGGGCGAGTTTAAGGACCGTTTTGGGATTGTGGGCATAAAAAATATCCTCCATCGCCACTTCATCGATCGTGTGGGAAGCAAAAATCTGCTCGATCGCCTCGCATACCTGCGGTATCTGGTACTGAAGCGCTTCGCTTTTCATTTTGATGAGCCCCGCTTCGACCAGGCGGATTTTCTGCCCCTCGATTTTAACCAGGGCGTATCCGCAGTTGCGCGTCCCCGGATCGATTCCCAAAATTGTCATAATTTTCCTTGTTCACAGGGTGAATGAAAGATATTCACCCTTTCTTTGAGCCTAATTATAGGGAAAAAAAGATATTATTCACATCACTATTCACAGGGTAAGGGGTAAGATGAATACCATCGGAAAACAGGTGCTGGGCGCACTCAAAAACGAAATCAGCGAAATCGATTACAACCGTTACATCAAACAGCTCAGCTACGACGAAAACGAATCCAAAAGCAACCTGGCCGTTTTTTACGCCCCCAATCCCCTCATTGCCAACTGGATCCGAACCAAATTTGCCGACAAGATCGCCCATCTCTTCGAAATCAAAACGGGGGTACGGCCGACGGTGAGCGTCAGCGTGAAAACCGCCGCCGCTACGGCATCACAAACCGCCGCCCCCGTGGCCGTAAGCGCTGAACGTCCCGCGGGAGGTTCCCTGCTCAACCCCTCGTACACCTTCCCCAACTTCGTCATCGGGGGTTCGAACCAGTTCGCCTACATCTCGGCCAAGGCCGTCAGCGAAAAACCGGGGATCGTCTACAATCCTCTCTTCATCTACGGCGGCGTCGGACTGGGGAAAACCCACCTGATGCAATCGGTCGGAAATGTCATGCTCCAGCAGGGCAAAACCGTCATTTATACCTCGGTCGAACAGTTTCTGAACGATTTTCTCCGCCACCTCAACAACAAAACGATGGACCGGTTCAAAGACAAATACCGCAAATGCGATCTCCTCCTTATCGACGATATCCAGTTTCTAAGCGGTAAAAACCAGCTGCAGGAGGAGTTTTTCCACACCTTCGAAGCGCTCCGCAACGAGAACAAGCAGATCATCATCACCTCGGACAAACACCCCAAAAAGATCGGCGGGATCGAAGAGCGGCTCATCAGCCGGTTCGAATGGGGCCTCGTCGCCGATATCCAGCCCCCCGAACTGGAGACGAAAATCGAGATCATCAAGAAAAAATGCGAGATCAACCGGGTCAAACTCGACCGCGACGTCATCAACTACGTCGCCACGATCATCGAGAACAACACCCG
>CAZBIR010000078.1:0-8685 GCA_964491035.1 uncultured Sulfuricurvum sp.
GTTAACCGGGATTTAACCGCCCCCGGGGTACAATTCGCGATATTTTTTCCGCAAACTCCTCCCGTTTTTCTCCACCGCGAATTTTTCCTTCGTTCGGATTATCAGTATCGGGAGCGCTTTTGCGCCCGTTTTACAAAGGAGTCTTATGCTGTTGCTCTCAAAACGCGAGGAGTGGTTCGGCAATATCCGCGCCGATATTCTCGCGGGGATCGTCGTCGCCCTGGCGCTCATCCCCGAATCGATCGCCTTTTCGATCATCGCCGGGGTCGATCCGAAGGTGGGGCTGTACGCGTCGTTTTGTATCGCGACGGTGATCGCGTTCGTGGGCGGTCGTGCCGGGATGATCTCGGCGGCGACGGGGGCGATGGCGCTGCTGATGGTGACGCTGGTCAAAGAACACGGGCTGCAGTATCTGCTGGCCGCGACGATCCTCACCGGGGTGCTGCAGATCCTGGCGGGGTATCTGAAGCTGGGGGTGCTGATGAGCTTCGTCTCCCGCACCGTCGTGATCGGGTTCGTGAACGCGCTGGCAATTCTGATCTTCATGGCGCAGCTTCCCGAACTCACCAACGTCACGTGGCACGTCTACGCCCTCACCGCGGCGGGGCTGGCGATCATCTACCTGTTCCCGTATGTTCCCACACTCGGTCAATTGATCCCCTCGCCGCTGGTGACAATCGTCGTCCTGACGGCCATCGTCGTCTATCTGGGCCTCGATGTGCGTACCGTCGGGGACATGGGGCAGCTTCCCGATACCCTGCCGATCTTTTTGTGGCCCGAAGTGCCGCTCAGTCTCGAGACGCTCGCGATCATTTTCCCCTATTCCGCGGCGCTGGCGGCGGTGGGGCTGCTCGAATCGTTCATGACGGCGACGATCGTCGATGACATGACCGACACCGACAGCGACAAAAACCGCGAAGCCAAAGGGCAGGGGATCGCCAACATCGCCAGCGGATGCATCGGCGGTATGGCCGGATGCGCGATGATCGGGCAGTCGGTGATCAACATCAAATCGGGCGGCCGGGGGCGCCTCTCGACACTCGTTGCGGGGGTGTTGCTGCTGATCATGGTCGTTTTCATGAGTGACCTGATCTCCATCATCCCGATGGCGGCGCTCGTGGCGGTGATGATCATGGTCTCGATCGGGACGTTCAACTGGGGCTCGATCAAAGGTCTGAAGACCCTTCCGCTCTCCACGAACGTCGTGATGCTCTCGACCGTCATCGTCGTGGTCTGGACCCACAACCTCGCGCTGGGGGTCTTCACGGGGGTATTGCTGGCGTCGCTCTTTTTTGCGAACAAGATCAGCCATTTTCTTTACTGGGAAAAATCGTTCGAGGAGACCAGCTCCACCCGCGTCTACAAATTCGTCGGGCAGGTGTTTTTCAACTCGGCCGAGCGTTTCGCCGATGCGTTTGATTACCGCGAAGCGGTCAAACACGTCATCATCGACGTCACGCGCGCCCACTTCTGGGACATTTCGGCCGTTCATGCCCTTGATAAAGCGGTTATCAAGCTGCGCAAGATGGGCAAGGAGGTCGAGGTGGTCGGGCAGAACGAAGCGACCAAAACGATCATCGACCGCTTCGGCATCCACGACAAACCCGCCGAAATCGAGAAGGTGATGGGGGGACATTGATTTACGTCAATTCCTTGTATCTCCAAAACCGCTACCATTCCCGATAAAAAAGGAACCGGATGAAAATTGCCTTGTCACTGGCCGCTTCGGCCCTCGTCGCGTGGGGCGGCGAAGGATATGCCCTCTATCAAAAACACTGCGCCTCGTGCCACGTCGAAATGATGGAAAAAAAAGAGGTGATCCGTAACCTCCATACCCTCAAAGCTCCCCCGATGGTGGAAGTCTCCCACCGTCTCAAAGAAAACGTCCAAATCGCAGACGAGGACGACGACGTCAAACGCCGCGTGATTATCGCGTTCATCAAAGACTACATCGAAAACCCTGACATCCAGTACAGCATGTGCCATCCGATGGCGATCGAAAAATTCGGGATCATGCCTTCGCTCAGGGGAAAACTGAGCGAAAAAGAGCGTCAGTCTGTCGCCGAATGGGTGTATGACCGCTACGAGGGAACGACGTTTCGTTGATCAGCCCGCAGGGAGCGTGAAACGTCTGCGTGACGTATACACAATCGCCGCAAGCACCACCGCCGAGCCTCCGGCGATCCAGAATGGGAGTGCCCCTCCGAAGTGGTCCCACAGCCATCCTGCCATGCTCAAAGAGGCGAGGGTGGAAAATCCGACCGAGGTGTAATAGATGCCGTACGCCGTCGCTTTCAGATCCTGCGGCGCCGTGTCGGAGATGATCGCCTTGGCCAGCGCGTTGAACCCCCCGGCGAAAAAGCCGTAGATTCCGAATCCGATCCACGCTCCCCATACCTCTCCCGAAGCCATCGTCAGCGCCCCCAGGCCGAATGCAAGATAGACAAACGCCAGCAGCGTCGCTTTGCCGAAGCGGTCGGCAAGACGGCCGATGGGGATCGCGAAAAACGCCTGGGTGAGGTTGTAGAGGGCGTAGGCGAGGGGGATCATCGCCAGAGCGACGCCGTTGTCTCCGGCTTTGAGGATCATAAACGCGTAGTTCATCGCAAAGAGGGAAAAAAGGCTCTGGAAGAAAACGAGGGTGTAAAACGCCCTCGGGAGGGCGCCGGGGCGGAAGCGGCGCAGCGGGGCGGGATCGGAGCGGATGTCGGTGACGAAAAAGATGAGGATGATCATCGAAATGATCCCCGGGATGAGGCTGAGGGCAAAAATGGCCCGGAACGTCTCCTCGCTCTCTCCCCACCACCACAGCAGGGCGAACGCCGCGAGCGATCCCGCCAGCGCCCCGGCCCCGTCCATCATCTTGTGAAACCCGAAGACGAAGCCGCTGATCTCGCGGGGGGTCGAGGCGCTGATCAGGGCGTCGCGCGGTGCGACCCGTATCCCCTTGGCGAGGCGGTCGCCGATCCGGATGAGGGCGACCATCCCCGCGCTCTGGGCGAAAAACGCCAGCGGTTTGATCAGGTTGGAAAGACCATACCCCACAACGGTCAACCCCTTGCGCTTTCCGAGGCGGTCGGAGTAAAATCCCGAGAGGGCGATCAGGAGCGCTACCCCCAGCTCCGCCGCCCCCTCGATGAGGCCGATCTGTGTTTTGGAGGCGTGGAGGAACCGCTCGAGGAAGATAGGGAGGAGCGGGAGGATCATCTCGGTCGAGAAATCGGTGAAAAAACTGTTGGCCCCGAGGGCGACGATGTTGCGGTGGAGGGTCGAGAGTTTTCGCATACGCCCGGGACCTTATACCGTCTCCGAGAGTTTTGTCTCCCGGACGAGGGCGTTGATCTGGCGCTGGAGGTATTCGGGGAGCGAGGGGATCCGCAGGTCCAGGAACCCTTCGATGATGAGTGAACGGGCCTTCTCCTCCTCGATCCCCGCGGCCATCAGGTAGGAGAGCTCCTCGCGGGAGATCATCCCCACGCTCGCCTCGTGGGAGAGTTCAAGTCTGGGATCGCGGGCCACCAGTTCGGGGATCGCGTGGATGGAGCCGCTCTCCCCCAGCAGCAGGCCGTTGCATGCCATGCTCCCGACCCCCAGCGGTTTTTCCCCGATGATTTTTCCCCGCGTGAGGACCTCGCCCCCCTCCGAGACGACGCGGCTGACCATCTGCGCCGAGGCCCCCTCTCCGCGCAGCACCGCGGTGGATCCGACGTCGAATACCGACCCCTGCGGGGCGTAGATGACCGAGTAAAACTCCCCCAGCCCCCCCGCTTCAAGGATTGCGGTGGGGTCCATCTGTACCTTTTTCACACTCCCCAGCGAGATGTAGTTGGAGACGAATTTTCCCCCCTCGCCGACATGGGCCGCGCTGCGGGGGAACACCTCGACTTCTTTGCCCCAGCTGTGGATCATCGTGGCGGTGACAAGGGCGTTTTTGCCGATGAAATATTCGGTGATCCCGATATGGCGTCCCGCTTCGGCGTGGACGTTGCTCGCGCACCCGCTGATGAGGTGGAGCTCGCTCGATTCTTCGGCGATGATGATGTTGTGGGTCCGCTGGGTAAAGCGGCTGGCGTCGATGAGGTAGCACGTCGTGAGGGGGAGAGAGACCCTCTCTCCGGCCCGGACCCGGATAAAATACCCCAGGATGGAGGGATCGGCCGCCACCTCCCGAACATAACTATCCAGGTCGCGGGGGACGAGCGTATAGGCCAGGTCGCGAAGCCAGCCGTATTTTTCCAGGGCGATGGCCATCGGGAGGATCTCGATCGCCTCGGTCGCCGAATGGCTCTCGACGATCTCCGCGTCCCGGACGAGAAAATTGCCCGCTACCGCCTCGGTCGCATCGTACGCGATCGCGCGCAGCGTTTTGCGCGTCTCTTCGTCATAGCGTTCCATTCTCTCTCCTTCTGACACACTCGACGCATCCCGAAAAACCGTCGCGCCGGATGTCCTCCATGATGTCGAGGGGATTGCCGCTGCAGACGATTTTCCCCTCCATGAAAACATGCCCGACGTCGGCGTGGATCGTGTTCAGGATGTTTCCCGTGTGGGTGATGATGAGGGCAGAGCGTTTGCGCTCGCTCGTGGGGGAGCCTTTTTGGAGGAGGGTGTTGATTGCGCGGGAGACGACGGCGACGTTTTCGATGTCGACCCCTGATTCGGGCTCGTCGATGAGGAGCAGGTCGGGGCTCTGGGCGTAGAGTTTGAGGATCTCGGCCCGCTTGAGCTCCCCGCCGGAAAACCCGACGTTGAGCTCCCGTTCCAGAAACGGCTCCATCCCCAGCTCCCGCACCGCCTCCTCCACTTCTCTCCCATGCCCGATCGCCTCCAGGAAGCGGCGCAGCGTCACCCCCCGGATTTTGGGAGGGTACTGAAACGCCATCCCGACCCCGAGATGGGCGATTTCATCGGTGGAGAACTCTGCCGTGTCGGTTCCCCGGATCCGGACGCTTCCGCCGGTGAGGGTGTAGCCGGGGAGTTTGAGGATCGAGGAGAGGAGGGTCGATTTCCCCGAACCGTTGGGGCCGAAGAGGACGTGGACCTCCCCTTGCTGGATCATCAGGTCGATCCCGCGGATGATCTCCCGCCCCTCTACGGTGACGTGCAGATCGGCGATCTCGAGGATGGGTTTCACGGCAACCTCCTGTGCAACGGCAGATCAGGCGATTATACCTTTTTTGAGGGCGGTTTTACCCCCTTTTGTCTTTTTGCGCGTTTGTACCACTCGTGGGAGAGGAACAGTGCCACGGGGAAGGGGAGGAGGATCCACAGTTCGCCCGGCGGGATGGGGGCGGTGTTGAAGATTTTCTGCGCCGGTTCGTAGGAGAGGAGCATCCAGATCCAGCCCAGCTCGATCCCGATCGCAAAGAGGAGGAGCGGATTGGAGAAAAACGGCACGCTCCCGGCGCCGAATTCCCAGCTGCGAAGCGTCCACACGTTGGCGATCTGGCACGTGATCGCCCCCAGCAGCGTCATCGTCATCGCCTGGGACTGCAGCAGCGGGTCGTGCAGGTCGACGGTGCCGTATTCCCACCCGTGCGTCACGAGAAACAGCAAAAACGCGCTCATCGCGGCGGCGGCTTCGATCATGCCCAGGAAGAGATACCCCCGTTTGAACACCTCTTGGTCGAGGATCTTTTCGTGGAGCCCGACGGGGGGGCGCTTCATGATCCCCGCTTCGGGTTTTTCGCTTCCCAGCGCGAGACCGGGGAGGATGTCCGAGCCCAGATCGATCGAGAGGATCTGGATCACCGAGAGGGGGAGGGGGATTTTGAGGAAAAAATGGAGAATGTAGGGGAGGATTTCGGGGACGTTGGAAGCGAGGATGTAGGTGACGAATTTCTTGATGTTGAAATAGACGTTCCGCCCCTCCTCGATGGCCGAAACGATCGTCGAAAACCGGTCATCGAGCAATATCATGTCGGAAGCCTCCTTGGCCACCTCGGTTCCCCCCAGCCCCATTGCGATCCCGATATCGGCCTTTTTCAGCGCCGGGGCGTCATTGACCCCATCCCCCGTCATCGCGACGACCTCGCCGTTTTTCTGGAGTGCCGTCGTGATTTTGAGCTTCTGGCCGCTCGCCATCCGGGCGAAGAGGAGGTTTTCTTTTTCGAGCAGGGCGCACAACTCCTCCTCGCTCATCTTCTCCAGCTCGCTTCCTATGATGACCCGATCGTAGGGCAGGCCGATCCGCCCTGCGATCGCTTCGGCCGTATGGGGGTTGTCCCCGGTGATCATCATGGTCCGGATTCCCGCTTCTCGGCAGATACTGAGTGCTTCTGGGACTTCCGGGCGGGGGAGGTCCATGATCGCGGCCAGCCCCATAAAGATCATCGCCTCCTCGCTCTCCCCTTCCGTGCGGGCAAATCCGAGGACGCGGTAGGCCTGCTGCTCGAACGCGAGGCACTCTGCGGCGATCCGGTCGCGTACCGCGGGGTCCAGATTTCGGGGGACTCCCGTGTTGTCGAGATAGCGGCTGCACCGTCTGAGGATCACTTCGGGAGCCCCTTTGGCGTAGAGCACCGTTTTGTCTTGATATCGCACCCGGGTCGACATCATCTTCCGCTCGGCGCTGAAGGGGAACTCCCCGATTTTCTCCCAGCCGCCTGGATCGATTCCGAATTTTCGTCCTGCGGCGACCAGGGAGAGTTCGGTGGGGTCTCCCAGCGCCGTATCGCCCTCGATCAGGGCGCGGCTGTTGAGAAGCCCCGCGCGCAGCAGCTCCTCGAGCCTTGTGAGCGTGGTTTCGTTGGAAGTTTGGGGGGTAAAAGTACCCCCCTCGAAATACCCCTCTCCGCTGATGTGGACCTTCTCCCCGCCGGAGAGGTAAATCTCCCGCAGCGTCATCTCGTTGAGGGTGAGGGTTCCGGTCTTGTCGGTGCAGATCACCGTCGCACTCCCCAGCGTCTGGACCGAGTCGAGATTCCGGATAAGGGCGTTGCGCCGGGCCATCCGCTGGCTTGCCATCGAGAGGGCGAGCGTGATCGTGGGAAGCATCCCCTCGGGGACGTTGGCAACGATGATGGAGAGGGCGAAAAAAGCGGCCAACAGCGCCCCCTTGCCCGAAAAGAGCCCCAGGGCAAAAGCGATCCCCCCCATCCCCACGGCGATCACCGTCATGATCCGGGTGATCCGGATGATCTCCTTTTGCATCGGGGTGAGGGTCTGCCGGACGTTTTTGGTGAGGCTGGCGATTTTTCCGAACTCCGTCGCGTGCGCCGTCGCGGTGACGATCCCTTTCCCGTTCCCCGACACGACCGTCGTCCCGGCAAAGATCATGTCGCGCCGTTCCAGGGTCCTTCGAGCCTCATCGCTTTCGACGGCGGAGCGGAGGGCGGGATCGGATTCGCCGTTGATCGAAGAGAGGTTGACGTAGAGCGAGGAAGATTCGAGCAAGAGGGCGTCGGCGGCGATTTTGTCTCCCTCCTCCAGCAGGAGGATGTCGCCGGGGACGAGGCTTTTCGAATCGATCCGCAGCGGCTGAGCTTCGCGCAGGACGTTCACCATCGTCGGCATCAGCTGCAGCAGCGCCTCCATCGCCCGATCGGCTTTGGCGTTCTGCCAGAAACTGAACGTCGCGTTGACGATGACGGCGCAGAGGATCGCGATTCCCAGGATGTCGCTCCCTTCGTTTGGGGTGTAGTGGTCGGCGATAAAGGCCAGAACGGCCGCCCCCTCCAGCAGCAGTGCGAAGAACTGGGTGTACTGGTGCAGGTAATCGAGGAGGTAGTTTTTCTTCTTGGCGCTTCGGAGGGTGTTTTCTCCGAACTCCTGGAGCCGTCTGGCAGCCTCTGCATGACTCAGTCCGCTTGCGCGGCTGCGGTAGCGGCGGTAGAGAAGCTCGTGATTATCCATGGGGGAGAGATCTGGGATAAAAAGCGATCAGATTGACCCCGCTATGGCGCATCAGGGTCTCCAGCGGGCTTTCGCGGCGGAAAAAAAATCGGCGCCCAAGGCGCGCTCCCCCGACGATGAGGAGGTCGTATCCATGGTTGCTTGAGCGGTGGAGGATCTCGTCGGTCTCGTCGTCGCAGACGGCGTGCCTGAGTCGCAGCGTCGTCCCTTGCAGCCGCGAGAGACGGCGGTAGTGCGAGAGGCGCTCGTCGAGTTCCTCGAGCAGCGTACGCGCCTCCATGAATCCCATTCCGGAACGCTTGCTTTTTCCGAAGACCGAGACGCTGAAAATCTCCCCTTCGGCAGAAATCGCTTTGATGAGGGAGGAGAAAAAGGTGAACTTCTCGACCGATAGTCGTGCGTCACGGATCGAGAGGGCGATTTTTTCGATTTTCCCCAGTCGGGCCAGATCGGCGACCCGGACGATCGCAACATCGCAGGGGAGGGGGCGACGGGTGAGGCGGTCGCTGAACGAGGAGGTGAAAAAATCGCTTTGTGCGCGGCTGGTGCAAAAGAGGGTGTCGACGCGGCTCTCCTGAAGATAACGCTCCAGCGGCGTGATCCCTTTTCCGAAGAGAAACAGGCGGCCGCACTCGATCCCGGCGGCTTCGGCGAGGGTCTCGATCGTTTCCATGCTCCCGATCACCTCGCTTTCGGGGTCTTTGGGATTGCGGATATGCAAAAGGAGGAGCTCATAACCGTACAGACGGCAGTAATGGAGTGCCAGAAGGGCTGAGGCTTCGGAGGTGATGGACCCGTTGAGGGCGACGATCACTTTCATAGGCGGCTCCT
>CAZBIR010000079.1:0-8461 GCA_964491035.1 uncultured Sulfuricurvum sp.
CCAAACAGATGGAATTAGTTCGTGAGGGGATTACGGAGCCGATGTGGAAGGCTCCCGGGATATAGCACACAAGTGTGCGTGGGCCTCCTGCCGAAGGAAACTCAGCGTTAGCGTAGCCAAGCGGGACTTTGTTCCGATGGCGTGTTAAAAAGAATAAGCTTTCTCGTCGAGAAGGTCTAACTCTTCCGTATATTTATCATCCACAAACGGTTCATAGTGCGATTTGTAGTACGCGTAGTGTTCTGTGTGTTTGTGCCCCTCTAACGACTCCTCATCTGCCCACGATTCAACGGCGAAAAATTTACGCGGATTGTTTTGGGATTGGAAGATGTAATAAAACAGACATCCCGGCTCTTTGAGTGAGGGGGCAACCATATCTTCTAAAAGTTTTTTGACCGTTGCGACATGCTCTTCTTTGGCGATAAAGGTCACTTTCTTCGTAATTTTCATCAATTTATTCCTTATTTTTTGAGTTTAGCTTGTTCGAGTTCCCAGTATTCCATTTCGAACATCTGAGCGAGTGTGAGTGATTTCCATCCGCCGAGCTGTTCGGCGCAGAGGACTGCGGTGATCGTGTGTTTGACGATATCGCCGATGATAGAGGATTCTTTTTCATCTTTTCCCAGTACGACGACACCCACCCCTTTGATCACCGCATAACGGGGGGCAAGATCGAGGCAGATATGTTCGCTCGAAGCGTTAGCCTCAAAATAGTGTTTGTAATCTGAAGCAAATTGCTCAATCCCCTTAGTGATATCACCGTCGATGATGGCGGGAAAAGGTTTGATCCGGATCACGTGCTCAGGAGTCAATCCCCCTTTTTTAACCAGCGTTTCGAGATTGGGGAGGATGCTAAAGAGCTGAGCGCGGGGCGAATCCATCAGCAAAGGAAAGAGATCGCATCCGCGCAGTTTTGCCGCTTCGATTCCCACCGCTTCGGCAATCGATTTGTCCCCTTTCCCCTCACAATCACCGCAGGCGAGAGTGACGTGTTCTGCAAGATACGCTTCGGCGACGGTGACGATCTCAATCATTTTTTCATAAGAGTGCTTGGCGTCATGGTCAAACGTAAAGACACCGTGATGCATCAAAACCATCCCTGAGAGGCTCTCCCAATCGATGTTACGGGTAATCTGATAGATATGTTTGGCGAGGTCAAATCCGGGCATCACATAATCGACGATGAGCATATTGTCACCGTAGAGCTTTTGAATCAGCGCTTTTCCATTGGGGGTATTGGTGAGGGTGACAACGGCATCGGCATGGGTATGATCGACGAATGCGTAAGGGATGATGGCATGGAGGATCGCTTCGATCGAGGGATTGGGAAAGCTTTGATCGCTCATTGCGGCACGCTGTTCGGCGACCATTTGGGTATCGCTGAGACTCTCACGTGTCGCCATTTCCAAAAGAACGTCGAGGTTTACGGGAGAAAATCCCCCTTTTTCGATCGTATCGAGATTCCAGCCGGACCCTTTCACGTAGAGGGTGTTGTCGATTTTGACCGAGGTGTTTCCGCCGCCGTGGAGGACGAGATCGCTCTCCTGCCCCAGCAGCTGCGAGGTGTAGACCCGCATCGCGAGGGGGTCGGTGCGGAATGTTTCGGCCGTAGTGTCGTCGAAAAGGCTTTTCATGGGTTATACCTTGGGATTAATCGAGAAATTATAGCGACGCAACGGTGAAATATGCTACCATTGCTTCCAATAAAGAGAAAAAATTGGAAGGATTCGTATGCCGCTGCTTGACAGTTTTTGCGTTGACCACACTATTATGCCCGCCCCCGCCGTCCGTCGGGCCAAGGGGATGAAAACACCCAGAGGGGACGACATTACCGTATATGACCTCCGTTTTGTCAAACCGAACGAAAAGACCCTCTCGAGCGAAGGGATCCATACCCTCGAGCACCTTTTCGCCGGGTTCATGCGCGATCATCTCAACTCGGACAAAACCGAGATCATCGATATCTCCCCGATGGGATGCCGTACGGGCTTTTACATGAGCGTTATCGGGACGCCGAGCGAAGAGGAGGTTGCCGAGGCGTGGGAAGCGTCGATGAAAGACATCCTCGAAGTGAAAAGCCAAAACGATATCCCCGAGCTGAACGTCTACCAGTGCGGAACGTACACAATGCATTCGCTCGAAGACGCCCAGGCGATCGCGACTGAAGTGCTGCGCAAAGATATCGACATCATGGACAATGAAGCGCTTAAACTCGATCTGCGCAAACTCGAACAATGATCCTCCTGTTGCCGATGAACGGGGACGACACCCAGGAATCCGAACTGACCGGCATCCTGAGCGCTTCACAGTGGGCGACGGTCGAGGTCGAAGAGGGGCGTGTCGTCGAGATCAATTTCTACAAAGACCGCTCGGAGATCGAAACGCCGTGTGATGCCGTGATTGTGACCAACAATTATGAACCGGTGATGGAGTTTTTGGATCAGCAGATGATGGTGCTGGTGGCCCATACGCAACGCACCATCGACGACATCGTCGAAGCGTACCTTTTCCGCGAGCTGCACGACCTAACATTATGATCACCTCGCTGCTTCACCCTACGCCCCATACGAAGATCATGGTGGTGACCAGCCATCTCGATGGGCTTAGCGGGGAATTGGGAGATTTTCTCGTTCCCTATGAGGGGCTGATCGATCTTTCGCTCTTTCCGGGAGCACATCAGTCTCTCGCTCACCCGGTATTTCATAAAATCGTTACCGTCAAAGATTACCGCTCGCCCGCCGGGGGAGTCCCCCGCGATTACGCCGCGGTGATTGTCCAGGACGTCTTGCATCTGCACCAATCTCCCCGCAAGTTTTTGGAGCTGATTTACCGAACCCTGCTCAATGCCTCCGAAATCATTGTCGTTCAAAAAAGCGGTTCGATGGGGATTGCCGAGATTGAATCGTTACTCGATGAGGTCGAATTTCGGGCGATCAATACGATGAGCGATTGGATCGATGGGTACGAAGTGATCGTGGGGAAGAAGATGCATATGTGGGGTAAAGGGCTATGAGCGAGTGGGTACAAAGCGATGACGGCAGCTATACGGCGTACAGCAGCGAGTACGATGAGCACTACCATTCGACGAAAGACGGGGCGCTGAACGAATCGCTCAAAAAACACATCGGGCCCGCTTTTGCATTGCACCCTGAAAAAGATCACCTCCGCCTCATCGATATCTGCTTCGGATTGGGATTTAACACGCTGCTCAGCCTGTATTACCGCGATACCTATGCTCCCGACACGACGCTGGAGATCTATTCCCCCGAACTTGACGGTAATCTCGTCGCCTCGCTCGTCGATTTTCCTTACCCCGAGATTTTCGAGCCCTACCGCAACGTTATCACCGACATCGCGACGCTTGGCGGATACGAGGACGAGCGGACGCAGATTACCGTGGAGATCACCGACGCGCGCAAAGCGATTCGGGAGCTGGAAGGGGTCTGGGACGTCTGCTACCAGGATGCGTTCAGTCCGCAGACCAATCCGCTGCTCTGGACGCGGGAATATTTCGCCGACATCGCGCGGCTGATGGGGGAAGATGGGATCGTGACGACCTATTCGACCGCACTCGCTACACGGCTGGCACTTTATGAAAACGGGTTTATCGTCTATCTCAACCGGGGGGAAGGGTATCGCAACGCGACGATCGCTTCGCGCCGGGAACTGGACGGGTATGAGAAGGTCGACATGGCGCACAAGATCGCGTGCAATCCGGACGCCCGCAGTCTCAGCGACGAAACTCCGGCTCTTTGAAGCGGTAGTGTTCGATGAGATGGCGTAGGCGGTTGGGATTGAACCGCCAGAAGTGTTGCGGATCAAACTCCGGATGCTCCGTCATTTTCTGATAGAGGGTTTCGTCGTTTGAACCGGGGAAGTTTTGTTCCGTTTCCACCATGATCCGCTCCAGCAGTTCGACCGCTTCGGGGGTAGTGTCGTCGTCGCTAAGGCGTCGGACGGGGAGAAAAGCGTATAGCTTCCAGACGGTGAGGATCAGCCCTCCGACGAACGAGCCCAGCATAATCCATTCAAGCGGTTTCATGTGCTCCCCTTTTTTTGCCGGTTTAGGGCATTTAGTATAGCGAGTGGATGCGGTCGACGTCGTCCCAGCTCATCCCTTTGGATTTCGATGCGCTCAGGATGTGGCGCATGTAGCGGGCAAATACGTCGGTTTCGATGTTGACCCGTGTCCCTTTTTGGTAGGTACCGAAGAGGGTTTCGCGCATCGTGATCGGGATGATCGTCAGGCGGAACGCATCGTCGTAGACGTCGTTGACGGTGAGGCTCACCCCGTCGATCGTGATCGAGCCCTTGGGGGGGATCAGGGGGATGAATTCGCTCTCCACGTCGATGAGGACGTCGTAGCTGTTGGCGTTGTCGGTGATGGAGCGGATCGTGCCGATCGTGTCGATGTGTCCTTGTACGATGTGCCCCTCGAACCGATCCCCCATCATCATCGCCGGTTCGATGTGTACCATCCCTGAGAGCTTTTCGGTCGCGATATGGCTTAGAGTTTCAGGTGAGAGTTCGACCGAAAAGCCGTCGCTTTCGATGCTGACGACCGAGAGGCAGGTGCCGTTGATCGCGATCGAGTCGCCGAGTTTGGGACGATGACGCGCTTTGAGGCTGAGGCGGTTGCCGCCGAAGCTTTTCACGTGCGCCATCTCCCGGATCAGTCCTGTAAACATGAGGTTCCTTTAAAAGACAATTTTACCCTCTTCCTGTAAAGAGCGGATAATCCCTTTCGCTTTTTCATGACCGTTGTAGGCCGCCTTTCGGCACCATTCGAGCGCAAGATCGTGGTTTTCGTCGCATCCGAATCCCTGGTCGTACATCAGCCCGAGGTTGTATTGTCCTTCGGGCAGATCGGCCTGGGCGGCGCGGGAAAAACAGATAAAGGCCCGGGCGTAATCCTGCGCTACGCCGTGCCCCTCTTTGTAAAGGACACCGAGATTGTTGAACGCGTAGGGATTCCCCCGCTTGGCCGCTTCTTCGTACCAGAACGCCGCCTCGGAGAAATTCTGGACGCATCCTACCCCCCGTTCCAGCGAGAGGGCCGCTTCGTACTGGGCCTGCGCGAATCCGAGCACGGCGGCACGGAGGAGCAGTTCGTGGGCTTTGAACTGATCGTGCGGCACACCCTCCCCATCAGCGTACATCAGGGCAAGATTGTAAAGGGCGGTGGGTTCGTCCATTTCGGCCGCCTGCGAGTAGAGCAGAAGCGCCCTCTGCGGCGACGGTTCGACCCCCAGCCCCCGCTGGTGCATGTATCCCAGCGAAGCGAGGGCGGTGGGATTGTTCTGGAGGGCGAGGGTTTCAAACCGGGAAAATGCCGAAGCGTAATCGCCGCCGTTGAAAGCATCAAAAGCACTTTGAAGCATCGTAAACCTTAGTCGTTTTTCGCGAGATTATAGCGGCAATCCCTTAACGGCGGACTTTCCGATCGCTCCGCTGTTTTTCCTTAAGGAGGGTTACAACGTCCTTGAGCTCCTCTTTTTTCTTCAGCAGCTCGTCGCGGATCAGGTGTTCGTCGTCGCCGTCCACTTCGGGGTCATATTCCACCGGGGTCGGGTCGTAGTTTTTCAGCATCTCTTCCAATGTCAGGGGTTTGTCGTGGTTCATGGCAATCGCTCGTCATTAAAAGTTTGGCTTAATTGTAAAGCAATTTAGCTTTGGGTTTTATAGGTTTCAACATAGGAGGTTATAATTGCGTTCAAAAATGGAACATAAAGAAGCACTTATGATGGAATACGACGTCATTGTTGTCGGCGGAGGACACGCCGGTATCGAAGCCGCGCTTGCCTCGGCACGGATGGGGCACAACACCCTGCTGGTTTCGATCCTCGCCGAGCAGGTGGGGGCGACGAGCTGCAATCCCGCGATCGGCGGTCTGGCCAAGGGGCATCTGGTCCGGGAGCTGGACGCGCTGGGGGGCGAGATGGGGCTGCTGACCGACGAGGCGGGGATCCAGTTTCGGATTCTGAACCAGGCCAAAGGGCCGGCCGTGCGGGGAAGCCGCGCGCAGATCGATATGGACCGCTACCGGATCATCGCCCGGAACAGGGTCCTCACGACCCCGAACCTGAGCCTGGTTCAGGAGACCGTGAATGCCCTGATCGTCGAAGGGGATCGCGCGGTGGGGGTACGGACCCATCTGCTCAACGAATACCGCTCCAAAAGGGTGATCCTGACTACCGGGACGTTTATGAACGGTGTCGTCCATGTCGGCGAGATCAAGCAGGAGGCGGGACGGTTCGGCGAATTCGCGGCCAAGGGGCTCAGCGACCAGCTCCGGGAACTGGGGCTGAGCGTCGGGCGGCTCAAGACGGGGACGTGCCCCCGGATCGACAGCTCCTCGATCGATTTTAGCGTGATGGAACTTCAGGGGGGGGACGAGCTTCCCGCCCCGTTCAGTTTCCGGACCGAGCGCTCCGAATTCGCCCGGACCAAACGGCAGTTGCCGTGCTATATCGCCTACACGAACGAGGAGACCCACAGCCTGATCGAGGGGAACTTCCACCGCGCCCCTCTCTTCACGGGGCAGATCGAGGGGATCGGACCCCGTTACTGCCCCAGCATCGAGGATAAGATCAACCGTTTCCGGGACAAGGAGCGTCACCATCTCTTCATCGAGCCGCAGACGGCGGAGAACACCGAGTGCTATATCAACGGGATGTCCACGTCACTTCCCCCCGACGTGCAGCGTGCCATGATCCACTCGGTGCGGGGGATGGAAAACGCGAAAATCGTCCGCTACGGCTACGCGATCGAGTACGACTACGTCGATCCGACGGAGCTGCGCCATAGCCTCGAAACGAAAAAAATCCGCCACCTCTATTGCGCCGGGCAGATCAACGGGACGACAGGGTACGAGGAGGCGGCGGCCCAGGGGCTGATGGCGGGAATCAACGCCGCTTTATCCCTGCAGGGGAAAGAGCCGCTCGTGCTGCGCCGTGACGAGGCCTACATCGGCGTCCTGATCGATGATCTGGTGACCAAAGGGACGAAGGAGCCCTACCGGATGTTCACCTCGCGCGCCGAGTACCGGCTGCTGCTGCGCGAAGAGACGGCCGACCTGCGCCTCTCTCGCTACGGCTACGATCTGGGACTGATCGACAAAGCGCAGCTCGAGCGGGTAGAGAGCAAACGCTCCCGGATCAACGAAGGGCTGAAGTTGCTCGAAGAGACGGTCTATACCCCGAACAAGGAGTTTCTGGCTCTCCTCGAATCGATCGGGGAAGAGAAGATCAGCGACCGGCTCACCGCCATCCAGCTTGTTTCCCGTAAAAGCTTCGACATGGAAAAACTGCTGAAACTCTTTCCGTCGTTCGAAGAGCTCGACGCTTACATCGTCGAGCAGATCCTGATCGAGGCCAAATACGCCCGTTACGTCGAAAAACAGGGCGAGGACATCGAGCGGATGAACCGGATGCTCCACATCGAGATTCCGCGCGCATTCGATTTCCGCTCCGTTTCGGGGCTCTCCAGGGAGATCGTCGAAAAGCTCGAAAAATTCAATCCCCCGACCCTCCACGCGGCTTCCCAGATCAGCGGGGTGACCCCGGCGGCTCTCGATATTCTCCACATCTACATCAAAATGGCGGCAAAAGGAAACAGATGAGATACTTCTATTACGTCCACACGGGGCACCGCATCGGGCTGGACCGGTTCCGCCGGGCCGTCGCCATCGTCAGCGAACTTCAAAAAGAGATCGATATCACGCTGCTGTGTTCCGATTTTCGGATCGCCTCGGAAGCAAAAGCGTATGGGATCAAGCGCGCCGTCGGGGTAGACGTCGTCCGCAATATCCCCCAGATCGCTCACCACGGGGACAAAATCATTTTCGATTCGGTCGAAATCAACCCGACGCTGCTCGATGACATGACCCGTTTTTTCTCGACGTTCATCCGGGTTGCAGACGCCCCCGACGAGCACAGACATCCGGACGAATTTCTGATTTCCCCCTACCTGGAAGGGGAAAAAATCTTTCGGGGGATTGCAGTCGGGGAGCGCTATTTCGAGCCCTCGGAGAAAACCATCCCGCTGGCGCTCTTTTTCGGGGACGACGATTACGAAAAGGACCTCGAAAAACGGCAGGCGGAGTTCGCAGCGGCCGGCATGGAGCTGCTGATGGGGTTTTATCATTTCCTCGGGTACGAAAATGCCCTCAAGGGGAGCTTCCGGAAAATCCACGATGCCGAAGCCTACGACGACGTTATCCGGCACACGGAGATTCTGCTCAGCGCTTCGCCGCAGGCGATCTTGCAAAACCTCGCGGGGGGAGGAAAACCCGTCTACCTGCAGCGTGCCGATTACCCGCGCGATTTCATTCCCCTTTTCGCCTCCCTGAATATCCCCGTAGTTGAGCGGATTGCTCAAGATGAACTTATGCAAGCGATAAGTGCCGCTTCATCAAACAAGTATCACGAATTGGAAAAAAACAACACGAAACTAATCGAAT
>CAZBIR010000080.1:0-8206 GCA_964491035.1 uncultured Sulfuricurvum sp.
TCGAGGGGAGAGCCCAGAAGGGCGATACGATAATAGTGCACATCCCCTCCTTTGGATCGAAAGAGGGAATTATAGTCAATCTACCAATAACCGGCAATAGGGTCCTGCATTACCGGCTGCGGTGCGGTTGCAATCAAACGTTCCGTTGTCCTGAGTATAATTAAACGTCACGGGAACCGTCATAACCGTAAACGTATAGGCCGTATTACCCGTCTTCATCCACTGACCGTTTCCGTTTCCGGCGGTAATCCCGTACATCAGCAATCCGGCGTTGTTGAATAATGCCACCCCTGCCGTGTTTTGTGCTGCGCCATCCAGCGTGGCGATGAACCTGCTGTCTCCTCTCAGAAGCCGTCCCTGCCGCTCACTTACGATGGCCGACCTGATAGCGGCGACGTCGCTGCGTCCTTTGGCGATCTGGGCATCATCGCGCGTCGCGGCCAGGCGGGGAATGGCGATAGCCGCCAATATCCCCAATACCACGATGACGAATACCAGCTCGATCATCGTAAACCCGTTTCTTTTATCGATTAACACCTTGCCCCCTTATCAGCATGGGATATTGATTCAGATTGATCTGATTCTGAAGTGTAACACACAACGGGTCTGCTCCATTCCCGTTTGCCGTCAGATTCAGTATTTCACTCGTTGCCGTCGTATTGATCTCCATTACGATACAGTTTACGACTCCTCCCATCGCGATCGCGACGCTTTTTTGGCCGTTGGGCACCGCATCACCTCTTGTCAATAACGCATTGATACTGTTCGACATCGCCGACAGGTTATCTTCGGTCCGGCCATTGGCAATCGCGTACGAGCCTATCTCCCCCGCTCCGATCATAATCATATGAGCCAGATTTGAAATCCGCGCATCATCGCGCGTCGCACTCAGTCTTGGTATTGCCACCACTGCCAAAATTCCCAGTATGACAATAACAAAAACGAGCTCGATCATGGTGAAAGCATTCCGATATTTCATGCGAATGCCTCCATTTTTTGGTTTGTTCATGCAAAAGCCGGATGTACCGTGCGGTACGTCCGGCTCAGTACTTAACGTGCGACCTGAGATCCGCCGAAGAGGTGAGGACTGCGAGCCACTACATCCGCCACCGCTGCCTGCAAACCGGCACACACCGGCGTAGTACCAGCACCGTTTGCGACAGTAAGGTTACCGTCATCCAAATCGTTGTTGAGCGTAATTTCGATACAACTGTTGTTGTTGTCATCGGTAATGACATATGCTGTATCTTCTGCAAGCGGTGTAGTTCCTGCCTGACGGAACTGAACATTGGTAACATCTCCGAGATTATCTCCGTCCCATGTACCCTGTGCGGTATAACGGGCTCCGAAATCGGTTACCGCCGTCGCAACGTCCGTTGCCAAACGAGAAATCGTCGCATCGTCACGCGTTGCCGCCAGACGGGGAATCGCGACTGCCGCGAGGATACCGAGGATAACGATCACGAAGATCAACTCAATCATCGTAAAACCAGAACGTTTCATGGTTTACTCCTTGAAGTTCAAAATTAGTGTTACGCTTGTAACCCTGTCGTCATTATGAATCGCTTTATCTTATATTCTGTTTAATAAACAACGAAATTCATCAAAACCGCCCCTGCGGGAAAGGTTTACCCGTTTTGTGGCATAATTCCCCAAAAACGGAGCACCCTTATGAAAATCGCCGTACCCGTCCTCGACGAATCCCTGAAAATGGCCGGTAACGCCGGTCATACCCCCTATTTCGCCGTATTCAGCCTCAGCGGAGGAATGTTCAAAAGCTTTGCCCTCGAAGGGCTCCGCATCAACCCCAAAGCCGCGGCCGACGATCACCACCACGACCATGACGCCCCCCATACGTGCGACCACGACGCGGACGACGTCGAGCATATCCGTGCCCACGACACGATGGCCGAAGCGATCGAGGACTGCGACTACCTCGTCGTCAGGATGGCGTGCAAAAACACTGCCAAAAGTATGAATAACGTCGGCGTGAAGCTGCAAAAATACAACGGCACCGAGATCCTCGCCCCGAAAATCCTGACCGAGCTGGCCCCGCAGTTTAAATAAACACCGGATTTAATCCACGTTTATAATTAAAGGCGTATAATTCCTTCCGCAAACGAAGCGGTTGCTTCAAATCTTCGCCGCCGTACAGTACGACGGTGAAACAAAAAGGTAAAAGAACACCATGATTTCTGCAGAGATTGAGACGTTAGGCATCAAGAACACGGGAACGATTTTCCATAACCTCAGCTACGATGAGCTGATCGAGCACGAATTGCGCAACGGGGAGTGCCGTCTGGCCAGCAACGGCGCGACGATGGTCGATACGGGGATTTTCACCGGCCGGAGCCCGAAAGACAAATATTTCGTCGATCGCGACCCCTCCAACCGCTACATCGCCTGGGGCGACGTCAACAAGAAGATCGATGCCGCGGTGTTCGAAGAGCTCCTCGTCGTCGCCCGCGAGCAGCTCTCGGGCAAAGACCTTTACGTCACCGACGTCTTCTGCGGTTCCAGCCCCGCCAGCAAACGTTCGGTCCGTTTCGTCTCCGAAATCGCCTGGCAGTCCCACTTCGTCAAAAACATGTTCATCCGCCCGAATGAAACCGACCTCGCCGCTTTCAAACCCCAGTTCACCGTCCTCAACGCCTGCAAGGCGGTCAACGAAAAATGGGCCCACCACGGCCTCAACTCCGAAGTGTTCGTTCTCTTTGATGTCGAACAAAACCTCTGCATCATCGGCGGAACGTGGTACGGCGGGGAGATGAAAAAAGGGATCTTCTCGATGATGAACTACTGGCTCCCCCTCGAAGGGAAGCTCCCGATGCACTGCTCGGCCAACGTCGGACCCGAGGGCGATACCTGCCTCTTTTTCGGCCTCAGCGGAACCGGTAAAACGACCCTCTCCACCGATCCCAAACGGGCCCTCATCGGGGACGACGAGCACGGATGGGATGAAGAGGGGATTTTCAATTTCGAGGGGGGATGCTACGCCAAGGTAATCAACCTCGATCCCTCCAGCGAACCCGAAATCTATCAGGCAATCCGCCGCAACGCCCTCCTCGAAAACGTCGTCTACGACGAGGACGGCAACGTCCGTTACGAAGATGGCTCCAAAACAGAGAATACCCGGGTCTCCTACCCGATCGAACACATCGAAAACCATCAGCCCAGCCTTCAGGCGCCGCATCCGAAAAACATCATTTTCCTGACCGCCGACGCATTCGGTGTATTGCCCCCGGTCAGCAAGCTCTCCAAAGAGCAGGCGATGTACTATTTCCTCAGCGGCTACACCGCCAAAGTCGCCGGAACCGAGCGGGGGATCACCGAGCCGGTCGCGACGTTCAGCTCATGCTTCGGCGAAGCGTTCCTCCCTCTCCACCCGACCGTCTACGCCAAGCTCCTCGGTGAGAAAATCGACCGGTACGGCGTTAATGTCTACCTGGTCAACACCGGATGGACGGGCGGCGGTTACGGCGTCGGCAAACGGATGAGCATCAAAGATACCCGCGCCTGCATCAACGCCATTCTTGATGGATCGATCAACGAGTGCGAGTTCGACACCACCTTTACCTTCCGTTTCCAGGTCCCCAAAACCCTGAACGGCGTCGATTCCAAAGTCCTCAATCCCCGCAACGCGTGGGAAGACAAAGAGGCGTTCGATGCGACCCGCGACCGCCTGGCCGCCATGTTTATCGAAAACTTCAAAAAATACATCGACGGTCAAAGCGACTTCGACTACTCTGCAGCCGGCCCGAAACTTCCCTAACTCTTTTTTTAAACTACTTTTTTGTTCCGGCAAAAAAGTAGGCAAAAAACCTCGTCTCTGCGGCAAATCACTCGCGCGACTCCCGGCAGAGCCTTCGCGCGCGGCTTTCAAGAATGCCGCAGAGACGAAATCTTTAATTTGTTATCTACTAAGCCGATTAATGATTAAAAGAGATAAAGAAAAAATGGATTGCGGAGAAAACGGCAGGGCGGGAAAAGCCCTGCCGGGAGATTAGCAAGAGTAGGTAGTTTTGAACTCGAACGCCGTAGGACGGGCTTCGTATGGCCATACCTGCGTTTCGAATTTGTAGTGCTGGTACGTGTCGATGAATTCCGGAGTCATAACCGGCTGGAGGAACTCGTTGTCGCGAATCAGCGCTTCGAGCGAACCGCGCAGCGTGTGCGGCATTTGCGGGATCCCTTTTTCGCGGATTTCATCAAGGCTCAGTTCAAAGAGGTCTTCGTCCATCGGACCTACCGGTACCATTTTGTTTTTGATACCGTCAAGTCCGGCGAGGAGCATCGCGGTAAACGCAAGGTATGGGCACGCCGTGGAATCGGGGAAACGCATCTCGACGCGGACCGCTTTTTCACCCGCACCGTAAGGGACGCGGCAGGAAGCGGAGCGGTTCTGGCTCGAATAGGTCAGGATCGAAGGAGCTTCGAATCCGGGGATCAGACGTTTGTACGAGTTGGTTGAGGGGTTCGTGAACGCCGCAACGGCACGTGCGTGGTGGAAGATACCGCCGACATAGTGAAGCGCCGTCTCGGAGAGGTTGCCGTAGCCGCCCTCTTTGTAGAACGTGTTTTTGCCGTCTTTCCAGATCGACTGGTGGACGTGCATACCGTTCCCGTTGTCTCCGTAGAGCGGTTTGGGCATGAACGTGACGGTTTTGCCGTTGAGGTGGGCCACCATTTTGATGACGTATTTGAGTTTCTGGACGTTGTCCGCCGCTTCGACGAGGGTTCCGAATACGATACCGATCTCTCCCTGCCCCTGCGCAACTTCGTGGTGTCCGAGAACGACTTCAAGGCCGACCTGTTCAAGGACGAGCATCATTTCGGCACGGAGGTCTACCATCGTATCGATCGGAGCGACCGGGAAGTATCCACCCTTGGTACGGGGGCGGTGGCCCGTGTTGTAGCCGTCTTTGAACGATTTGCCGTCGTTCCATACACCCTCTTCGGTGTCGACTTCATAATACGAGCAGTTCGCTTCGTCACGGATTTTGACATCGTCGAAGACGAAGAATTCATTTTCGGGACCGAAGTAGGCGACATCGCCGACACCGGCCTGATTGAGGTGCTCAAGCGCTTTTTTCGCGATTGAACGGGGGCATTTTTCGTACATCTGACCTTTGTAGATGTCGTAGACGTCACAGAATACGATGATGGTCGGATCAGCGGTAAACGGGTCCATAAACGCCGTCGGGGCGTCGGGTTTGAGGATCATGTCCGAACGGTTGATCGGCTGCCACGCTTCGATGGACGAACCGTCAAACGGAAGACCGTTTTCAAAATGACCGGCATTGACCGCGCTCATGCGGTAGGTCACGTGGTGCCATGTCCCTTTCATGTCGGTGAAGCGGAAATCGACGAACTGAACGTCGTTTTCTTTACAAAAACTGAAAAACTCGTCTACGCTGTTTACGAATTTACCCATGTATTTCTCCTGAATATTTTTACTTACGGCAGTATAGCAAAAATACCCCGAATTGAGAGGGGAAAAGCTGATTAAAAATTAATCAATTCCCGATCCCGTCCCCGGTACACTGCGCATTTGGTGTAGCCGAGCTTTCGGGCAATCGCTTCGACTTCGTCACTGTAGAGACCGACCTGGTCGGGGCGGTGGGCATCGGAGCCGAACGTTATCGGGATATCCAGTTCGGCGATTGCTTCGAGCAGCTGCGGTGAGGGGTAGGCCTCCCCGATCGGCTTGCGCTTCCCGGCTACGTTGAGCTCGACCGCCATCCCTGAACGCTTGATCGCTTTGAGGGCATCCCGGGCCAGCAGCCGGATATCGGTAGAGGGGAGGTATTTGAAAACCTTGAGCAGATCGAGGTGGCCGACGATGTCAAAATGGCCGCTGCGGGCCATCGCTTCGATCAGCTCGAAATAACGCCGGTAAATCGCGTCCATGTCGGCCCCCTCGTAGCGCCCGATGTATTCGGGATTGTCAAATCCCCACTCATCGATGAAATGGACGCTGCCGATCAGGTAATCGCACGGACGCTTCAGCACCCTCTCGTCCATGTAGCCGGGGAGATAATCGACTTCGTACCCCATCAGTACGGTGATCGAAGCGGCATAGCGTTCCCGCACCTCGGTGATCCAGCCCTCGTATAGCTCCATCTGGTCAAACCGCATCCGGTATTCGGGATCGAACGCCATCGGGGCATGGTCGGAAAAGCCGAAATAACGGGTCCCGCAGGCAACGGCGGCTTCCACGTACTCCCCGACACTCCCCGTCGCATGGTTGCACAGTACCGTATGGTTGTGAAGATCGACTTTCATGGCCCCTCATCTGAAAATAAAGATTTATCATGATATTATAGTGCAATTTTTTGTTGAGGTACCGTTATGACGCAAGAAGAGCTGGATGCATTGATGAGCGGCGATATGGATTTGGACGAAACGTTCGAAGAGGGCTCCGAAGAGTCTCTTCCCCCCCTGGAGGAGGAGCCCGAAACGGACGAATTCATGGACACCGCGGAACCTCACGGATACCGCGTTTCGGCCATGCACAGCTGGCCCCCGCCGCCGCCGACGGATGATAACAAAATGGTTCACCAGCTCGACGACGTCACCAAGGAAAGCGAGCAGAAAGCAACCGAGATTTTCGATCTGATCGAAGGGATCAGCAACGATCTCTCCGACGGTGAAAAACAGATCAAACGGCTCAGCGGCGTCCTGGCGGGGAACGTGGAGCTGTTTACGACCCTGACCCAAAAATTTCCCCATGTCGAAGCTTTCAAAACCCATCTGGAGCAGAATCGCGCGGCGCAGGGCGATGCCGATGCGATCCTCGAAATGCTCCAAAACGGCGGCGACACGATCATGAACGTCATGGACATCATGCAGTACCAGGATATCCACCGCCAGAAAATCGAGCGGGTCATCAACGTCATGCGAGCCCTTTCCAGCTACATGAACCACCTCTTTGCCGGAAAAATCGACGATTCGAAACGGGTCAGTTCGGCCGTCCACATCCACGGCGACACCACAACCGAAGACGTCGTCAGCAATGACGATATCGAAGCGCTGCTCGCTTCGTTTGAAAAAAAGTAACCTTTTTAAGATAGAATTCCCCTAATATTTTACAGTCGGGAAAACCATTGAAAAAAGTCGAACTTCTCTCTCCTGCCGGAAACCTCGAAAAGCTCAAAATCGCGATCGATTACGGCGCCGATGCGGTCTATGGCGGCGTCAGCCACTTTTCGCTCCGTATCAGGGCGGGCAAAGAGTTCGATATGGAGAGTTTCAAGGAGGGGATCGACTATGCCCACGCACGGGGCAAAAAAGTTTACGTCACGATCAACGGTTTCCCGTTCAACTCCCAGCTCAAGCTTCTCAAAGAGCACATTGCACAGATGGCATCGCTCGAACCCGACGCGTTTATCGTCGCGACTCCCGGTGTGTTGAAGCTCGCCCACCAGATCGCTCCGCACATTCCGCTGCACCTCTCGACGCAGGCCAACGTCATGAACGTCCTCGATGCGCAGGTGTATTACGATATGGGGGCACGCCGGATCATCGCGGCGCGCGAGATTTCCCTCAAAGACCTCCAGCAGATCAAAGCCGAACTCCCCGACCTCGAAATCGAGGTCTTCGTCCACGGCTCGATGTGTTTTGCCTACAGCGGACGCTGCCTCATCTCGACGCTCCAGAGCGGTCGGGTCCCCAACCGGGGAAGCTGCGCGAACGACTGCCGTTTCCCGTACGAAATGTACGCCGCCAATCCTGAAACGGGGACTCTCTTCAAGCTCGTCGAAGACGAAGGGATCGGGACCTACATCATGAATTCCAAAGATCTCAACCTCGCCAGCCACATCAAGGAGATCCTCGATGCGGGGTGCGTCGATTCGCTCAAAATCGAGGGGCGGACCAAAGCCCCCTATTACGCCGCGATCACCGCCAAGGTGTACCGCCGCGCAATTAACGATTACTACGCCGGGCAATTCGACGGAGAGGCCTACCAGCGTGAACTGAACACGATGCAAAACCGCGGTTTTACCGATGCCTACCTGATCAACCGTCCGTTCGAGAAACACGATACCCAGAACCTCGATTTCACAATGATGATGGGGAGCCATCAGGTAAGCGGACTGGTTGATGGGAGCGGGGAGTATTTCGAATGCAAATACAAAACTTTCCCCGGCGATGCGATGGAACTCGTCTTCCCCGAAGGCTCCCCCATCGAAGCGGTCGACAACGA
>CAZBIR010000081.1:0-8047 GCA_964491035.1 uncultured Sulfuricurvum sp.
ACGGGTCATAAAAACACTCCCTAAATAAAACGCCATTATAACCGATGAAGGTGAATGCGCAGAAAGAAAAATCTCTGCTATAGTTATTAAAAAATACTATTTTTTATGTTTTTACACTAAAATGCAGTACTTTTATTCCCGGATGATATATGGCAACTATCTACGATCTCAAACCTGCATTCCAAAATCTTCTTCGTCCTACAGTCCAAAATTTGGCACGCTTAGGGGCAACTCCGAATCAAATCACCTATGTGGCACTCGCTCTCTCTTTTATTGCGGGGGGTGCTGTTGCACTTACCCACGGTGAGGCATGGACGCTACTCTCCATCCCTGCGGTGATGTTTGTGCGGATGGCGCTTAATGCGATCGATGGGATGCTCGCCAAAGAGCACGATATGAAAAGCGACGCGGGGGCGATGCTCAATGAGATGAGCGATGTCCTCTCGGATGCGGCGCTATATCTCCCTTTTGCCCTGATCGGCGGTGTATCGCCACTTTGGGTCGTGCTGTTCGTCATCGTCGCTATCCTCACCGAAATGGCGGGGGTGTTGGGAGCGCTCATCGGCGGGGTGCGCCGATATGACGGACCGATGGGGAAAAGTGACCGTGCTTTTGTGATCGGTGCCCTCTCGCTGGCTCTTGGGCTGGGAATTTTGCCTGATGGATGGTTCGATGCCATTATGATCGTCGCCACGCTGATGGGGGGATGGACGGTGCTTCGACGCTCTATGCGGGGGTTAAAATCATGATAGAGACAATCACCACTCTCTTTTCGGGTAAAAGCGGGATCGTACTGCTCATTATTTTGGGGATATTGGCGTTTGCCACATTGATCGTATCGGTGATCTTTCGCGCCAAAACGTCTCAAGAACTCAAAGACCGTGTGTATTCATGGTGGATCATTATCGGTGCATTTATACTCGGGGCGATGCTCAACACTACGGTAGCAATGTTCTTTTTCGCCCTCATTAGCTATCTCGCCCTCAAAGAGTATTTTACACTCATCCCCACCCGCCGTACCGATCGTCGGATCATCTTTTACGCCTACCTCTCCATCGTCTTTCAGTACTGGTTCGCGGGAGCGCAGTGGTATGGGATGTTTATCATCTGGATACCCGTCTACCTCTTTTTACTCCTCCCGTTTCGTCAGGTGCTCATCGGAGAGACGCAGGGATTTTTAGAGAACACCAGCCGCGTACAGTGGGGGCTGATGATGTTCGTCTTTGGTCTGAGCCACCTCGCGTACATGATGACGTTGCCTAGTGTGGCGGGGCATGATGTCGCGGGAAAAGAGCTGGTGCTCTATCTTGTCGTCCTCACCGAACTCAATGACGTATTACAGTATCTCTGGGGCAAGGCTCTGGGGCGCCATAAAATCGTCCCGAAAGTTAGCCCCAACAAAACCGTCGAGGGGTTCGTAGGGGCGTTTATCACCCTCAGTGCCCTTGCGGTGGCATTTTCGTTTCTCACCCCATTTACGACGCTTCAAGCGCTCGCGGCGGGGATGCTCATCAGCGGTGCGGGGTTCGTGGGCGATGTCGTCATCTCGATGGTCAAACGGGACATCGGGGTCAAAGATTCGGGGCATCTATTGCCGGGGCATGGGGGAATACTTGATCGTGTCGATAGTCTCACCTATACCGCACCCCTCTTTTTCCATTTCACCTATTATCTCTACTATTAGGATGGCGGGATGCTAAAATGGCTCTTTTTCGCCCTTATCGTCCGTCCTACGGTACTGCTGATCTTCGGAGTGCACGTGCGGGGGCGCGAACACCTGAGCAGTGATAAACCCTGCATCATCGTCGCCAACCATAACAGCCATCTCGATACGCTGGTGCTGATGAGCCTCTTTCCCCTGCATAAAATCCACCGTATCCGCCCCGTCGCGGCGGCGGACTATTTTATGAAAAATCGCCTCGTCGCGTGGTTTTCGACCCAGTTTATCGGGATTATCCCGCTGAGCCGAAAGGTAGAGCGATCACATTCCCATCCCCTTGAACCGCTCCGCCAAGCTCTCGAAGCGGGGGACAGTATCATCCTCTTCCCCGAGGGGAGTCGCGGAGAAGCGGAGCAGATGAGCAAATTCAAATCGGGGGTCGCCCATTTGGCAAAAATGGCTCCCCATATCAGCGTTGTCCCCATCTATCTCGGCGGTGCGGGAAAAGTGCTCCCCAAGGGAGAAGCGTTACTCGTCCCTTTTATCATCGATGTTCATATCAATGAGCCGATGATGATCGCTGAGGAAGATACCCAAGCGTTTACGGAGCGGTTGGAAGCGGTTATTAAAAAGGCGGGGGAGAGGGATGTATAGATTTCAGACTAAATTCAGCAAAAAATCCCTATCATTTCTATATGTCTAAGATTTTAGGAATATAGAAATGAAAACGATCGACATTCACACTCACCTCCTCAGCAGTGACGTAGCGTTCCAACGTTCCTACGACAAACTGGCACTCCGCTTTTTCGCTAAAAAGTTCGGGATGAACCCCAAAGCGCTCGTGAACGATCCCTACGGCGAATACACCCGTGCGTTGGTCGAATCGGTCAGAGGTTCACGGCATGTCGAGAAAATCGTCCTCTTCGGTGTCGATGCACGGGTTGATGAAGAGGGAGAAATTCTTCACAAAGATATCACCGTGTGTGCGACCAACGAAGATGTGGCGGCACTGTACCGAGGGAACGAAGATGTCATTATCCCCTTTTTCTCCATCAACCCCAAACGCCCCGATGCGCTCGATCTCATCGACCGCTACGCCGATGCGGGATTTGCGGGAGCAAAGTTTTTGCAAAATTACTGGGGAGTCGATACCCGTGAAGCGCGTTACCGCCCCTATTTCGACAAACTCGCACAGCGCGGTCTGCCGCTGATCGTCCATGTGGGGAGCGAGAGCAGTGTTCACTCTTTTAAATCGTGCGAGAGTATCGAGATGTTGGATCAACCCCTCGAAGCGGGGGTGCAGGTGATCTGCGCCCACATGGCACTCACCTATGAGCCGCGCCGTATCTTCAAAGCCCTCTCCAAAAATCCGAAATATTTTAACGACGAGTATTACCTCCTCATCGAAATGCTCAAAAAACATCCGAATCTCTACGCCGACATCAGCGCCCTTCTCACCCCCGTGAGGGCAAAAGTATTGCGCCATCTGAGCCGACAGAGCGACATCCATCATAAACTCCTCTTCGGCACCGATTTCCCCGTACCCTTTAGCACGATGCTCAACAGCTACGATCTCCCCTATCGCCGCCGTTTTGAGCTCTCGCGCGAAGCAAACCCGTTTGACCGCTATGCCAAAGCGATTTTAGAGTATTTCCCGGCAGAGAGTCCCATCTATACCAACTACACCAAACTATTAGGAGAATAAGATGACAACCGGAAATTTCGCAAGCTTTGATGGCTCAGAGCTTTTTTATCGTGAATGGTCGCCGCAAAATCCCAACGGCAAAATCGTGCTGCTCCTCCATCGCGGACATGAGCATTCCGAACGACTCGATCCTATCGCACGTAACGCGATTTTCGAGGGGTACAAAGTATTCTCCTATGACAATCGGGGGCATGGATACACCCGCGCTGAGGCGACCTATGAGTTTATGAATCTGGTGCGTGATTTGGAGGCGTTTGTCCGCTTTGTCTGTGCCAAAGAGGGAAAAAGTGCGGAAGATATTTTCGTCGTCGCCAACTCGGTCGCGGGGGTTGTCGCCTCGACGTGGGTGCACGATTATGCTCCGCGTATCGCGGGTATGGCGCTGGTTGCTCCGGCGTTTGTCATCAAACTCTATGTCCCTCTCGCCAAACCCTCACTCGATCTGATGATACGGTTTAATCCCCGCATGGATATCAAATCCTATGTCAAAGCGAAGTTTTTGACCCATAATACGATAGAGCAGGAGAGATACAACACCGATCCCCTCATCACCCCGAACATCCCCGCACGACAACTCGTGACACTCCTCGATACCGCAAAACGGATTGTGGAGGATGCGAGCCACATCGTCACCCCGACACTGGTACTCTCGGCTACGTCGGATTATGTCGTCGACAGCCGTGTGCAAAAGGTATTTTATGACCGCCTCAGTTCCCCGTTAAAACGGTTCGTGGAGTTGGAAGGATTTTATCACGGTGTCCTCTATGAAGCGGAGGCGCACAAAGCTCTTCATGCCATCGGAGTGTTTATGGAGGAGTGTTTCAATACCCCTAAAACCGATAAGAGTGAGCATCTCATCGCGTTGACCCAAAACGAAAAAGACAAAATCGCACGAGGGGAGATCACCACGTCTCAAAAGCTCTCTTTTGGCATTCAGCGTTTTATGCTCAAGCGCCTAGGTTGGATGAGCGATGGGATGAAGATCGGGCTGAAATATGGGTTCGATTCGGGAGTAACCCTCGATTATGTCTACAAAAACACCCCAAGCGGTGTGGGTCTGCTGGGCAAAATGTCCGATAAAAACTATCTGGAGAGCATCGGATGGAGAGGGATTCGTCAGCGTAAAGTCAACGCCATCACCACTATCCGCGAAAAAATCGATCAGCTGCGCGGCGAGGGAAAAGCGGTGAAAATCCTCGACATCGCCGGAGGTCCCGCCCGCTATCTCATCGAACTCGCACAGGAGTACCCCGACATCGAGGTACTGGTGCGCGATTATCAGGAACAAAACGTCGAACAAGGGCGCGCATTGGCAAAAGAGCGGGGTCTCTCTACTATCCGTTACGAGCAAGCCGATGCGTTTGATAAAACCAATTACGACCGAAATACCTACGAGCCGAACGTCGTCATCGTCTCAGGGGTGTTCGAGCTGTTTGAGCAAAACGATCTGATCCGAAACGCTATCGAGGGGATTACCTCGATCATCGCACCGAATGGGTATCTGGTCTATACGGGTCAGCCGTGGCATCCGCAGTTGGAGCAGATCGCCCATGTACTGGGGAACCATCAGCAGAATCGTTGGATTATGCGCCGCCGAAGCCAGTATGAACTCGATGGGCTCTTCGGCGCGTACGGGTTTGAAAAAGAGGGGATGCGGATCGATGATTGGGGCATTTTCACCGTCTCATCGGCGCGACGCAGATAATCATGGTTCCGTTTGACCCTGCCCTAGATGCCTCCGCCACCCTCAAAGAGCGATTTGTATGGGTACTTTTTATGGGGGCGCTCTTTTTTATCCTCTACGGTGCGGCAAACCAGTACGCCTCGCTCACCCCACACCCCTCGATATTTATGGAGTGGGAGAGGCAGATCCCTTTCGTACCGTGGTTCATCATTCCGTACATGTCGTCAGATATGATATTCTGTATCGCGTTTTTGCTCCCGCAGAGCCGTTTGGAGCTTCGTATTCTTGCGTTGCGTGTGCTTTTTATCGTAGGGGTTGCTGTGGCGGTGTTCGTTCTCTTTCCGCTCCAGTTCGGATTTGCAAAACCTGCGACAGAATCGTATCGCTGGCTGTTCGATCTGCTTAGAGCCGATCTTCCCTACAACCAGCTCCCCTCGCTGCATATTGCTTTTGCGATCGTGTTGTGGGCATCGATGCGCCGCACACTCCGCCATCGGCTCCTCAAATACGCGGTTGCACTCTGGCTGTGGCTTATCGCGCTTTCAACGCTGCTGGTGTATCAGCATCATTTCATTGATCTCCCTACGGGAGCGCTGTTGGGGATGGCGGCGGTGGGATGGATACGGGAGGGCAATCCGGCACTGGAGCGATTCACGACTCCCCGAAGCCTCAAGATGGGGCTTTTTTATTTGGCGGGAAGCGCTTTTTTACTCGTCGTCGCGTTTAATTTTGATTCGCTGGTTGCGCTGTGGCTGTCTGTTTCGCTGGGAGCGGTGGCGGTAGCGTATGCGTTTGGATGGGGGAAGCTTCTGAGTCATGAGGGGGAGGCACGTCTTTGGCAGCGGATCCTTTTTGCTCCCTATTATCTGGGAAATCATCTTTCCTGGCGGTGGTACAAACGGCGTATCCCACTGATGTCACGCCTCGAAGAGGGGGTTCATTTCGGAAGGTTGCCTGCCCCTTCCGAATACGACACGCTCCGCTTTGTCGGGGTGGGACGGGTGATCAACCTGTGCAGCGAACATCCGCTTCACAAAAGCCCGCTTCCCCAGGAACGCCTCGCCCTGCTCGACCAGACGATTCCCAGCCCCGAATCGTTGCACCGTGCGGTGATGCTGATCGAAAAATATCGCAAGGAAGGGGTTTACATCCACTGTGCACTTGGGCTGTCGCGCAGCGTGATGGCGGTATCGGCGTGGATGCACTATCGGGGGTATACGGGTGCGCAGATCGAGGAGCGATTGAACCGCCTTCGCCCGGGATACGTGAAAAAAGCGTATCTGCGTATTGCGTTGGATCTGTACCGAAAACACCTCGAGGCGTTAAGCGCTCAGGGGGATTTTAGTCGGTTGAATTTATGATGTTCCCGACTAAGCAAGGCGCTTTTGAGCAGCCGCTCAAGCAAGGAGAAGGGCAATGATAAAATACCTGGGACGATTGGTGATTGGCGGATGGATGATGATCGCTCCGATCCATGCCGACGAATCTCACAACGACCTGCGTGTTATCGTGGAGAACACCCGTTATAACGATGCGGTGGCGGTCGGAGAGCTGATTCTCCGCTCTGAAGCGCTGCGGGATAAAGTTCCCTCTTTCGTCGCTGAGGCAAGTGAGATCATCGAATCCCGCCGCGGCGCACTCCCCTCTGCGCTGGCGGTTACCATCGGCGAATCGGTCCGCGAAGCCGATGCGATCCGTACATCCCTTTTCCCCTATGCGCTGCGCTACCGTCATGTGCTTTACCGCACCGACGCCTCGATTGATGACCGCGATCGGATCCAATCGATTCTCATCTCGATGGCGGCAGCCCTCGCCCTCTATGACAATGCCTATTTCATGCACGAACATATCGGAGAGAGCAAAACGATTCGTGACAAACTCAACGAAGCCTATCCCGAATACGGCGTCGAAGAGAATTTTTACAAAGACTCGATGATGCGGGCCTCGGCGCTCACCTACCGTTCGTCGATGCTGGATGCGATCCGTTTTTTCGAAGAGAACCGCCAGAGCATCGCATACCATATTGCCCGATCCGATCCGACCGTCCAATCCCTGTACGCGTATATCGAACGTTCCGCGATGCGTTCCAGGCTGGGAGGAGATAACGCGTTCACCCAAATTTCCGATCAGATCGGAGCCCTCCTGTCGCGAATGGCGGAGTTGCCGCTGGCAACGGTCGATAAACTCAAATTCAACCTCTCCAAGGGGGTCGGCAACACGATGGGGATGGTACGGTGGCGGAACGGAAAACTGCGCGATGACCGGCAATTTCTCTCGGAATTCTCGTCACATCTGAAACCGGGAGATATTCTCCTCGAAAAAACCCCGTTTGCCCTGACTGACAAAACGATCCCCGGACATTTCGGGCATGCGGCGATCTACATCGGCACTTATGAACAGCTCCGAGATATGGGAGCGCTCGACACCCCGTTCGTCCGTCGTCATATCGATGAGATCAAAGAGGGCAAAGTGATCCTCGAAGCGTTGCGCGAAGGGGTGGTTCTAAATCCGATCGGGCAGTTTATGAATATCGATGACGTGGCCGTATTGCGCCCCCATCGCCTCTCTCCGGATGCAATGCGCACTTCTTTGGATCTGGCGCTCAGTCATTTCGGGAAAAAATATGATTTTGATTTCAATGTCAATACGACCGAAACGATCGTGTGCAGTGAACTGGTTTATGCTGCCTACCCGCAGATCGATTTCATGACCAAAAAAGTGTTGTCGAGCTTTACGATATCGCCCGACGATATCGCCGTGCTCGCATCCGGAAATGACAATGCCCCGCTCGAACTGACGTTTTTCGCCCATGATGGGAAAAAGGTGTATGAAAAAGGGGAGAATGAGGAGGGGGCGAAACTCTACCGAACCCTTGTGGGGATCGAAGAGCGGTATCGATAAATGCTTTAGCCGATAACGGCTGCAGGGTCGGTGATGACGCCTGTGATCGCCGAAGCGGCGGCGACGGCGGAGTTGGCGAGGTAGACTTTGGAGCTGC
>CAZBIR010000082.1:0-8012 GCA_964491035.1 uncultured Sulfuricurvum sp.
CGTCAGATAACGCTCCCGCCGACTCTGTCCCGTGCTCTGTTCCATCTCAGACTCCCAGTATCATTTTCAGCGTCTTGACCAGTTTCTCCTCGCTGAACGGTTTCACCATCCACCCGGTGACGCCGGCCTCTTTCCCCGCCATTTTCATCTCATCCGAACTCTCGGTCGTGAGGATGATGATCGGCTTGGTTTTGTACCGTTCGTCGCTCTTGATCTGACGGGCGAGTTCGATCCCGTTGAGTTCGGGCATGTTGACGTCACTGATCAACAGGTCGAAATTTTCGCTCCCGTTTTGCAGGTTTCCCAAAAGCTCCATCGGGTTGAGATAGGCTTTGAACTCGATCGCGCCGCTGCCGATCAACCCTTCCAGTGCCAGTTCCGCGGTAGCGATAACCGCACGCGAATCATCCACCATCAATACTCTTTTTGCCATTTAACTGTTTCCTCCTTGGATATGTTTAAAAGAATTCAAAATCGTTATCATCGTCGGTGGCGACCTCCTTGTCCGTGATGATTCCCTCGATCTGCATGCACGAGCTGAAAAACGAGCTGTCGAGGTAGTGGATGTCGGCGGTATCCTGCAGGGAAAAGATATGTTCCCGCCATGAGCTCAGATCTTCCCCCAGATGTTCGAGGAGCATCACGAGCGTTTTCAGTTTTTTGGGATCGGCCATAATCGACGGTGCGTTCTCCTTGAGAAACGCCCCCAGTGATGAAAGGGCGTATGCCAGCGCGGTAAACTCGAAGAGGTTGTTGATCGCGCGGACGTACACCCCCAGCACCCCGTCGGCAAAATCGCGCAGCTTGTCGATCCCCGGATCCGATTCGAGGATGTGCAGTTTCTCGATCCATTCGGCGTCGAGGCTTTCGAGGTCGCGGATCTCGTCGAGGACGTCGCCGCCGATGTCGCGGACGTACTCGATCGCGGAGGTTTTCTCGGTGAAGCTCTGGCGCAGCAGCACTTTTTCCTGTGTTTCGACGATCCGCACCTCTTTTTCGACGGTGGTTTCAACCACCTCTTCGATAAACGTTTCGACGACTTGTTCGACGACGCTCACGACGGGTACGACCGGCTTTTCCAAAGGGGCCGGGGAAGAGGCTGCGACCGGTTTTGCCGCAGCCGGGAGTGCGGCGATTTCGAGACGGACGCAGACGATGTTGTGCCGGATGATGCAGTGCTCTTCGAGGTCCGCGACCAGTTCGGTCGCCCTGGAGCTCAGAATGATCTCGCGGTCGAACTTCATCGTGACGAAAATCTCTTCGAAGCTCTCTTCGATAATGATCGAGAGGGGCTCGGCCTCGCGTACTCCGCGACGCATCAGCTCGTAAAAGAGTTCGATCATCGGATCGACCTTGCCGCATCCGGCGTCTTCGCAGCGCGAGAGGATCCAGATCCCGAAATCCATCATCCCCTCGGGATCGCGGATGTCGAAAATGGTCTTGAAATGGCGGACGTCGCCGGAAAAGGGGTTGAGGGCCTCTTTGGCCGAGAGTTTGGCGTAATCCCCCTCTTTGGAACGCAGCAGTGCCGCGAAGCTGCGCAGCTTGTAGCGGATCAGGTCCGGATCGATCGGTTTGTGCACGTAGGCGGCGACGCCGATCGAAGAGATGTTCTCCTCCATCTGCGGATCGATGACGGCGGTGAGAACGATGATGATCGTGTCGGGGAAACGGCTTTTAATCCGTTTGGACGCTTCGATCCCGTCCAGGTTGGGCATCAGGACATCCATCAGGATGATGTGGGGATGCCATGCTTCGGCCACGGCGATCGCATCAAGACCGTCGCACGCTTCGCGGATCTCGAATCCTTCGAGTTTCCGGCATACGGAAGCAAGCGTCAGGCGGTTGACTTCGACATCATCGACGATCAGGAGTCTTAAAGTATTCATGTTTTACCAACTGTCGCTGTTTTGATAGGAGTATCTTATGGGATAAAAATCATAAAACAATCACAGCGCGAAATGTATCGACGGAAAATTACAATTCGATTTCAAAAACTTCAAACTCGGCCCGGTCGGGAGGGACGGATCCTGACAGGTAGAGGTATGATAGCCGATTTTTTCCAATCGTAGTATTAAACAGAAAATAATTTCAGCTATTGGTCAGAATGCGCGTCGGAAAACGGAGCGTGAAGCGCGCTCCCGAGGCGGTGTTGGCCACGTCGATATGCCCCTGGCAGTGTTCATTGACGATGGTCCGGCTCATGTAAAGTCCCAGCCCGGTGCCGTGGCTCTCGCTCTTCGTCGAGACGTAGGGATCAAACAGCGTATCCAGGATGTCCACAGGGATCCCCCCCGCGTTGTCTTCGACGGTAATGACCGCTTCGCCGCCCCACTGGTCGGTCCGGATCAGGATACGCGGGTCCGGGGTTCCCCGCTCCTCGAACGCATCCTGCGCGTTTTTGAGGAGGTTGAGGATGACCTGAACCAGCTCGCTTTCGTAGGTCATGTATTCGGCATCGTTTAGATGGACTTTTTCGACCCGTATGTTTTTCATCATCAGCGAATGTTCGATCAGATCGAGCGCCTTGGCCACGATTACCGACGAGCGGGTCATGACCGTCTGTTTGTCGGGGCGGAAGAAATCCTTGAAATCGGTGATGGTGCGGGAGAGGTGCTGCACCTGTACCTCGATCTCGTCAAAACTGTGCGAAATCTCCTCCAGCGTGGATTGTTCAAGGAGAATGTTGATTTTCTGGCGGTTCATCAGGGCGCTCATGATTGCCAGCGGCTGACGCCACTGGTGGGCGATCATGCTGAGCATCTCCCCCATCTGCGCCTGTCGCGTCTGCATCAGGAAAAGGCGGTCTTTCATGTTGCGCTCGGTGACGTCGTCCTGGATCGTGACGAAGCTCGAAATCTCGTTCTGGGCGTTAAAGACAGGGAAAATCGTCGAGGCGCAGTCACGTAGCGTGCCGTTTTTCATCCGGTTGACGATCGTGCCGCGCCAGATCGCGCGTCGTGTCGTGATCGTATCCCACAGCCCGGCGTAAAAATCGGCGTTATGCCGCCCCGAATGAAAAAGGCTCATTTTCTGTCCGATCAGTTCGTACTGAAAATAGCCCGTCAGCTTCTGGGCCTGGTTGTTGACGTATTCGATGACTCCGTGTTTGTCGGTGATGATCGTCGAAAACGGCGTCTGGTTCACCACCTGCGAGAGCCGGTCGATCATCTCTTCGGCCCGCTTGGATTCGGTAATGTCCTGGATCGTCCCCGAGAGCTTCTGGAAATCGTTTTCCCAGTACACTTCGGCCCGCTGCCGGACGATGCGGACATTCCCCCGCGCGGTGATAATCCGGTTGATCACCTCGCAAAACGGGTGGCCGCCCAGTACCATCTCCCGGGCGCTCATCACCGTCTCCAGGTCGCCCGGATGAACCTGATGAAGCATCCACTCCCCCTCAACCGGGACACTGAACGGCTCAAGCTCGTAAATCCGGTAGGTCTCTTCCGACCAGGTCACTTTTCCGGTGGCGTTGTCGTAATGCCAGCTCCCGATGTGGGAAATCTGCTGCGCTTTTTTGAGGCTCTCCTCGTTGGATTTGAGCGTTTCGTACAACGACGCCTTGCGGTAGATGATCGCCGCCTGCGCCAGCATCAGTCGCAGCGTCTGTACCGTATCGGGGCTAAGCGGGGTCGAAACCTCTTCGTTTTCGAGATAAAGGACCCCCCGTACGTTCCCCTCCACCGAGGCGGGGATGGCCATACACGAGGCGGGGGAATGATGGCGGAAATAATCGTCGTACTGGAATTTTCCGCTCTGGGCGGGGTTGTTCAGACTCACCCTGTGCCCCGTCGTGATCGTATGGGTGATCAGGTGGTGCGGCAGAAACGGCGTCTCCGGGAGCGGTACGTTCATCAGCTCGATCCCGCCGCTTTCAAAATGGATCCCGGCGACCGTGTAGTAGTGTCCCCCCTCTTCGAGGAGCAGTACCGCTTTGCTCGCCGTCGCGTTTTCGAGGATGATCTGCATCAGGGTCTGTAGAAGGTCTTTTTTCTCCATCACCTGGGAGAGGGCGTAAAACGCTTTAAGCAGGCTGCGGTAATTGGTCGGTTCGGCTTTGAGCAGCGAGCTGCTGGAAGAGGAGTCCTCCCCCTCCGGCAGGGAGGGAACAGAAGGCACCGAAGCGATGAGCGATCGCAGCCCCCCCGCGGCTTCGTACGCTCCCCACTGGTTAAGTCCCGCCGCAGCTTCACTGAAATAAAACCGGCTCATATCCTCAAACCGCAGCGCGCTCCAGTAGCGCCCCGCGCACAGCCCCGCCGCCGCCATGTAAAAAGGGATGTTGCTCTTGCGCGCTTCGCGCAGCGCCCGGTCGTAATGTTTGGCCACATCCCAGTGATTTTGTACGCCGCGGCTTTGTTCGGCGCGGATCAGGAGTTTCCAGAATCGAAACTGCGCTGGGGCAGCGTGTGCAAAGGCGTCGCATTCAGCCAGATCGTCCCGCAGCGTCTGCTCCTCCTGCGGGGTGAGCGGAGCCGTTTTGGCCAGCAGCAGCAGCGCGCGCAGGGGGTGAAGCCGCAGTTTTGGGAACATGATCACTTCGTTGGCGTCGGTGCGGACGTAGCGGTTCAGATATTCCAGGGCTTTGTCGTTTTTCCCCTCGATCCAGCAGCTCTGGGCTTTGAGAATACCGTACCACGCGAGGCCGGGGTAAAACGATTCGGCTTCCCACAGCGCGAGGTATTCCGCCTCGTCAAGGGGATCGGCTTTCCCCTGCAGGGCATCAATCGTGTAGTGCAGGACGTCGTAAATCGCGATCATCTTCCGGTCGCCCGAGGCGAGGAGAAAGTCGCTCTGTTCCCGGAGCTCGCCGCGCAGGACCTCCAGCGACGTCCCCGAGAAATAGCCGCTCAGGTGCATCAGGAAATTGGCCCATGTCCCGAAAACGATATCGCCGTTCACCCGGCTTTGGTGGAGGCTTTTTCGGTAGAGAGGAAGGTTCTCGCCAAAACCGCGGGTATAGGGACTGATAAAGTTGGCCATGAAATTGTGGACTTTGGGGAGCATCGTTTCATCGCCGAAACGGCGGTTGAGCTTCAGCGCCGCCTCACCGAAGCGATAACCGTGCCGGAAGCGGTGTTCGGAAACCATCCGCGCGCCGTAGAGGACGTACCCGAACGACGATCCGCTCGTATTGCCGTAGCGGAACGAGGAGTCGATGATGCTCATATAGGCCCATTCCATCAGCGCTATATCGGCGAGATAATACGCCGCTTCCCAGTAATCGACAAGCAAGCCAACGATCCGCTCCCGTTCACGACTGCGCATCCGGCGCAACCGGACGATCCCCTCGGGGTTTTCGCCGAGGGGATGGGAATCGAGCGTGTCGCGGAGCCGGAGCACTTCGCGCGCGATCTCGTCACCGGAAACGGGGGCAAGAACGCCCATGCTGCCCAAAAGCGCATTGCCGAATCCGACCAGTCCCGCAAATCCCTCTCCCCGCGTTACGCACAGATTTTTGTAGAGCGAAAAGCAGACCAGTTTTTCCGAAACGTTGCGGCTGAATCCGATCAGGTGCTCGATCGCAACGTACGCTTCGTCGTGGAGGGCGTTGAGATAGAGGGTCTTGGTTTTGGCGCTGCCGTAAGCAAAGGTTTCGGTGCGGCTGGCACCGAATACCCCCTCGGCCCCCTGCGACTCCATCCAGCGCAGATGGCGGAGTGCGGCCGCGTACGATCCGCTCTGGAGCATCTGCTCCAGCGCCCGCAGGTTCAGTCGACAGATCCGTTTGTCCCTTCCGCCGTAGCGGCAGCCGTGATTGAGATGCGAAACGATCCCGACCACGTCCGAATAGCGTTGCGCCTCGTACGCCCGGTAAAGGACTTCTCCGATCTGGCGGTGCAGCCGCTCACGCAGCTCGGGGGGCATCTCGTCGACGATATGGTGCAAGACGATGTCGTGGACGAAATGGTACTCGTTGCCGTACAGCTCGACAAATCCTCTGGACTCGAGGGTTTCGATCATCGGTGCGCCAAGACCCAGCGCCGCAAACACCTCTTCGGCCAGTTCCAGGGCGAACCGGCTCCCCAGCAGCGCCAGGGTGCACAGCGCGGTTTTCTCCTCTTCTACCAGCCGGGCGTAGCGGCTGCCGATCAGATCGCCTACGTCGATATCGGCGCCGTAGCTTCGGATCCGTTCGAGATCAAAACGCCAGCGGCCGTTGAGATAGGCCAGTTTCCCCGCATCGATGAGCCCTTCGATAAAGGTTTTGACGTAAAAAGGGTTCCCCAGCGTTTTTTTGTGGACAAGCGCCGCGAGGGATTCGATGCGGCTGACGTTCTCCCCCAGCACGCTCGCGATCATTTCGCTCAGATCGTCCTCTTCGAGGGCTGAGAGGTCAAAGACGTAAGGACGCTGTGTCCCCCCCTCGCGCAGTTTCCGCATCAGCGCTTCGGCGGGGGGATTGGATCCGATTTCGTTGTCGCGACAGCTGATGATGAGATGCAGATGGGGAATGTCGGAACCCAGCAGCGCTTTTTCGATCAGCTCGACGGATGCGGGATCGGCCCATTGCAGGTCGTCCAGAAACAGCACCAGCGGCGATTTTGCCGTGGCGCTTTGGGCGAACAGCTGCTGAGCGGCGTAGGGGAGATTGTGGTGAACGTCTTCCCCCGCTTTGGCCGGGTTTTTGTACGGAACGGCATCACGCAGTTCGGGGAAAAAATACCCCAGCGCGCGGGCACTGCGCTCTTCGAGGCGTACCGGGCCTTCCATGCTTCGCTGCCGTAGTAAAACGCCCGAGAGCTGCATGAACATCTGCCGGAACATCAGGTAGGGCTGCGTGGACTTGTACTCCTCGAATTTTCCCCGGATGATACGGTTACCCCCCGTATTGAGAAACGTCAGGAATTCCTCGATCAGGCGGCTTTTACCGACTCCCGGGCGACCCGAAACGATCAGCCGCACGGGTTTTCCCGAGGCGATGGAACGGGCCGCTTCCTTGAGAAGGGCCACTTCGCGGCTCCGCCCGAAGAGACGCTCGCCGATCGCCATGACCGGGCGGTCGCGGGTGGCGACCTCGAACTCGGCGATGGATCCGGCGGGGGTGAGATTCGAGAGGGAGCGCTTGAGATCGAATATGATCGCTTCGTCGCTTTGGTAGCGGTTTTCGGGTTTTTTCTCGATCAGCCGGTCGATGATCCGCATCAGTACCGGGGGGAATCCCGGAAGGATCTCTTCAAGCCGCGCCGGATGGAGGGCGATTTGTTTGTGGATCAGTTCGAACCGGTCTTTGGCCTCGAAAGGGGAGCGCCCCGAAAAGAGGTGGTACAGGCTCATCCCGAAACTGTAAAAATCGCTGCGGCGATCAATTTTCTGCTTGGTCCTCCCCGTCTGTTCGGGGGACATATACATCAGGTTTCCGGAGGTTCCGACGTCGTGTTCGCTATTGTAGCGGAAATGGTTGTCGATCAGCGAAAAACCGAAATCGATGATCTGGAGCCCCTGCGTCTGGGCATTGTAAATGATGTTTTTGGGATTGATATCGGCGTGGATGATATGCTTTTGATGGAGGTAGCGAAGCGTTTCGGCAATTTTCAGGGCGATTCCCAGAGCCTCGGACAGGGGGAAGCGGCGGGTAAGGAGCTGATCATACAGCGAGCTTCCCCCGATGTCTTCGAACACGTGCAGATACTCCGAAGGGGCCGCAACCACGTCCACCAACCGGCTGATCCGCTCCGAACGCAGCAGCGAAAGGACCTGCTGCTCGTTCATGAACTGGGCGATCCGGTGCTCGGTGATCTCCCCGGGGCGGAGCATTTTGACGATGACGCTCTGGGACTCCCCGATTTTGCGCGCACGGTAAACGACGGTCGAGACGTTTTCGTGCAGGGTATCGATCACCTGATACTGGTTGCTCAGCAATTGTTCACCTTTTCAAAGGGCACCTGGACTCCCGAATCGACGTAATAATATGCAATTGTAGCAAAAAATAATTTTTTGCCGATATTACCGCTTAAAACTCTTTGAGATCGTCCTCGTGAAGAGGAAAGATGTCATCGTTTTTTGGC